>PHBI01000235.1 GCA_002841945.1 Deltaproteobacteria bacterium HGW-Deltaproteobacteria-14
GCCGTCGATCCAGGCGAGGGCGTCGGCGACGTCGAGCCAGGCCGCCACCGGGCGGCGCGCGGTCAGCGTGCCGAGGGGCCAGACGAGGTCAGGGAGGAGCTGGACGCGGTCGTGGACGGTGACGATGGCCGCGGTCACGGGGTCTTCCGTGCCCCAGCCGGCGGCGTGCAGCTCGCCGAGCGCCGCAGCCCAGGCCGACAGCAGCCGGGCGCGGGTCGACTCGCCCGCCTCGCGCAGGCGCCGCCGCAGGCCCTGCCCGACGCGGCCCAAGGGCAGCGCGCGGGGGCTCCGGGCGAGCGCCGCCTGGCGCGCGAGGTGGGTCGGGTTGGGGGGGGCGTCGGCCATCCGGGTGGGCTCCTCGCGGTCCGGTCCGCCCACGCATAGCCGACGCCGGCCCCGGGCACCAGCGGGCCGGCCTCGCGCCCCGCGGCGGGGGCGCTGGGACACCCAATCAGGGCTCGCTCCGCCGTGTCCAGGACACCTCGCTCAACGAGCCCGCTTCGCTGCGTTTTGCTTGGGGTTCTAGCTCCACAGGTCCGGCCGCTTCGCGGCCTCCGCCCGCCGCGTCGCGGCGTGGACACCGGCCCAGAGCCCCGCTTCGTGGGACTGTAGATCGGGGTGCCAGAGGACCCGTGAAAGCGGTTGCCAAGGTCGCGCCGAGTGCGCATTGTCGCCGGGACCGGGGTGCGCGGCGCCGCGCTCGGCGGGCGCGAGCCTGCGACGGCCTGACGACGACCGCGACGGGCTCCGGCGCCCGACCGCCGCTGAGACAAGGAGCGCGCGCATGGCCGAGGAACAGGACCCGCTCGACGACGAGATCCAGGGCGACGATCGCGACGGGCGCGAGGAGCGGCCCACCCTGCGCGGGATGTCCGACGCCGTGCGCAAGGCGGTCGGATCCGGGATCCGCTCGGTGATCGGCTCCGAGGAGTGGGTCCGCAGCACCATCAAGGAGGTCCTCCCCAAGGAGCTCGTCACCTACATGAAGCGCCAGGCGGACTCCGCCCGCGACGAGGTGGTGCGGATCATCGGCGCCCAGACCAAGCGCTTCTTCGAGGGGATCGACGTCAGCGGCGAGGTCCAGAAGATCCTGACCGCGCTCAGCTTCGAGGTGAAGACCGAGGTCCGCTTCATCCCGAACGACCAGAAGGTGAAGCCGGACATCAAGGTCAGCGCGCGCGCCAAGCGGTCCGATCGCGGTGGGCGGCCGGTGGGCAAGGACAAGGACGCGCCGCCGCCGGAGGCCGAGGAGTAGCCGAACAGCGCGGTCGCGACGACCACGCGCCGATCCGGAAACGGCGTCGACCCGATCCGGGAACGGCGCTGACCCGATCCGGGAACGGCGCTGACCCGATCCGGAAACGGCGCCGACCCGATCCGGAAACGGCGCTGACCCGATCCGGAAACGGCGCCGACCCGATCCGGAACGGCGCCGACCCGATCCGGAACGGCGCCGACCCGATCCGGAACGGCGCCGACCCGAGATCCCGAACGCGGGATCGGGTCGCGGCGATCAGCCTGAGCCGGCCCCTCAGTCCCCGCGGCTGATCTTGACGCTGAAGATCTTGACCGGATCCCGGGGCATCGACGACGGCTTGCCGTCTGCGCTCGGCACCTTCTCGCCGTTGGAGATGGCCCGCACCACGTCGACCTCCTCGCAGCGACCGAAGGCCGCGTAGCGCGCCTTGAGCGTCGGGTCGGGGCGGGTCGTGATGAAGAGCTGGCTCCCGTGGCTGTCGCTGCCGCTGTCGATCATCGCCAGCGCGCCCGGCCCGTCGAAGGCGCCGGCGGCGCGGGTCTCGCGGGGGATGGTCCAGCCCGGCCCGCCGCCGACCTCGCGCCCCGGGTTGCCGGTCTGGATGATGAAGTTCGCCACCACGCGGTGAAACGTCAGGCCGTCATAGAACGGGCGCCGCACGTTGGGCCCGCGGGAGCCCTCGCGCCACTCGGTCTGGCCGCTGGCGAGCCCGATGAAGTTCGCCACCGTCTGCGGCGCGTCGACGTCGTCGAGGGCGCACTTGATGGTGCCGAGCTGGGTGCGGAACTCCGCCCAGAGCTTGTTTCCGGTCCCGCTCACGCCGTTGAGGATGCTCTGCAGCTCCTCGTTCGTGTACGTCTTGAGCGCGGTCGGGCCCGGCGCCGGCGGCGTCACGCTCGGGTTCGGCGCCGGGTTCGCCGCGCGCTCCGCCTCGAGCTCGGCGAGGGCCTTGAAGGCCCGCTTCTCGAGGTCTGGATCCCGCGGCGCACCGCATGCCGTGATGAACAACAGCGCGCCTAGACCGACAGTGATTGTGCGTCGCAGCATGGTGCGTCCTCGCGCCGGCCGGCGACACCCGCCGGGGCTCATGGCAGAAACAGCTGGCTCGTCCCCGGGCCGGTCGTGAACGACCACGAGAACGTCCCGGCGACGCCGTTGCGCGAGTAGTCCACGATCACCGTGTAGGTGGTGAACGTCTCGAGCGGCGCCAGCGGGTAGAGGGTGATGATGCCGCAGCACAGGTCCGAGTCCGTCCCGGGGCTGTTGGCCACGTGGGGCACCGGGCCGTTCGGGCCCTGGATGTCGCTGTCGACGATGCTCACCCCGGGGTAGCTCGCCTTGGCGGTGAAGGTCACCGTCAGGATCGGCCCCGAGGGGTAGGGGTTCGGCAGCGGCGGCTGCGGGCTCTCGGCGCCGTCCCACATCGTCGGGACGCCGCTCATGCCGTCGATCGGGAACGGCAGGATGAGCCCCTCCCAAGCGTCGTCCCCGGTTGGGTTCTGCCCGAAGTCGATGGTGTCGCACTCGCGGAACGCCTTCTGCGCAGCGCCGTAACCCATCTGGAGAGTCTGCGGCACGATGAACGGAATCCGGTGATACAGGGTCGCCACCCATTCGTCGACCGAGCGCACCGGGTCGTTGAGGAACGCCATCACCTCGAACATCGGGGTGCCGGTGAAGCCGGCCGTCGTCAGCCGCTCGCCGAAGCCCGCGCCGGTGTAGCCGGGCAGGCCCTCCTGCTCGTTGTGCGGCGACAGCCCGGCGTCGTAGGGCGCGGGGTTGTTGACGTAGTACTCGCAGTGCGCCGTCGCCGCCGCGATGATGAACTCGTCGTTGACGAGCGGCGGCAGCTCGAGCAGCGCCCGGTATTGGTTGGCCCGCTCGAGGCTCAGGTCGCCGCACTCCTCCTCGCTGAGCTGCTCGTAGTCGCAGCTCCCCGTGCCCTCGTCGCAGAAGTCCCGCGTGCACGGGTCGCCGTCCGCGCACGACACCGGGATCCCCACACACTCCCCCGACGCGCACACGTCGGTGTTGGTGCACAGCGCGCCGTCGTCGCACAGCGTGCCGTTGAAGAACTCCATCTCGCACGCGCCGGTCGCGGGGTTGCAGGTGTTCTCGCGGCACGTGGTGTCGAGCGAGACGTCGCACGCGAGCGGCGTGCCGACGCACAGCCCGCCGGAGCAGTGGTCGCCGCTCGTGCAGAGGCTCGCGTCGTCGCAGCCGGCGGTGTTGTTGTCGTGGCGGCAGCCGACGCTCGGGTCGCACGAGTCGTCGGTACACGGGTTGTGGTCGTCGCAGTCGCGGGTCACGACGACGCACGCCCCGGTGTCGGCGTCGCAGGTGCCGTCCTTGCACTGGTCGGCGGGCTGACACGCCTTGGGGGTGCCGGCGCAGGCGCCGTCCGCGTCACAGACGTCGCTGGTGGTACACTTGTCGGTGTCGTCGCAGGACTTGCCGATGTCGGGCGGGAAGCGGCAGCCCTGCTGAGCGTCGCACAGGTCCTCGGTACACGGGTTCGAGTCGACGCACTGCACCGGCGCGCCGGCGCCGCACGAGCCGTCCGCCTTGCAGGTCTCGCCGGTCGTGCAGAGATCGCCGTCGGAGCACGCCCCGCCGACGTTGGCCGCGCCCTGGCAGGTCCCCTCGACGCAGGCGTCGTTGACCGTACACGGGTTGGCGTCGTCGCAGCTGCCGCTGATGGCCTGGTGCACGCAGCCCGTGCCCTGGATCGCGTCCGGGTGGGTGACGTCGCAGAAGTCCTGGGTGCACGGGTTGAGGTCGTTGCAGTCGTTGAGGGTCCCGGCGCAGACGCCCTCGGTGCAGACGTCGCCCCGGGTGCAAGGGTCGCTGTCGTTGCACGCGAGGTTGCTCGCCGGGCGGCCGGCGCACACCCCGGCGGCGCACTTGTCGGAGGTCGTGCAGGCGTTGCCGTCGTCACACCCCGCCGTGTTCGGCGTGTTCACGCACCCGGCGCCCGGGTCGCAGCTGTCGTCGGTGCACGGGTCGTCGTCGCCGCAGCTGATGAGCGCGCCGCGGCAGACCTCGTCGATGCACTTGTCGCCGCTCGTACACGAGTTGCCGTCGTCGCACGGATCCCCGGTCCGGACTCCGACGCACTGCGTGTCGACGACCGCGTCGGCGGTGTCCTCCGGGGTCGTGTCGACCGCGGTGTCCGCGCCGCCGCCCCCGTCGCCGCCACACCCGAATCCGATGACGGCGAGCGCGGCCCACGCCGTCGCTCCCACCAGCCCGCCCCAACCGCGCCGTCCCGGCATCGTCATCTCGGCCCTCCGTCCAGCCAGCGTGCATACCGAAGGGGAGCGGCTCGCCGCAACGATGCGTTGCACCGCGGCCGGCGAAAAGAGCCGGCGGGGCCCCGGCCCGGGGACCTGCTTGGCGCCCACCGCCCCCCTGTGTTACGTGTCGCCGCCACCGCCGACGCGAGGTGCATGGGATGACCCACAGCGACGACCGGAGCCTGGTCCACGCGGCGTACGAGGATCGCGCCAGGCTCGCCGACCCGGCGACCGCAGCGGCGGTCGAGCGGACGATCGCGGCCCTCGACGCGGGCGCCCTGCGCGTCGCGAGCCCCCCCGCCGACCCAGACGGCGCCTGGATCGTCCACAGCTGGATCAAGGAGGCCGTCCTCCTGTACTTCGGGCTGCGGCAGATGGCGCCGATCGCGTCGGGCCCGTTCGAGTACCACGACAAGATCCCCCTCAAGAGCGGCTTCGCCGCGGCCGGGGTCCGGGTCGTGCCGCCGGCGGCCCTGCGCTACGGCGCGTTCGTCGAGCGCGGCGCGGTGCTGATGCCGAGCTACGTGAACATCGGCGCCTGGGTCGGCTCGGGGACGATGGTCGACACCTGGGCGACCGTCGGCTCGTGCGCGCAGATCGGGCGCGACGTCCACCTGTCGGGCGGGGTCGGGATCGGCGGCGTGCTCGAGCCCCCGGGGGCGACCCCGGTCATCGTCGAGGACGGCGCCTTCATCGGCAGCCGCTGCATCGTCGTCGAGGGGGTGCGCGTCGGTCGCGAGGCGGTCCTCGGCGCCGGCGTGGTGCTCGCCGCCTCGACCCGCATCATCGACGTCTCGGGCGCGGCCCCGGTCGAGCAGCGGGGCGTCGTGCCGCCGCGCTCGGTCGTCATCCCGGGCAGCGTGCCGAAGGCGTTCCCGGCCGGGACCTACCACGTCCCGGTGGCGCTCATCATCGGCCGGCGCACCGCGTCGACCGACCAGAAGACCAGCCTCAACCAGGCGCTGCGCGACTTCGACGTGCAGGTCTGAGCGACGGCGGGGAGCGCGCCGAACGCCGCCCCTCGCGCTCGCCCCTGGCCGCTGCCCCCTCCCCATCCCAGAGGACGCGATGTCGCGACCGACCCCGCCCCCGACCCCGATCCCGGCGGACAAGCTCCGCACCCTGTGCTCGCCCGAGGCGCTCGACTTCACGACGACCCGCGACCTGCCGCCGCTGGTGGGGACGGTCGGGCAGAGTCGGGCGCTCGACGCGCTCGAGGTCGGCATCGGGATCCGCCGCGAGGGCTACAACATCTTCGTCCTCGGCTCGACCGGGGTGGGCAAGCACACCGTCGCGAGCGAGGCCCTGCGCCAGCGCGCGGCGGGTGAGCCGGTGCCGCCGGACCTGGTCTACGTCGCGAACTTCGACGAGCCGCACCGCCCCAAGGTCCTGCGCCTGCCCCCGGGCGGCGGGGTGGGGCTGCGCGACCGCATGGACCGGCTCGTCGAGGACCTCGGCTCGCTCCTGCCCGCGGTCTTCAGCAGCGACCGCTACACGGCGCGGGCGCGCAAGATCGCCGAGGCGATGGAGAAGGTGCAGGACCAGGCCCTCGCGGCGCTCCGCACGGCGGCGTCGAACAAGGGGCTCCTGATGAAGGAGACCGACGACGGCCTGACCTTCGGGCCGGCCAACGGCGGCGACGACATCCTCGAGCCCGACGAGTTCACCAAGCTCCCCGAGGACAAGCAGAAGGCCCTCGCCGCCGCGATGGACGACATGCAGGAGCAGCTGCAGGGCTTCGCCGCCGGGGTGCCGCGCTGGCGCAAGGAGACGCGCGAGCGGCTCAAGGCCCTCGACCAGGAGGTCTCCCGCGAGGAGGTCTCGCGGCTGATGGACCCGCTCCTCAAGGTCTACGCCGGCGACGACGAGGTCCGCGCCTGGCTCGAGGCGGTGCGCGACGACGTCGTCGACCAGGCCCCGATCTTCCTCGACGAGGACGAGGATGACGACGGCGGCGACGGCCAGATGGTCGCCCAGGAGCCGGTGAGCATGAAGCGGTACGCCGTCAACGTGCTCGTCGACCACGCCAAGACCGAGGGGGCGCCGGTCGTCTACGAGGACAACCCCGCGTTCTCGAACATCATCGGGCGCATCGAGCACATGTCGGAGTACGGCGCGCTGCTCACCGATCACACGTTGATCAAGCCCGGGGCGCTCCACCTCGCGAGCGGCGGCTACCTCATCCTCGACGCCCACCGGCTGCTCGTCGAGCCGTACGCGTGGACCGCGCTCAAGCGCGCCCTGCGCTCGCGCCTCCTGCGCATGGACTCGCCCGGGCAGCAGGGGAACCTGATGACGACGGTCACCCTGGCCCCCGAGCCGGTGCCGATCGACGTCAAGGTGGTGCTGATGGGCTCGCCGTCGCTCTACTACGAGCTGTGCGCCGGGGACCCGGAGTTCGAGCGCCACTTCAAGATCCTCGCCGCGTTCGAGGACCGCATCCCGCGGTCGGTCGAGAACACCCGGCTGTACGCGCGGCTCATCGGGACCAAGGCCACCGACGAGGGGCTCAAGCCGTTCACCAGCGGCGCCGTCGGCGAGATCATCGAGTACAGCGCCCGCGAGGTCGAGGACGCCGAGCAGCTCTCGGCGAACCTGTCCGGGCTCTTCAACCTGATGGATGAGGCCGACTACTGGGCGGAGAAGGCCGGCCACGCGTGTGTGGAGCGCGACGACGTGCAGCGGGCCCTCGAGGCGTTCATCCGGCGCTCGAGCCGGCCCCGGGACGAGCTGCACGAGCAGATCGAGCGCGGGACCCTGATGGTCGCCACCGAGGGTGAGGCCGTCGGGCAGATCAACGGCCTGGCGGTCATGGGCTTCGGCAACGTGTCCTTCGGGCGGCCGACGCGCATCACCGCGACCGCGCGCATGGGCACGGGCGAGGTCATCGACATCGAGCGCGAGGCGGAGCTCGCCGGCAGCATCCACTCGAAGGGCGTGCTGATCCTGCAGTCGCTGCTCGGGAGCCGCTACGCCACCGACGTGCCGCTCTCATTGACGGCGAGCCTGGTGTTCGAGCAGTCCTACGGCCTCGTCGAGGGGGACAGCGCCTCGCTCAGCGAGTACTGCGCGCTGCTCTCCGCGGTCGGCCGCATCCCGATCAAGCAGTCCCTCGCGGTGACGGGATCGATCAACCAGCACGGGCAGGTCCAGGCGATCGGCGGGGTCAACGAGAAGGTCGAGGGCTTCTACGACGTGTGCCGGGTGCGCGGGCTGACGGGCCACCAGGGCGTCATCGTGCCGGCGGCCAACGTGAAGAACCTGATGCTGCGCCCCGACGTGGTGGAGGCGTGCGCGGCCGGGAGGTTCCACATCTGGGCGGTCGACAACGTGGAGCCGGCGCTGTCGCTGCTGACGGGGATGCCGGCGGGCAAGCGCGGCGCGAACGGGCACTACCCGGCGGCGTCGGTCAACGGCAAGGTCGAGGCGGGGCTGCGCGGCTTCTTCGAGCAGCGCAAGACGCTGGCCGCCGCGCTGCGACCGCTGAGCTCGGACATCTGATCGCGCGCTTTCTTGGTGTCCGGCTGGCGGCGATACGCGGCGGTCATGGATGCCGCCCTCGACGCCTTCTGACCTGCCTCGCCCTCGCCGTGCGACAGCGGCGCTGATTCGTCCTACGCTTGGTCCGTTCAAGCCAGAGGACGCGCGGGACGGGAGGGGTGCCGATGAACGGACGGACCTGGGGGCTCGGCGTTGCGCTCTGCGTCGTGCTCGTGGCGGCTTTCGCCGGGGAGGTCGCCGCGACCTGCCCGGCGCGCGCGGAGGGGCAGGTGATCGTGCTCACGGGGACCAATGGCCTCGAGGTGCGCCTCGAGGCGACCGGGGTGACTGTGAAGGGGCCGCTCCCCGCCACGGGGGAGATCGCTGGCGAGCAGGTGGCGTTCGGACCGGCCGCGATTGGCGGCGGGTGGTGGTCGGTGTGGGCCTCCGACGCCCTCGTCCACGTGGTCGTGACCCCCAAGGGGGCTGCCCATGCGGATCTGACCCTGCGACGCGAGACCGTCGCCGGTGAGCGGTCGCCGATCGTCCCCGTGCCGGGGGTCGACCTCTGCGACGCCCGCGCGTTCGCCGCCGCCATCGCCGCCGCCCGGGCGGACGCGGCGACCGTCATGGACGTGCGCTGGGCGGACCTCTTTGCCCGACCCACGGACTTCCATGGGCGCAGGATCCGGCTGACCCACGCGGTGGTGGCCCAGCGCTTCGAGTCGAGCGGGATCAGCTCCGGCGAGACGCGCTTCTGGATGGCCGCCTCCATCCCCGAGGGGACCTGGCGGATGACCGCCGAGGGGCTCTTCGAATCCCAGCCGGGTCGCGGCTACGGGCACCTCGGCATGTGGGCCGGCCGCTGGTCGGTGAGCCGCGTCCTCGCGCGACGCCCGGCCGGGAGCACGCTGGTCGAGCAGGTCAGCGAGCGCGTCGAGGCCGCCGCCGCCAAGGCGTTCGCGGCGATCCGACGCGAGACGCTGGGCTGGGAGGCGGCGGTCAGCCTCCCGATCCCACGTCCCTGGCCTGCGACCGGTAAACCCGGCGCCCTGTGCTTCTACCTCTACGGGTGGGGGCGATCGAAGGCCGGCGACACCCATGTCGGCTCCGCCTGGGGTCGCGCCTGCGTAGCGCCCGACGCCTGGGACGCGCCCGTCGTGATCGAGCGCCTCTCCGACACCCTCGAGGACCTCGGGCCCGCCACGCCCTACGAGGCCAACGGCCTCTATGAGAAGGCGGCGTTGTCCGTGATCGGCCTCGCGGTCGACGGCGAGACCCAGGATCTGTACCCGAAGGTCATCGCAGCGGCCTATGACGGCTGGGCGCGGACACGCGGACGGCTCGTCGCGCAGCTCCGGCGCCACGAGCCGACGTTCTGGAGCTGGGTCTCCGACCACCTCCCCGCCCCCGCCCCGGAGTAAGAGGGTCCGTGCCGAAATAACTTGTCGTCTCGCCGGCGGATCCGCCGCCATCTGCGCGTCCCCGAAAGCTCGGAAGACGCCCGGTCCGCCTTCGCCTCCCAGGGACACGCACCGGACGCCGCCGCCTTGGCCATCCGATCAACTCAATCCGGCACGCGCCCTAAGAAGGTGTTTCAATATTAGGCGGCGTGAGCCTGGGCGTCGGCGTAGACGATCCGACGCGCCAGCATCTGCATGTG
>PHBI01000236.1 GCA_002841945.1 Deltaproteobacteria bacterium HGW-Deltaproteobacteria-14
GCCTGACCCCTACGGTTCCGAGCCGACGTGGATACGCGCCCATATAGGGGAAAGTGAAAAGTGAGGGTGCCTGACCCCTGTCATTGAGGGTGCCTGACCCCTGTCATAGCGACCTGTCATGGCGTCGCTAGCTCGTTGCCCAGGAGCCACATCAAGATGCCGGGCGTGTCCTTGTACTGCGCCACCACCTTGCGGACGTCGGCGCGCACGGCGTCGCGAAACGCCTGATCCGAGTAGTCGACCGGCGAGACGTAGGTGCCGCCCACCTCGAAGCCATAGCGGCCGGTGGGTCCCCGCCGGTGGCGGAACTAATACCGAAGTGTGACACAGGCCGCGCCTCGCGCGCCGTACGATGGCGGGGCTCGCGAGCGCCGCCCCGCGACCTGGCGCGATCACCGAACGGACCGCGGCCCGGGGTGCGGCTCGCGCCGACCCAGGGCGCGTTCTCCCTGGGAGGAGCTCCAATGCAGGCAGTTCATGCCCCTGAGCGCGCCCCGGCCGCTCCGGCCTCGCTCCGCGCGCACGTCCGCGTGGTGGATCGCCTGGTCGTCCACCCCACGCCGCTGTCCTTTCGCACCCTCTGTCGCCGTGCGGTCCCGAAGGACGCGCGCTACATCGTGCTCGACCTCGACCGGACCTGCTTTGACGGCGTCAACGTCGGCGAACGCCTGGGGTTCGAGCTGATCGCGCGCCAGGCCTACGGCGACGACTTCCTCGACGAGCGCGACGACGAGCGCACCGCCGCCCGCTTCCTGTGGGCCTGGCGTCGCCCCGTCGCGCTGGTGCGCTACCTCGCGACCGGCATGGATCAGTGGGCCGGCCCGGGGCTCGACTACCTGCTCAACCTCAAGCTCGCGTCCCGCCGGGAGGCCAGCTACCGGCGCAGCTTCCGACGCTTCGGGCCGACCGCGGTCGAGGCCATCCAGCGCGGCCCCCAGCTGGCGCTCTTTCACCAGATCGCCGGCGTGCCGCTGCCGCGTCTGCGCGAGCTGGCCACGCGCGTCCTGCGCCGCCACCGCGCGCGCCAGGTGATCGACGCCGCCGACGTCGCCTGGCTCCGCGGTTGGTGCCCCGACGCCACCGTCATCATCGCCAGCGCGTCGCCGCAGCCCGTCGTCGAGGCGGCCGCCGCGCACCTCGGGGCGGACCTGGCGCTGTACTCCGAGATCGACGTGCGGGACGAGCGCCCCAGCGCCCCAGCGCGCTTCCCGAGCGCCGCCACCCGACGTTCGCGACCCGAGCGCTTCGCTCCCCTCGAGACCCTGCGGCTCAACGGTGGGCCGCGCAAGATCACCGAGCTGCGCCGGCGCTGCCCCGACATCTTCGACGCCGGCGTCGTCTCGGTGGGCATCTCGGACACGGGCTACGGCGAGGACCACTGCTGGGCCGACCACTTCACCCGGGTCATCGACGTCAACAGCCCCACGCCCTACTCACCGATCATCGACCGCGCGTCGCCCCTCGAGGCGATCCACTCGGCCCGCCTGCTGCCGTCGGACGCGGCTGAGGGCGACGCCGACGCCCTGCCCGGGATCAGCCTCTCGGGGGAGGCGCTGGCGACGACGCTCGCCGAGCAGCTCGACGCCATCGACGCCCTCGAGGAGGCCTCGCGGCGCTGGCGACAGGAGCCCGATGACGAGCGCGCGGCCCTGAGGCGCGCACGGGCGAACGACCGGGCCCGCCTCGACGACGCGGTCGCCGCCTACAACGCCACGGCTCCCGCGTCGCTCGAGCGTGAGCGCTGCCTGCGCGCCGTCCACCGCTCCGCCCGCGCCCTGGCCCGCCGCGAGGCCAGCCTGGCCGCGCACGCCCGCCCCGAGGCAATGCGGGCCTTCGCGATACAACGCGCACACGAACACGCGCGCGCGCTGCTGACCCCGGTCTCCCCGCGGCGCCCGCACCAGCGGCGCGTCCGCCGGTCCGCTTCGGGACGCTGAGACGCCCCTCCCCTTACACCGTGGCGCGGCGCTCCGCCTCGGCCTTGAAGGCCTGCACGGTGGCGGGGCACGTCTTGGTGAGGAGGCTGTTCACGAGGCCGCCGGGCAGCCAGCCCTTGAGGATGACCGCCATGTAGAACGTCGCGCGCGTGTGGCCGTTCGGCAGCTCGTCGAGCAGCCACGCCCCGGCGTTCTCGCGCATGAAGTCGCCGGACACGAGGCTCCACGTGAGCGAGTGCCCGGCGACCCCCTCGGCGACGAGCTCGTAGCGCACGGCCTTGCCGACGAGCGACAGCTCCATCGCGACCTCGAGGCGCTCCGTCGGGCTCCCGTGGTCGCGCCGCAGGATGCGCCCGGCCCGCTGGCTCGGCACGAACTGCGGGTACGCCGAGTAGTCCGTGATGACCTCGTAGAAGGTCTGGGGAGCGCAGGCCACGTCGACCGTGAACGTCGCGACCTGGGCGTTGGGGTAGCTCTGCCGAAGCGTCTCGAGCGTCGTCACTGCGTGCATGGTCACCTCACCGTCCGGAGCGCACTGGGCGGGGGACGAAGCAAGTGCCGGGCCAAGCCGCACGCGTCAACGAGATCAATAACTTGCGGTTCATCAATGCGTCGATCGCGCACCCGCGTTCGCACCTGGCGGGAAGCGCGGGTGTCAGTCGGCGGGTCGGCGGCCCGGAGGCCGCCCCCTGCTCACTCGCCCTGGTTGGCCGCACCGAAGGTCGCCGCCACGCAGGCGCGGAAGCCGCCGACGCCGTCGGGCCAGCGGCAGTAGCTCAGCAGCGCCTCGCCGTCCTGCCAGTCGGCCACGTCGATGACCGCGGCCGAGGCGTCGCTCAGCGTCACCGCGTCGTCGCCGCCGAGGCCGAAGTCGTGATCGACGCCCTTCGTCAGCACCAGATACGCCCCCGCCGCGACGCTCACCCCGGCGGGGAAGACGTAGGTGTTGTCGGCGTCGTCGTGGATCGACCAGCCCGCGAGGTCGACCGCCGTGGCGCCGCCGTTGAAGAGCTCGACGAGGTCGTCGCCGGCCGAGGTGACCTCGTTGATGACGAGCCCGACGGCGTGGGCCGTGCAGGCGCTCTGGTCGATGGTGGTGCACCCGTCGGCGCAGGTCAGCTCGCCGCCGCCCCAGCCGAAGGCCTCGCAGCTGAGGCCGCCGAACTCGGCGCCGTCGCACACCTCGGTGCTGGGGTTGATCGCGCCGTCGCCGCACGGGACCTCGGGGTTGGCGAGGTTCTCGCCGCCCTTGGAGGCCGCGTAGCGCGTCGAGAAGTCGCCGGTCCCGTTCGGGAAACGCCCCCAGCTCCCGTCGACGGGGGACTCGCCCTCGAGCCACACCGTCGCGTCCGCGAGGCGCCCCGCCGCGTCGTACAGCAGCGCCGCGTCCGCCCCGCCGAGCCCGAAGTCGAAGCCGGCGTCGCCCCGCTCGACGACGAGGTAGGCGCCGGGCTCCAGCGTCGTGCCGGCCGGGAGGTCGTAGCCGTGGGCCTCGTCGTCGTCGCGCAGGCGCCAGCCCGCGAGGTCCACCGCGACCGCGTCGGCGTTGTAGAGCTCGATCCAGTCGGCCGGGTCCCCCTCGGCGGCGACCTCGTTGATGACCACGGCCGGGATCGGCCCGAGGGCGTCGAGGTCGACGACGTCGGCCTCAGCCGTGTCCGCGACCGCCGTGTCCGCGACCGCCGTGTCCGCGACCGCCGTGTCCGCGACCGCGACGTCGCCGCTGGAGTCCGCGACCGCCGTGTCCGCGACGACCGTGTCCGCGACGACCGTGTCCCCGCCGATCGCGTCCGTCATCGTGTCGCTGAGCGCGGTGTCCGCGCTCGTCCCGTCGCTGTCGCCACAGCCCGCGGCGAGCGCGAGGCCCGCCGCCGCGATCATCGTCCAGAGACTCGGGATCATGCTCACACCTCCATAGATTCGCATCATTCGCCGCGACCGGGGTTGGGTCGCGCCTGCTTGACGACCAGGGTCGCCGGCTCGCCCGCGGCCGGGCTCTCGAACTTGAACTCGACGTCCATCGCGTACCAGCCGTTGTTGCCGGCGAGCGGCCCGTACGCCGGCGAGAAGCGGGCGTGGATGGCCGTGAGGGCCCGCCCCAGCTGGTGGAGCTGGGTCGACGTCAGCACCGTCGCGCCGCTGGCCACGAGGTTGCTGTGCGCGAGGTAGCTCACGGGCTGCCCGGGCTCGCCGTATTGATAGATGATCTCATCGCTCGTCGTGCCGGCCGGCGGGTGCACCACCTCGACGTCGCCGCCGTACTGGACGTTGATGTAGAACCCGGGCTGGAGCCCGGTCGCGTCGTACGGGTTGGCGGTGAGCGCGACGCCGTTGGCCGCCTCGTCGGGGAAGTTGTGGTGGACGAGCAGCGGCATCACGACGGCGGCGTGGTCGACGCCGTAGTAGCTGCGCTCCTCGAAGGTGCGGAACAGGAACGCGCTGGCCCAGGTGTCGCGGATGGCGTCGAGGACGTCGGCCCAGTCGCCGGCGTCGCCGGTGTGCGACTCGTAGCAGCCGGCGCACGGGAAGCCGTCGAGGTCCTCGCTGTTGGTGCTGCTGCGAAAGCGCATCGACTGCCCGGGGTACTCGAGGGCGAGCTTGAGCTTGAGCGCGCGCTGGAGGTCCGCGTCCACCGCGCCGCCGGAGATCGCGGCCCGGAAGCTGGCGAGCTGGGTGTCGCGCACCGCGGGGTCGGCGCGGAACGCCTCGTCGGTGGTCATGGCGGCGAGGCGGTCGTAGAGCCCGTTGTCGCGCATGAACTGGTCGTAATAGAAGGCCGGGATGGCGAAGGCCGGGCGCACGGGGACGTCGGCGGTGCGCGCGAGGACCGAGTAGTGCGCCGCCTTGCCGCCGAAGGCGCGCACGGCGTCGGCGATCGCCGTGCGCAGGGAGCCGCCGGCGGCGGGCTCGGGGGTGACCTCGGCGAGGTCGCGCAGGTCGGTGACGCTGAGGTTGGCCGCCGGCAGCGTGACCGGGGTCGGCTTGTGCTGCTCCCACCAGGCGTCGGCCTCGTCGAGGGTGGCGGGGGTGACGCTCCAGGCCAGCGCGCCGACCTCGAGGCGCACCCAGCCGCCGTCGAGGGCGAGCAGCTCCGGGTTCGTCATCGCGCCGCGCAGCCCCATGTTCGGCGTGCGGCGGTTCTGGGACAGGACGTTGATGTGGGAGAGCGGGGTCTGGAACTCCTCGGTGATGATGCCGGCGACGACCGTGATGTCGTTGGGGACGTGGTCGAGCACGACGATGTCGCGGTAGGGGACGTAGGTCGCCGCGAGCGCGTCGGCGGTGATGAGGTGTAGGCGCCCGTAGGCGACGGCGAGGTTCAGCGGCTGGTAGTCGACGCCGGCGTAGAGGGTGTCGGTGGTGACGATCGGGACGCTCGCGGGCAGCCCCTCGGCGGTCGCCGCGACGGCGACCGAGGTCGGGTGGAAGGCGAGCTCGGCGCCGAACCAGGCGTGGGCGCGGACGGCGTCGAAGAGCGTGGCGATCATCGCGGGCGAGGCCGTGTCGTAGGGGGCGATCTCGAGCGCCCAGGCGGCGGGCCCGGCGTAGTAGGTGACCGCGCCGAGCAGAAAGCGCCGGTCGGGGGAGAAGTACTCGGTGGTGTTGAACTCCGACAGCGCGCCGACGACGGGCAGCGCGCCACCGGAGAGGTTGGCCGACACGAAGGCGTGGTGGATCGGGTAGGTCACGCTGTTCTGGAAGTAGAGCGCGTCGCCGCCGAGGCGATCGAGCACGACCTTGACCGAGCGCGCGCCGGGGATCGAGGTGTCGAGGGGCTCGGAGGCGAGGGCCTCGAAGTCGCCCGCGCACCCGAGGGCCGGCAGCGCGTCCGGCGCGGGGTCGGACGCGGCGAGGAGGCACGCGGTGGGGAGCGTGATCCCGCCTGCGTCGTCGCCGGTCGTGTCGGCGCCGGCGTCGGCGTCGGCCGCGGTGTCGCCCGCGGCGACGGTGTCAGCCGTGCTCCCGGGCGCGGACTCGCCGTCGCAGCCCGCACCGACCCCGAGCGCGCCGGCGAGCAGCGCGCTGAGCACGCGAGCGCGGGTCATGGGGTGTCCGCGAAGCAGTAGAAGCCGCCGTAGCCGCCGCCGGAGCCGACGGTGTTCGAGGACGCCGAGGGCCCGCCGGTCTCGAGGAGGTTCACCCCGGGGGCGCAGCCGGACTCGGTGAGCGCCGAGATCCAGTGCGCCGCGTTGACGTCGCCGCCGCCGCCGGGGCCGCCGGGGCCGCCGGGGCCGCCCGGGTTGTTGGTGCGCGGCCAGCTGTGCCCGACCCGGGGCTTGCCCTCGCTGCCGGTCTTGCCCGTCCAGCCGTTGCAGGTGGCCGTCTGGCTGTAGAGGCGGCCCTGCTCGTTCGAGCCGGTGAGGAAGTCGTGGTTGTCGACCTCGGGCTGGGTCGGATCGGGGCGGTGGTTGGGGACGCCGTCCTCGTTGGGGAAGTCGTTGACGATGGCGGCGTCGGCGCCGACCGGGCGCTCGGCGATCAGGGCGGCCTTCGACAGGGCGAGCACGCGGCCGAGGCGGTCGTACCACGGGCCGTCGCCGAGGCGGTCGATGGCGTCGACCTGGGTGACGACCTGGCCGTTGTAGACCTCGTAGGCGCTCAAGAAGGCATGCCAGCCCTTGGCGCCGGCGCCGGGCATGCTGCGCTCGGCGATGGCCGCGCAGATCTTGTCGGCCCCGCGGAGCCCCGCGCCGGCCCCGGTCTCGCCGTAGCGGAGATCGCCGCCGAAGCCGGCCTGGCTGCCGGAGAGCTCGCGCAGGGCCGCGAGGCTGGTGACGAAGAAGCTGAAGCGCTCGAGGGGCGCGGCGGTGTCGGCGGCGGTCGCGGTGTCCGGGGCGGTCGCGGTGTCCGCGGCGACGGCGGTGTCCGCGGCGACGGCGGTGTCCGCGGCGACGGCGGTGTCCGCGGCGACCGAGGTGTCCGCGGCGACGGCGGTGTCCTCAGCGACAGCGGTGTCCTCAGCGACGGCGAGCCCCGTGTCGGCACCCGGGGCGGTGTCCGGGGTGACGGCGGCGTCCGAGGCGGCGTCGTCGAGGGTGAGGAGGTCGAGGTCACCCGCGGCGTCGCCGGCGGTGATGCTGCCACCGACGGCGCCCGTGTCCATGCACCCGCTCGCGGGGAGCGAGGTCAGCAGCAGGAGAGCGGCGAGGCGGAGGGGGGCGGATCTGTTCAAGGTCGGCTCCGTGGAGAGGGCGTGGCGAGGGGTCGGATCACTGGCAGGTCAGGTCGTCCTGACAGGTGGCGCCGTCGGGGCACTGGCTCGTGTCGGTGCAGGACACGAGGCCGGGGATCTCGACGCCGACCTCGATCTGCGAGGAGACGTCGAGGTCGACGCGGCCGGCCTCGACCAGCGCCGAGCCGGTGGTGTGGCGGGTCACGACGATGGTCGGGAGCCCGGCGTAGCCGAGGTCGAGCAGGGCGGTCACGAGCTGGCCGGGGATGGTGAGGGCGCCGCTGTCGGCGGTCCGGCAGGTCAGGACCCCCTTGGTGCCGCCGTGGTGGCTGATGTCGAGGCGCACGTCGATGACGGCGCTCGGCTCGTTCCCGGCGACCCAGCCGACGGCGAGGTCGGTGTCGCGCTCGAGGACCAGCGTGACGTCGTCGAGGACGAGCTGAGCGACGCCCTTGGCGGTGATGGCGAAGGGGGTGAAGGCCCCGCCGCTCGAGGCGACGCCGAGGGTGTCGCCCTCGGCGAAGGCCGGATACGGGAGGCTGCCGCCGGTCGGCTGGTAGGTCTTGGCGATGGCGTTCATCGTGAAGCTCGTGTCGCCGGCGGCGTTCTCGACGCCGCTGACGGTGACGGCGCCGACGTCCTGGGCGGTCGGATAGGCGGCGCAGGTGTCGCCCACGACGCAGATGGCGCCGCCGCTGCAGCCGTCGGCGCAGAACGGGACGACCGGGACCAGGACCTCGCACGCGCCGTCGCTCTGGACCCGTTCGTAGCCGAGCGGGGACGGGGTGGGGCCGTCGTAGACCTTGCCGATGACGGCGGTCGAGCCGGCGACGCCGCCGACGGGGGGGACGAGGCGGACGAGGAAGCTGCCGACGAGCACGTCGGGGTCGCCGAGCGCCACGTCGGCCGGCGGCGCGGTGTCGGCGGCGTCCGCGGCGATGTCGGCGGCCGCGGTGTCGGCGGCCACGTCGGCGGCCACGCTGTCGGCGGCGTCGGCGGCGACGGTGTCCGCGGGCGGGAGCTGCTGGACGTCGGTACAGGCCGCCAGCGCGAGCGGCAGCGCGAGGATCGAGGCGAGGCGCACGGCGAGGCTCCGGGTCATGGTGACAGGGCGGCGGGTGGGGCGGGGGCCGGAGCGGCCGGAGCGGCCGCGGG
>PHBI01000237.1 GCA_002841945.1 Deltaproteobacteria bacterium HGW-Deltaproteobacteria-14
GCGGCTGGCGCCCCGGCGTGGCGCTCGCGGCGCTGGTGGCGGCCCTCGGGCTCCAGATCGGCTCGAACCTGGTGAACGACGCCGCCGACTTCGTGCGCGGCGCCGACGACGCCCGCCGCCTCGGCCCGGCGCGGGCGGCGCAGCGCGGCTGGCTGACCCCGGGGCAGCTCGCCCTCGGCGCGGCGATCGCCTTCGCCATCGCGCTGCTCAGCGGGGCGTGGCTCGCGACCCTCGGCGGCTGGCCGGTGGTGGTCGTCGGCGTCGTCGCCCTGCTGTGCGCCATCGGCTACACCGCGGGCCCGGCCCCCCTTGGCTACCTCGGCCTCGGTGACGTGCTGGTCTTCGTCTTCTTCGGCCCGGTCGCGGTGGTCGGGACCGCGTGGCTGCAGACCGGCGAGGTCACGCTGCCGGCGGTCCTCGCGTCGATCCCGGTCGGCCTGCTGACGACCGCCATCCTCGTGGTGAACAACCTCCGCGACCGCTTCACCGACGCCGACGCCGGCAAGCGGACCTTCGCCGTGCGCTTTGGCGAGCGCGCGACCCGCAGGCTCTACGGAGCCCTCGTGATCGGGGCGCTGCTGACCCCGGTCGCCGCGGCGGTGAGCGGCGCGGTCCCCCTCGGCTGGCTCGCCTCCCTCGGCGCCCTCCTCTTCGCCGTGCCGTGCCTGCGAGCGCTCGCGCGGCTCGACGGCGCGGCCCTCAACCCGTGGCTCGGTAGGACGGCGCGCCTGCTGTTGGCCCACGGCGCGCTGCTGGCCCTCGGAGCCGCCCTGTGATCGTCGCCTCGGCCCAGCTCGCCGGGTGGCGACGCCCGCTGCCACGCCCGGTGCGGACCGCCGCCGGCGTCATCACCGAGCGCCGCGGGCTGTGGCTGACCCTGACCGCCGCCGACGGTGCCCGCGCCGTCGGCGAGGCTGCGCCCCTGCCGGGGTTCAGCGACGACTCCCTCGCGGAGGCCCGGGCGGCCCTCGAAGGCCTGTGCGGGCCGGTCAGCCCGCTCGCGGGGCGCGACCTCGAAGGTCCCGAGGCGATCCCGGCGCTGCTCGACGCCCTCGCCTGGCGGTCGTCGGCCGCTCACGCCCTCGACCAGGCGCTCCTGGGCCTCTTCGCCCAGGACCTCGCGACGCCGCTGTGGCGCCTGCTCGGCGCGCCCCCCGACCCCGGGCCGCTGCGCTGCCACCGCCTCGTCGCCGACCCGCGCGCGGCCCGCGCCGCGGCCACCGCCGGGGCGCGGACGCTCAAGATCAAGGTCGGCGCCGACCCCATCGAGGTCGACCTGGCGCGCGTCGCGGCGATCCGGGACGCCGTCGGGCCCGAGATCGCGCTCCGCCTCGACGCCAACGGGGCCTGGTCCGAGGACGCCGCGCGGGCCTTCTTGCGCCGCAGCGAACACCTCGTCATCGAGCTCATCGAGGACCCGGTCACGGTGACCGATCTGCCAGCGATGCGCAGGCTGATGTCCGAGTTTCCCGCGGTCCTGATCGCGGCGGACGCCGGATGCCGCAGCGCAGCAGACCTAGGCGCCATCGCCCGCGCCGGGGCGGCGGACGCCGTCGTCCTGAAGCCGATGCTGCTCGGGGGTCCGTCCCGCGCCGCGGCCCTCGCCCAGGAGGCGGCGCGCCTCGGGCTCCGGGTCATGGTCACGAGCACCTTCGACAGCGAGGTGGCGCTCGCGGCGGCCCGCGCGGTGGCGCTGGCGTGCCCGGAGGCGGCCCGCCTCGACGCTGGCCTCGACCCCATCGCGGCCGGCTGCCCGGCTCCGGAGGCCGCGTGGGCCCTGCCCGAACCCGTCCGGTCCGCGGCGCGCGCGCGACCCGATCACCCCGCGGTCGTCTTCTCGGGCGAGGACATCAGCTGGGCGACCCTGGACGCCCGCGCCGCGCGCTTCGCGGGCGCCCTCGCGGCTCGCGGTGTCGTCTCCGGGGACGTCGTGGCCATCTCCGAGCTGGCCTCGCCGGACGGGGTCGCCGCCCTGTGGGCGACCGCCCGCCTCGGCGCCGCCCTCTTCCCGTTGGGGGAGCGGGCCGCCCCGGCCGAGCGCGCCGCCGCCCTCGAGGCCGTGGCGCCGCGCCTCGTCACCTCCGCGAGCGAGCTCGCCGCGACCGCGCCCGGTCCGCCGCCGCCCGAGCGCGACCTCCCCCTCGACGAGGTCCGGCTGGTGCTCCTCACCGGCGGGACGGGCGGGGCCCCGCGGGTCGTCTCCCTGACGACCGGGCAGCTCGCCTTCGGCGCCCTGGGCTCGGCCCTCAGGCTCGGCCACGACCTCGGCGACCGCTGGCTCCTCGCCCTCCCGCTCGACCACGTGGGCGGCCTGGCGGTGCTGTTTCGGACGGCCCTCGCCGCGACCACCGTGGTCCTCCACCCGCGCTTCGATCCAGGCGCCGTCGCCCGCGCCCTCGACGACGGCGACGCGACCCTCGTCAGCCTCGTGCCGGAGATGCTCTCCCGGGTGCTGGACGCCCGCCCCGGGCGGCCGTTCCCGTCGACGCTGCGGGCGATCCTGGTCGGTGGCGCGGCCACCCCCGAGCGCCTCGTCGCCCGCTGCCGCGCCCTCGGCGCCCCGGTCGCGCTGACCTGGGGGATGACCGAGGCCGCCTCGCAGATCGCCACCCGCTTCCCCGGCGACCTCGCCGCCGGCGCGGGCGCCCCGCCCCTCGCGACGGCGCGGGTCGAGGCCGCGGCGGAGGGGCGGCTGACCGTTCACGGTCCGCTGGTCGCCGGCGGTCGCCTCGCGACCAGCGACCGGGGCCTGGTGGACGAGCTCGGGCGCGTCCGCGTCCACGGCCGCGTCGACGACGTCTTCGTGTCCGGAGGCGAGAACGTCGATCCGGCCGAGGTCGAGGCGGCCCTCGAGGCCCACCCGGCGGTCGCCCTCGCGCTGGTCGCCGGCGTGCCCGACCCCCGCTGGGGCGCGCGCCCGGTGGCCGCCCTGGTGGCCCGCGACGGCGCCGCCCGACCCACCGATGACGCGGTCCGCGCCTGGCTCGGCGAGCGGCTGTCCGATTTCAAGCGGCCCGACCGCTTCCTGTGGCTCGACGACCTGCCGCGCACCGCGCTCGGCAAGCCGTCGCGCGCCGCGCTTCGAGAAATACTGGCCCCGGAGGGATGAGCGATGGTGCTCGATACACGAACCGAACCGACCGTGCGCCTGACCTCGCGGATCCGCGACGTCGCCCGCGCCCGCAGCCTCGACGACGCGCTGTCGGCCCGCCCCGACGACGACGCCCTGCGGCACCTCGGAGAGGCCGCCGCGCGGGGGGGGGCGGCCCCGCTCGCCACGCGCCTGGGCGCTATCCGGAGCTGGCTCGTCGCCGACCTGGCGGACCTGGAGGCCGACCTCGCGAGCCACGCCCCGGCCGGCGGGGATCTCGCCGAGCGCGCCGCGAACCACCTGCTGACCCTGCCCGGCAAGCGCATCCGCCCGCTGTGCGTCGTGCTGGCGTCGCGCTTCGGCGACGCCGACGCCGCGGCCGTCCGGGACGTCGCCGTCGCCGCCGAGCTGACCCACGCGGCGACGCTCCTGCACGACGACGTGATCGACGTCGCGACCTCGCGCCGCGGGGCCCCGGCCGCCAACGTCGTCTTCGGCAACACCGCGAGCGTGCTCGGGGGGGACCACCTGCTCATCGCGGCCCTGCGCCGGGCGGGGGGCGCGGGTCGACCGGAGCTGATGGTCGAGCTCATCGACACCATCGGCGACATGGTCGCGGCCGAGGCGGTGCAGCTGGCCAACCGCGCCCGCTTCGTCCCCGACGAGGCGTCCTACCACGCGGTCGTCCGCGGCAAGACCGCCGCGCTCTTTCGCTGGGCGCTGCGGGCGGGCGGCGCGCTGGCCGGGCTCGACGCCGATGGGTGTGACGCCCTCGGGCGGGCCGGGACCGCGCTCGGCTTCGCCTTCCAGCTCGTCGACGACGCCCTCGACCTGGCGGAAGACGCCGTGACGGGCAAGGACCTGGCGGCGGACCTGCGCGAGGGCAAGCTGACCTGGCCGCTGCTGGTCGCGTGCGAGCGCGATCCGGGGCTGCGCGCGGCGCTCGAGGAGGCGTTCCACGACAGCTTGAGCCTCGAGGGGGCGGAGATCAGCGCCGAGCTCGTGACGCGCATCCGCGCGACCGGCGCCGTCGAGGCGACCCGGGAGCGCGCGCGCGCCTTCGCCCGCGCCGCTCAGATCGAGCTCGCGACCCTGCCGGCCTGCCCCGCCCGCGAGGCCCTCCAGGCGGTCATCGGCGCCGCTGTGTCCCGCAATGGTTGAGCGCAGGAGGTCCAAATGACCACGGTGCTGCACCTCCACGCCGGCGCGGATCCCGCGGCCGTCAAGGCGGCCCTCCAGGGCCTCGGGGTCGACGGCGTCGTCGCTCGCGGCGCCGGCGCCACGGTCGTCGTGCTCGGGCCGGTGTCCCGCCCCCTGCCCGCCGCCGCCCTCGCCGATCTGCCAGGCGTCGCCGCGGTCCTCGGCGGCGCGTCGCCCCACCCCCGCCTCGACGCCCTGGCCTGGACGGCGGTCGCCGTGGGCCCGAGCGGCCTCGCCATCGGTCCCGGCGCGCCCCGGGTGCTCATCGCCGGACCGTGCGCCGCGGAGTCCCGCGCCCAGGTCGACGAGGCGGCGGCCCAGGCGGCCGCGGCCGGCGCGAAGGTCTTGCGCGGCGGCGCCTACAAGCCCCGGACGAGCCCCTACGCCTTCGACGGGGTAGGCCCCGACGCCCTCGGCTGGCTCCGCGACGCCGCCGACCGCCACGGCCTCGCGCTGGTGACCGAGGCCCTGTCCGAGCGCGACGTCGCCCGGGTCGCCGAGGTCGCCGACCTGGTGCAGATCGGCTCGCGCCAGATGCAGGCCTTCGCGCTCCTGCGCGCGGTCGGCCAGAGCGCCAAGCCAGCGCTCCTCAAGCGCGGGCGCGCCGCCACCCTGGCCGAGTGGCGCCTCGCGGGCGAGCACCTGCTCGCCGCGGGGGCCCCCGGGGTGGTGTTTTGCGAACGCGGTATCCTCGGCGCTGAAACCGAGCTGAGAAATACATTCGACCTGGCGGGAGCGGTGGTCTTGCGCTGCAGCATGGGCCTCCCCGTGGTGGCCGATCCGTCCCACGCGGCCGGTCGTCGCGACGTCATCGCGCCGCTCGCCCGGGCCGCCTGGGCAGCGGGGCTCGACGGCGTCATCGTGGAGTCCCACCCCGACGCCCGCCACGCCCTGAGCGATGGCGTGCAGGCGCTGTCGCCGGCGGAGCTCGCGGCGCTGGGGCGGGCGCTGGGGACGGCAACGCAGGAGGAGGAGCGATGACCGAGGTCAACGCGGAGCCCGGCGAAGCGCTGGGCAGCGGCGCCATGTTCGACCGCATCGCGGCGCGCTACGACCGGCTCAACGGCTTGATGAGCATGGGCTTTCACCGGCTCTGGCGGCGGCGCCTGGTCGCGGCGCTCGGCCCGCTCGGGGAGGGCGACCGGGTGTTGGACCTGGCGAGCGGCACCGCCGACGTCGCCGTGGCCGTCGCCCGGGCGCACCCCGAGGTCGCGGTCGTCGGCGTCGACCCCTCCGAGGGGATGCTCGCGGTCGGGCGGCACAAGGTCGCCCGCGCCGGGCTCGAGGGGCGCGTGCGGCTCGAGGTCGGCGACGCCCAGGCGCTCGCCCTGGGCGACGACAGCGTCGCGGCGTCGTGCATCGCGTTCGGGATCCGCAACGTCCCCGACCGCCTCGCCGGCCTCCGCGAGATGGCGCGGGTCACGCGCCCCGGCGGCCCGGTCGTCGTGCTGGAGCTGTCGTGGCCGCGCGGCGGCGTGATGTCGCCGCTCGCCCGAATGCACGTGCGCCACGTGCTCCCGCGCCTCGGCGCCTGGCTCTCGGGGGAGCGCGAGTACCGCTACCTCGCCGACAGCGTCGCCGCCTTCCCCCCCCCCGACGCCTTCGGCGCGCTGATGCGCGAGGCCGGGCTCGACGCCGTCACGTGGCGGCCGATGACGCTGCGCACGGCGCACCTCTACGTCGGGAGGGCCCGGTGATGACGCTGGCGACGCTCCCGCCCCGGCCGGCCGCGCGCTTCACCTCGGTCGAGCCCCTGGCTCGGCTGCGGGAGGCCGTGCTAGCGGCGCCTCGCGCGGCCGAGCGGCTCCGCGTCGCGGTCGACTGCCCCGCCGTCGACCCGCTCACCTGGGCTCGGGCGATCCCGCAGCGGGCGGCGCTCGCCTACTTCGCCGGGCGCGACGGCGACGACGCCGTGCTCGGGGCCGGGCTCGCGGAGGTCGTGACCGCTGGCGCCGCCGCCCGCGCCGCCGCGGGCTGGCGCTACTGCGGCGCGACCGGCTTCGACGACCGGCCCGAGGTCGCCCGCTTCGCCGCGCCGCTGGTGGAGATCGGCGTGACCGCCCGCCGTGGCTGGGTCGCGGCCTACCTGGTCGGGCCGCCGGAGCCGGCGCGCCGCCGGGTCGTCGCGCTCATCGATCGGATGCTCGCTCGCGCCGCGGACGTGGACGGGACCTCGCTCGGCGCCCCGACCCTGATCGGGCGGGTGGAGCGCCCGGATCGGGCCGGCTGGGAGCGCGTGATGCGCCGCGCGCTCGCCGCCATCGCCGCTGGCGAGGTCGGCAAGGTCGTCCTGGCGCGGCAGGTCGAGCTGACCTTCGCCGACCCGGTCGACCCGATGCGGGTGCTCGCGCGCCTCGCGGCCCATGAGCCTCGGAGCTTCCGGTTCGCGTTCCGCCGGGGCGGTAGCACCTTCGTCGGCGCTTCGCCCGAGCGCCTCTTCGTCCGGCGTGGCCGCGAGGTCGTCAGCGAGGCGGTCGCCGGGACCCGCAGGCGCGCGGCGGACCCCGCGGCGGACCGCGCGATCGGCGCCGGGCTGCTGGCCGCCGACAAGGACCGCCGGGAGCACGCCTTCGTCGTCGACGCCGTCACCCGCTCGCTCGCGTGTGTTTGCGATGCGGTATCGACGACGAGCCCGCCGACGCTGATGAAGCTTGGAACGCTATTGCATCTGCACACGCGCGCCGCGGGGACGCTGCGGGTCGGCCACGACGACGCGGATCTGCTGCGCGCGCTGCACCCCACGCCGGCGATGTGTGGCTGGCCGACCCCGGCGGCGCGGGCGCTGCTGCGCGAGGTCGAGCCCTTCGCGCGGGGCTCCTACGCCGCGCCCGTGGGTTGGATCGGCCGCGACGGGGCCGAGCTGGCGGTCGGCATCCGCGCCGTCGAGCTGTCCGGTCGCGTGGCGCTGCTCACCGCGGGCGCCGGGGTCGTGCGCGGCTCGGACCCGGACGCCGAGTGGGGCGAGACCGAAGCCAAGCTCGCCGGGGTGCTCGCCGCGGTGGCGCCGTCGTGAACGCCGCCGCCGCCGCTCGGACCGCCGCGCTCAACACGCTCTGGAGCGCGGCCATCATCGAGGAGCTGGTGCGACACGGCGTGGACACCTTCGCGGTCGCCCCGGGCTCGCGCTCGACCCCGCTCGTCGCCGCCATCGCTCGCCACCCCCGCGCCCACGGGGAGGTGCTGACCGACGAGCGCGCCGCCGCCTTCTTCGCCCTCGGACACGCCCGGGGCTGCGGCCGCCCGGCGGCGCTCGTGACGACGAGCGGGAGCGCCCCCGCCCACGCCTACCCGGCCGTCCTCGAGGCCGAGGCCGACGGCGTCCCGCTGCTCGTGCTGTCCGCGGACCGCCCGCCGGAGCTCCGCGGCACCGGCGCCAACCAGACCGTCGACCAGGTCGGCCTCTTCGGCGGCCACGTGCGGTGGCACCAGGACGTCCCCTGTCCGACCGAGGACATCGCCGTGACCGAGGTGATCGCCTGGGCCGCCGACGCCGTGCGGCGCGCCCTGGACCCGCCCGGCCCGGTCCACCTGAACCTGATGTTTCGAAAGCCCCTCGAGCCGGTCGCCGGGGTCACCCCGGCCGCCGCGCTGTGGCCCGCCGCGGCCCGGCCGCGCAAGCGCTGGTCACGGGCGGTGCGCGGCGTGTCGGGGCCGGACGCGGCGGAGCTCGCCGGGCTGCTCGAGGCGGCCGAGCGCGGGCTCGTCGTGGTGGGCGGGCTCGCGCACGAGGCGGATCGCGCGGCCGCCCGGCGGCTGGTCGCGCGGCTCGGCTGGCCGGTCTACGCCGACCTCGCGAGCGGCCTCCGGCTCGGGGCGGAGGCCCCGGT
>PHBI01000013.1 GCA_002841945.1 Deltaproteobacteria bacterium HGW-Deltaproteobacteria-14
TCGCCGCCCTCGGGAGGCGACGGCGTGCTCCCGTCGCCGCCGAAGAGCAGCGCCGCGGCGACGCCGCCGAGGATGAGGAAGGCGGCGGCGGCGATCCACAGCCCGCGGCGGCTCTCCCGCGGGGCGGGGGCCCGAGCACCTCGACGTCGTCGAGCTCGCGCGCGTCTACGATGCCCGACGGCTCGAGCGGGATCGCCAGCGCCTCGGCGGTGGCCGTGAACTCGAGGATCTCGGCCGGGATGGCCTCCTCCTCGACCGTCCGCTCGATGTCCGCCTCGCCGTCGACCAGGGTGCGCGACAGGATCGGGATCCCCTCGAAGGGCGTGTCGTCGGCCGACGGGTGCGCCGTCGGCGCGTCGTCAGGGGACCCGACGAAGGCCGCGCCGCCCGGCGCGGAGGGGGTCCCGGAGACGTACACCTGCTCGTACAGCGGGGCGTCGAGCGCGACCTGAGCCGCCCGCCACGCCGGACCCACCGCCGCCTCGAGGGCCTGCCCCAGCTCGCCGACGCTGGCGTAGCGCAGCTCCGGCTGGCGCGCCGTGGTGCGGACGTAGACCTCGTCGAGCGGCGGCGGCACGTCGAGCCCCTGGACCATCAGGGAGTGCCCGGGCTCGGTGAGCCCCCGCGCCAACAAGTAGCCCAGCACCAGCCCGCAGGCGTAGATGTCGGTCGCGGGCCCCTCGGGGGCGACGTCGTAGAGCTGCTCCGGCGCCAGCCACGCGGCGCGCAGCGGCGGGAGCTCACCGGGGGGGAGCTCCGACGGCGGGTCGAGGTGCCAGGGGTTCGAGAGCCAGACGTGGCCGCCGGCGACGCGGACGGTCGACGGTCCGATGGCGCCATGGACGCCGTGGGCGTGGATCACGCCGAGGGCGCCGAGGAGCTGCCCCACGATGCGGTACGCCGCCTCCGGCGCCGCTGGAGCGTCACGCCCCTCCCGGCGCCACAGGGTCAACGGCTGGCCGATGACCGGATCGGCGACGACGTAGACGGGAGCGTGCTCGTCGGCGACCAGCCGCACCGCCGCCAGGTTCGGGTGTCGGTAGCGCAGCGCGCGGCGGATCCGCTCGAGGTTGCGCTTGCGATAGGGCGCGACGAAGAACGCCGGGTGGAAGACGGTGATGGCGACGGGCTCGTCGCTGACCGTGTCGCGCGCGGCGTAGAGCACGCCGTAGGCGAGCGCCTCGATCTCCGCCTCGATCAGGTAGCGACCATCCAGGGTGGAGGGGACGTCCGGCCGCCAGGCTCCCGGTTGTCGCGTCGCGCTCATCATCCTCCGCCGATCGCTCTCGCGCCGCGTCGAGGGCGTGTGACCTCCGCCTGCTCCCCCGCGGGCCCCCGTCGACCGCGAAACCTAGAGGATCGCGCCGCATATGTCGATAGCCTCGCCGCGCACCGCGTCGACAAGGCCGCGACCGCGGCGCTCGCGGCCCGCCCCCCCGCGCCCGTTCAGAACGCGCTTCGCTGCCCCCTGAGCGGATCCTGGGCCGCTTGTGGAGGCGGCGGAGCCGCCGGTTCAGGCGCTCGTTCAGCCCGGGGAAATGCACGCGCGTGCTGCTCCCCGCAGGCTGCTGGACAGGGCGACGCCGGCCGGCCCGAGGGACCGGCCGCGGACGTCACGCGACGGGCTCGGGCTCGGGCTCGGGGGCCGCCGCAGGCACCTCGGGAGCCACCGGCGCCGCGGCGACGTCGGTCGGCGGGAGATCGGCCGGCGCGGCGTCCTCGGGTGCGGGCTTGGCCGCCGCGACCGGCGCGATGCCGGTGTCGTAGCTGAAGACCGGCGCCCCCTCGACGACGTCCACCGTGACCGTCCCGCCGTCGACGAGGGCCCCGTACAGGATCTCCTCGCTGAGCGGCTCGGCGATCAGGTTCTGGATGAGCCGCCGCATCGGGCGCGCGCCGTTGGCCGGGTCGTACCCCTTGCGGGCCAACCACGCGCGGGCGGCCTCGGTCAAGGCGATCCGGACGCCCTTGTCGGTCAGGCGCTCCTCGAGCTCCTTGAGCATCTTGGTCGCGATGCTCTCCATCACCGACATCGGCAGCGCGTTGAAGTCGATCTTGGCGTCGAGGCGGTTTCGGAACTCCGGCGAGAACGCCTGCTTGTACGCCTCGTTGTTGTCGCCGAGCTCGACCCCCTCCGAGAAGCCGAGCTTGCGCTTGGACAGCGCGTCGGCGCCGACGTTGGAGGTCATGATGAGGATGACGTTGCGGAAGTCCGACTTGCGCCCGTTGTTGTCGGTGAGCGTGCCGTGGTCCATGACCTGCAGCAGCACGTTGAACACCGACGGGTGGGCCTTCTCGATCTCGTCGAGCAGCAGCACCATGTGGGGCTGCTTCGAGACCGCGTCGGTGAGCAGCCCCCCCTGATCGAAGCCGACGTAGCCCGGCGGGGCGCCGATGAGGCGCGAGACGGTGTGCGCCTCCATGTACTCCGACATGTCGAAGCGCACGAAGCCCATCCGCAGCACGTCGGCGAGCACCTTGGCGAGCTCGGTCTTGCCGACGCCGGTCGGCCCGGTGAACATGAACGAGCCGATCGGGCGCTCGACAGCGCGCATCCCGGCCCGGGCGAGCTTCACCGCGCGCGCGACCCGACGAATCGCCTCCTCCTGGCCAAAGACGCGCTCCTGCAGGCGCAGCTCGAGGTCGCGCAGGCCGTCGCGCTCGCTCTGGTTGACCTTCTCGGCCGGGACCCGCGCGATGGCCGACACGATGGTCTCGATGTGGTCGAGGGCGACCGTCTTCTCGCCGCGCAGGTGCTGGCGCGCGCCGGCCTCGTCCATCACGTCGATGGCCTTGTCGGGCAGCCGCCGGTCGGTGATGTAGCGCTGCGACAGATCGACCGAGGCGATGATCGCCTCCTGCTCGTAGGTCACGCCGTGGAAGCGCTCGTACTCGCCCTTGAGCCCGTCGAGGATCTTGACGGCGTCGTCCCGCGACGGCTCCCCCACCTCGACGACCTGAAAGCGCCGCGAGAACGCCCGATCCTTCTCGATGTACTGCCGGTGCTCGGCGAAGGTCGTGGCGCCGATGCAGCGGAGCTTGCCGGCGGCCAGCGCCGGCTTGATCATGTTGGACGCGTCCAGCGAGCCGCCGCTCGTGGCGCCCGCCCCCAAGATCGTGTGGAGCTCGTCGATGAACAGGATGGCGCGCCCCTCCTGGTCGGTCAGCGCCTTCATCACGGCCTTGAGGCGCTCCTCGAAGTCGCCGCGGTAGCGCGTCCCGGCGATGACCGCCCCCATGTCGAGGCCGTAGATGGTCACGTTCTTGAGCAGCTCCGGGACCTCGCCGTCGACGATCTTCTTGGCCAACCCCTCGATGATGGCGGTCTTGCCGACGCCGGCGTCACCCACCAGCAGCGGGTTGTTCTTGCGCCGCCGCGCGAGCACGTGGATGACGCGGTCGACCTCGCTGAGCCGCCCCACGAGCGGATCGATGTCGTTGTTCTTGGCGCGCTCGTTGAGGTTCGAGGTGTACGCCTCGAGGGGATCCGCGGCGGCGCCGGCGCCCTCGTCCTCGTCGGCGGCGTACTCGCTCGGGTGGGCGCCGTCGGGCACGGAGCCGGTCGCGCCCTTGCTGATCCCGTGGGACAGGAAGCGCACGACGTCGAGCCGCGCCGCGCCCGCCTCGGTGAGCAGGTACGCGGCGTGGCTGTCGGGCTCGGAGTAGATGGCGACGAGCACGTTCGTCGGCTTCACCTCCTCCTTGCCGGCCCCCTGCACGTGCAGGGCGGCGCGCTGGACGACGCGCGAGAAGCCGAGGGACGGGTGGACCCGCAGCGGCACCGTCTCGGGCACCTGCGGGAGCTCGCCGTCGAGGTGCTCCTCGAGGGCCCGCTTGAGGGCGTCGAGGTCTCCCCCCGACCGCTTGATCACGTTGCGCGTCTCGTCGTCGTGCAGGAACGCGTAGAGCAGGTGCTCGACGGTGCTGAACTCGTGGCGACGCTGACGCGCCTCGCCCAGGGCGAGGTCCATGCACACGCGGAGATCGGCGCTGAGCTTCATCTGACTCCTCGTCGGCGAGAGGGGGTCCGGCTACTCGTCCGGCTCGGTGGTGCACTGCAGGGGCATCCCATTGTCCTCCGCCAGCTCCATCACCTGGGCCGCTTTGGTCTCGGCCACGTCACGCGTGTAGACGCCAGCCACCCCGTAGCCCTTGTGATGAATCGCCAGCATGAGGTGGTTGGCCGCCGACTCGTCCTTGTGGAACACAACTTGAAGCACCCACACCACGAATTCCATAGTGGTGTAGTCGTCGTTGTGGAGCAGCACCCGCCACAGCTTCGGCCGCTGCACCTTCGGGTCGCGCTCGAGGACGGTCTGCTGACCGCCCCCGGGCTTTCCCTGGTCAGGCTCATTGGGGCGTTTCGGGTCCGACATCGGGTCCCCCTGCTGGGTGTCGCGGATATGGATGGTAGGAGCAAGCGCGGCTGGCGCCAAATCGTCGGCGGCCGCCGCGGCGGCGATCCCCGGGCTCAGGTCGGGAGCGCGTTGAAGGCGCGCGCGAGCTCCCGCGCCTCGACGATGTTGTCCTCGATGGAGCAGTAGGTCCACGACCCGTAGCGCCCGACCGAGTGGACGCCGCGGAGGCCCAGGATCCGCTTCTTCTCGGCCACGTCGCGCAGCGAGTCCCGGGTGATGTGGACATAGGCCGGATCGAGCACCACGTGGTGGTGAGAGACCAGGCGGTGGCCGTCGACGACCCCGACCCGCGCCAGATCCGCCAGCACCCGCGCGCGCATCGCGGCGACGGTGTCCGCGTCGACGATGGCGTCTCCGGGGTAGCCGATCTCGACGTAGAGGCTCATCCGGTCGGTGTCGAAGATGTTGTCGTAGAAGCCGATCCGGTAGAACGCCGTGTCCCGCGCCGCGAAGTAGATCCAGTGGATCCCCTCGAGCCCCTTCTTGTCGAAGCCCAGGTTGAAGACCAGGACCTTGTTCCAGCTGTAGACGGCCGGGTCGTGTTCGAGGCCGGTGAGCCCGAGGAGCCGAAAGAACGGGGCCGAGCTGATGACGTAGTCGAAGGCGTAGCGCTCGCCGGTCGCGGTGGTGGCGACCTTGGCGGCCAGATCGATCCCCGTCACCCGCTGCCCGAAGCGGACGCGCCCCGGATCGATGTCGCGAGCGAGGGCGTGGATGTACTGGATCGCGCCGCCCTCGGGGTAGGTGAAGGTGCTGTTGTAGCTCGCGTTGTCCGCGCGGCGGAAGTTGCCGATGACGTCCGCCGGATCCGCCCACGGGAAGAAGCGGCCCATCGCGTCGACGTCGAGGGTCGCGAGATCGGTGGCGTAGAGCTTCTCGTTGTAGGGGATGAGGAACTTCTCGGCGATCGATCGCCCGAACTTCGCGTAGAGCATCTCGCGGAAGTTCTCGGGGGTGGCGGTCGTGTCGCGATCGAAGAGGTCGTAGAGGCAGTCGATCAGCTCGTCCTGGGGGAGCTGATGGATGTTCTTCTGGAACGGGAAGTCGATGAGGCGATCGCCGTGGCGGATGCGGCTGTCCTTGGCGATCTTGCGGACGCGCTGATCCCCCATCCGGGCGACCAAGTACCGCTCGATCTCGGGGTGCTTGAAGTGGAAGAAGTGGCCCGAGTAGTCCCAGACGAAGCCGTCCTGGCGGACGGTCTTGCAGTAGCCGCCCACCTCCGCGTCGGCCTCGAGCACCAGGTAGTCGTCGCTGTCCACCCAGTTGGCGAAGGACAGGCCGCTGACGCCGGCCCCGATGATGAGGAATCGAGTCTTCTCCACGCCCGCCTCCGCGATTCCAGCTCCGCACCCGCGCCCGGATGGCGCGCCCGAGTGGCGCCCGGCGGACGGGGGGGCGGACCTTAACCCGACCGCGGACGCGCGGGAAGGGCCGAGCCAGCGCCCCCGCGAGCTACTCGTTCCTTGACCCGGGCGGGTGGCTCGGGCAAGGACCGAGGCGACCCACCCGCACGCGCCCGACCCCGAACGGAGGCCCCGGTGAAGACGACGTCGATGACGGCCCTCCTGACGGCGCTGGCCACACTCGCGAGCGCCTGCGGCGGCGGGAGCTCGGGCCCGTGCGCCGACGGGGCGACCCGCTGCGCCGGCGCCGAGCTCCAGACCTGCGGCGGCGGCGCGTGGACGGCCACCACCGACTGCGCGGCGTCGCAGCTCGTGTGCACCAGCTCGCCCGGCGAAGGCGCGCGCTGCGCGGCGCCCCCCGCCCCCGAGTGCGCCGTCGGGGCCCAGGGCTGCCTCGTCGACCTCCAGCGCGAGTGCAGCGCCGACGGCTGGACCGACGTCGCGGACTGCGCGCTCGGCGGCCAGACCTGCGTCCAGCTCAGCGCGACGGCGGCCGCGTGCCTGGCCCAGTGCCAGGAGGGGGATGCGCGGTGCGTCCCCGACAACGCCGTCCAGACCTGCGTCCAGGGGGCCTGGATCGAGACCGACCGCTGCGCCGTGTCGGACCGGCTGTGCGTGGCGACGTCGTTCAACACCGCCGAGTGTCGCCGCGACTGCGTCGAGGACGAGGTGCGCTGCACCGAGAACACCGTCGAGCGCTGCCGCTACGTCTGGGTGGCGCAGCAGGTCTGTGGCGACGCACAAATCTGCCGCGCACCTGGCGATGGGACGGCCACCTGCGTCGATGTGCAATGCGACAACGGGGACTCCCGCTGCGGCGGCCCGCTGCTCGAGAAGTGCGTCGATCAGCTCTGGACGACGGAGGTCGACTGCCGCGACGACCTCGGGCCCGACGGGCTGTGCCGGCCGGCCGAGGCGGGCGGGCTGACGTGCGCGGCGAGGGAGTGCGATGGCGAGGCACGGCGCTGCCTCGACAACGCCGTCGAGCGCTGCGCGGCGGGCTTCTGGACCGAGGAGCAGGCGTGCGGCGAGCGGATCTGCGTGGCCGGCGACGGCGCCGCCGAGTGCAAGACGAGCGAGTGTGAGGACGGGGCGACGCGCTGCGCCGACGAGGCCCTGCAGACGTGCGTCGACAGCTTCTGGGCGGCGCCGACCGGGTGCGGCACGGGCAACGGCTGTCGCGTCGGGTCACAGGGCGCGGCGTGCGCGCCGAAGGAGTGCGAGGTCGGCCAGACGCGCTGCGAGACGGCGACGGCGGCCGAGACCTGCGCCGGGGGGTTCTGGGCCCCGCTCGCCACGTGCACCGGGGAGGAGCGCTGCCTCCAGCCGGTCGGCGGCGCCGCCGGCTGCGGGGTCCCGTGCTCCCCCGGCGAGGAGCGCTGCGGCCCGGCCGGGGTCGAGGTGTGCGGAGGCGACCAGATCTGGGCGCCGGGTCAGGTGTGCTCGGACAGCTGCGTGGCGATCGCATGCAATGGCGCTGCGGCCTGCATCGGCGGCGCGGGCTGCGTCGACGCCTGCGACGACGACGGCGAGTGCGCGAGCGGCGACTGCCTGCCCTTCTACGCGGCCTGCCGCCCACCGGCGGCCGGCGCCCTGTGCGCCACCTGCACCTCCGACGCGCAGTGCGGCCTCTTCGGCGACGCATGCATCGACGTCCTCGCCGAGGGCGCCGCGGTCGAGCGCGCCTGCGCGACCGCCTGTAGCAGCAGCGACGACTGCCCGCGCGCCTTCGCCTGCGACGGCGGCCAGTGCCGCCCCAACGACGGCTTGGTCACCTATCACACCTGCGCCGCCATCCGGGACCTCCTCAGCGGCAAGTCGTGCATCCCCGGCCTCGACCAGTGCGGCGTCGCCGGGGTCACCGACGGCACGTGCTACCTCGGGACGTGTACCATCGGCTGCTTCGGCGACGAAGACTGCCCCGAAGGCGCGCACTGCGCCGACCACACGTTCAGCGACTTCTGCGAGCTCGACAGCCCCTGAAGGGCACCGCGGGCGCGGCGCACGCCGCCACCGCGCGGTGCTTTACGGGGCCGACCGCATTGAGCATGATGCCGCGCGTCGGGCCGGCGGACCGGTCCCCCACCCCCTTAGTGAGGTCCCTGTGAAGCACTCCCCCATGAACGCGCTCCGCCCGCGCCCCCGCGGCAACGGCCCCTTCGCCCTCCTCGCGGTGGCCGCCGTCGCGGCCGCGCCGTTGTTCGCGCTCGGCGGCTGCGGCGGCGGCGGCGCGGCCGCCAAGCTCGCCTCCGCCCACGTCCCCGCCGAGGCCGACTACGTAGGTGGCGTCGACGTGCAGGGCGCCCTCAAGAGCGACATGCTCAAGGGCCTGCTCAGCGACCAGGGCATGTCGATCGACGTGCTCACCAAGGGCCTGTCTGAGAAGGGCATCAAGCTCGACGAGCTGAAGACCATCGCATTCGGCGCGGTCAAGGGTGAGGGTGGCGTCCCGAAGGACCTGCTCCTCATCGGCAGCGGCAGCTTCGACGCCACCGCCCTCAAGAGCGCCATCGACGGCGCGAAGATGGCCGAGCTCGCCGCGACCGGGGACATACCGGTCAAGTTCCAGCAGATCGAGATCGTGAACCCGACGACGGTGGTGATGGGCTCGGGAGACCTCGTCAAGCGGTCGATGGGGGTGGCCTCGGGCGCCAACAAGTCCATCGACACCCGCACGGAGCTCAAGGAGCTGCGCGGCGCCGTCGACGAGGGCGCGACCGTGTGGTTCGCCGGGCCGGTGCCGGACGGGATGGACCGCATGGGCGGCCTGGGGATGATGGGCGGCGCGGACCTCGGCAAGCCCACCCACTTCGCCGTCTCCGCGGACATCGGCTCGAGCGTCAAGATCAAGCTCGCCATTCGCTTCGCGAGCGGGGACGCGGGCGCCGTCGCCTCGCAGATGGACGCCGCCCTCGGCATGGCGAGCGGGCTGATGTCGGGCCCCGAGGCGGACGTGCTGTCGAGCCTCGACATCTCGGGCTCGGGGCAGGTCCTCAAGGCGTCGGTCACCCTGAGCAAGGACTTCCTCGAGAAGGCCGCCAAGGGCGGCGGCCTCGGGCTCCCGTTCTGAACCACCCGGGAGCAGATGATGCACAGCCACCTCGACCGCGCCGAGCTTATCAGCCGCCTCCTCGGTGAGCTCACCGAGCCGGATCCGGTCGGGGACCCGAGCTGTGCTCATCTGCTCTCGCCGTTCGCCCGCGCCGTCGTGCGGCGCGTCGACGACAGCTATCTCTACCGCCACAACATGACGACCCTCGGCAAGCAGCTCACCGAGAGCTTCCGCTGGGCGGTCCCGGTCATGACCCGGCGCGAGGTGGCGGTGCGCGCCTTCGAGCCGAGCGTGAGCAGCCACGGCTACCGGCTCGAAGGCGGCGTCGTCGAGACCCTGATGCCGGACCAGCCGTTCATCTTCGACACGCTCAAGCTCTTCATGGAGCACTGGAGCGTGCGCGTCCACAACGTCCTCCACATCATCCTGCCCATCAAGATCGCCGAGGACGGCACCCTCGACGCCATCGACTCGAGCGCGGAGGGCGCAGAGAACATCAGCTACACCCGCTGGTACGTCGAGTGGCCGACGCGCCACGGCGCTCGGCAGGTGCAGGCGGAGGTCTCCCGCCGCCTCGTCCTCGCGCGCCAGATGGTCGAGGACTTCCACCGCATGAACCGCGAGGTGAAGGCGGTCGCCAACGAGTTCGACTACCTCGCGACCCTCGACGGCGCCCCGGAGGCGGCGTGCAGCGAGGTCCGCGACTTCCTCGCCTGGCTCGTCCGCGACCACTTCGTCTTCATGGGGATCAGCTACTACGCCCGCCGCGGTGAAGCCGTCGCCGTCATCCCCGAGCGCGGCCTGGGCAGCGTCCGCAACGCCGTCACGCCGGCCGGAGACCACACCGGCGATGTGCTGCGCTTCTTCGCCAGCAGCGCGACCCTGACCTCACCGCTGGCGCGCATCCGCAAGGCCGCCGACGACAGCGTCCTGCACCGCCGCGGCAAGGTCGACGAGATCGCCGTGCGCTCCTTCGACCACGCCGGCCTCGCGGTCGGCGGCTTCGTCATCCACGGCATGTTCACCTTCAAGGGGCTCGGCGAGCCAGGCGGCTCCATCCCGATCCTGCGCCGCAAGCTCCAGCGGGTGCTCGACAGCGAGGGCACCGTGCGCTCGAGCTACGAGCACAAGGCGATGGTCCACGCCTTCAACGCGCTCCCGGTCGAGTACCTCTTCGAGGCCGAAGACGAGGCGGTCCGCAGCCTCATCCGGATGACCATCAGCGCCACCGACACCCACGAGATCGCGACCCACATCGCCGCCGCGCCGGACCTGCGCAGCGCCTACGCCTTCATCGTGATCCCCAAGGAGAACTACTCCGACGACCTGCGCCACCTGCTGCAGATGGTGCTGCAGGTCGAGCTCGGCGCCACCTACGCCGACCACCGCGTCCACCTCGGCAAGAGCGGCTCCGTCGCCCTGCACTTCTACCTGACCGGCGCGCCGGGCTTCGCCGCCGTCGACCTCGCCGCCGTCGAGGCGAAGCTCGTCGAGGTCGGAACGCCGTGGGAGATGCGCCTGCGGCGCGCGCTCGCGCGAGAGTTCGGCGACGACGAGGGCGTGCGCCTCTACGACGCCTACGCCGACGCGTTCAGCGAGGGCTACGCAGACATCACCGACCCCCAGGAGGCGCTGACCGACATCGCCCACCTCGAGGCCGTCATCGACGCCGCGGGGCTCCGCCGCTTCGAGCTCCTGGCGAACCGCGCCGCCCCGGACGAGGCGCTGCTGCGCATCTATGGGACCACCGATCTGCTGCTGACCGATGTCCTCCCCATCGTCGACAACTTCGGCGTCGTGGTCATCGAGCAGTACGCCTTCGAGGTCACCCCCGAGCACGTGTCGCACCGCATGACGGTCAACACGCTCCGCGTTCGCCGCGGCGACCCAGACCTCATGCTGCAGCGCAGCGAGCTCGTCGACGCGCTCAACGCCGTCTTCGACCGCCGCATGCGCAGCGACCGCCTCAACCGGGTGCTCATCCCCGCGCGCCTCCGCTGGCGCGAGGTCGACGTCCTGCGCGCCTACTTCCAATACGCGCGGCAGCTCGGCAGCCAGCTCACCCTCGAGATCGTCCAGAAGACGCTCATCGCCCACCGCTCCTACGTCCACACCCTCGCGCGCCTCTTCCGGACCCGCTTCGACCCGGACCTGGCGCTCCTCCCGGCGGCCCGCGCGGTCACCGTCGCCGCCCTCGAGAAGGAGCTCCTCGCGGCCCTCGACGGGGTCAGCGGCTTCGAGGAGGACCGCATCCTGCGGACCTTCCTCAACCTCATCCAGGCGACCCTGCGCACCAACACCTACCGCTCCTCCACCCCGCAGGACGAGCACTACCTGAGCTTCAAGCTCCAGTGCGACCGCATCCCCGACATGCCGGCCCCGCGCCCGCTCTACGAGATCTACGTGCACCACGCGCGCCTCGAGGGCACGCACCTGCGCGCGGGCAAGGTCGCGCGCGGCGGGATCCGCTGGAGCGACCGCCTCGACGACTACCGCTCCGAGGTGCTGGGGCTCTTGACCACCCAGGTCATCAAGAACGCGTTCATCGTGCCGACGGGCGCCAAGGGCGGCTTCGTCCTGACGACCCCGCCCGAGGACCCGCTCGAAGCGCGCCGGCTGGCCGGCGACCTCTACCGCGTCTTCATCCGGGGGCTGCTCGACGTCACCGACAACGTGGTCGCCAGCGTGGTCGTCCCCCCCGCGCGCGTGATCCGCTACGACGACGACGATCCCTACCTGGTCGTCGCCGCCGACAAGGGGACCACGCACCTGAGCGACGCGGCCAACGCGATCGCCCGCGACTACGGCTTCTGGCTCGACGACGCCTTCGCCTCCGGCGGCTCGACGGGCTACGACCACAAGGCGCTGGCGATCGCCGCCCGCGGGGCTTGGGTCGCCGTCCGCCGCCACCTCCTCGAGGTCGGCCTCGACCCCGAGCGCGACCCCGTCAAGGTCGTCGGCATCGGCGACATGTCCGGCGACGTGTTCGGCAACGGCATGTTGTCGAGCCGCACCCTGCGCCTCATCGGTGCGTTCAACCACCGCTGGGTGTTCCTCGACCCCAACCCCGACCCGGCGCGCTCATACACCGAGCGGGCCCGGCTCTTCGCGCTCGAGCGCTCGGACTGGGACGACTACGACGCGACCACCATCTCCACCGGGGGCGGCGTCTTCTCCCGCGGGGCGAAGTCCATCCCGCTCACCCGCGAGGCGCGGGCGCGGCTCGGCACCGACCGCCCGGAGGTCAGCGGCGAGGGGCTCATCCGGCTCATCCTGCAGGCCGAGGTGGATCTGCTGTGGAGCGCAGGCGTCGGCACCTACGTCAAGTGGTCGCAGGAGAGCCACGCCGACGTCGGCGACGCCGCCAACGATCGGGTCCGGGTCGACGCGAGCACGCTCCGCTGCCGGGCCATCGGCGAGCCGGGAAACCGCGGGCTCACGATGCGCGCGCGCATCGAGTTCGCCGAGCGCGGCGGGCGCGTGAACCTCGACGCCGTGGACAACGCCGCCGGGGTCGATCTCTCCGACCACGAGGTGAACCTCAAGGTGCTCCTCGCCCACGCCATCGCCGCGGGCGAGCTCGACACCGCGGCGCGGGACCGTTTCCTCGTGGAGGTCGCCGCCGAGGTGCGCGATCAGGTGCTCGAAGACTGCGCCCGTCAGAGCCTCGCCATCTCCCTCGACGAGGTCCGCAGCAAGGTCGACGTCTGGTCCTTCTTCCACGCGATGATGTTTCTGCGCGACCGCGTCGGCTACTCCCCTCGGGTCACGCGCATGCCGCGGGGCGCCGAGGTGATCGAGCAGCGCCTCCTCGCGAACAAGGGGCTCGTGCGCCCCGAGCTCGCGATGCTGCTGTCCTACGCCAAGATGTTCGCCCACACCGGGCTCGAGGCGCACCCGCTCGGGGACACCGACGCGCTGCGGCCGTTTCTGGCCGACTACTTCCCGGCGCGGGTCGCGGTCGAGCACGGCGACGCGCTCGACGCCCACCTGCTGTTCGAGCGGATCGCCTCGACGATGCAGGCCAACCGGGTCGTCGACCTGGCCGGGGCGACGCTCCTGCCGACCCTCGCGGTGGCGACCGAGCGGCCGACCCACGAGCTGGTCGCCGCCTACCTCATCGCCGACGAGGTGCTCGACGCGAGCCCCCTGCGGGCCGCCATCATGAGCACCGGGGCCGCCGTGCCGACCGAGGACGGCTACCGGGCGCTGATCCGGCTGGAGGGGCTGTTGGCGCGCTCCGCCCGGGCGCTCCTGTGGAGCTGGCCCGAGCCCCTGGAGCTGGCTGACCGGACCCGACTCGCACCTCTGCGCACCGCAGCACGCCAACTGATAAATGAAATAGAATCAACCATCTCCGACCGAATGCGGCGCAGCATCCGCGAGACCAGGAGCGAGCTCGTCGCCCGGGGCTTCGACCGCGGCCTCGCGGGCCGTCTCGCGCGCTCGATGTGGCTCGACCACGCCTTCCCGATCGCGCGCGTCGCGATGGAGATGGAGCTGCCCCCCCTCGACGTCGCTCGCTCCTGGTTCGCCCTCGGGAGCTCCAGCTGGATCATCGACCTCATCGACGCGAGCTGCCGCCAGAGCTACCCCGATCGCTGGGATCACCTGGCGGTGCAGTCGATCGTGCGGGCGCTCTTGCACAGCCTCGAGCGCATGGTGCGGCTGCGGTTCGCCCACACAGACGCCAACAACGGCGACGACGGAGGCGACGCGCCTCCCACCTCGGCCGAGCGCTGGCTCGCGGCCCACGACCTCGACGGCGTGGCGACCCAGATCCACGATCTGGTGCGCGAGCGGATCCCGATCAGCGCCATGCTCGTCGTCAACGAGCGGCTCAAGTACCGCCTCGACCGCATCGGCTGAGGACGAGCAGCGGCAGGGCGGAGACCGGAGTCCGCAGCTGGCGGTGCGGACTCGCGCGCCAGCGCGGCCGCGTACCGCCCGCGTAGGACGCAGGTCGTCGACCGATACGGCGCCCGACGTCGGCGCGAGCGCTCGCGCCGACGGCCGGGGTCACGGCTCGCGGTGGTAGACGAGCCCGGTGACCGGGCTGCCCGAGGGGCTCCGCTCGCCACCGACCAGCATCCAGTCGCCGCCGTCGCCCCAGACGTCGAGGAGCCCGGTGCCGGCGCCCGCGACCGTGCCGAGCTCGTAGCGCTGCCACGAGGCTGCGGCGCTGAGGTCGGCCCCGCTCCGCGCGACGAGGAGCTCGAGCCGACGCGGCCCGGCGTCGCTGGTGCCGGTCATGCTCCAACCCGCCACCACGACCAGCCCGCCCCCCGCCCAGACGCCCTCGAAGTGGTGCTGCTCCTGGGCCGCGACGACGGTCTCGGGGTTGAGATCCCACACCCCGTTCGGGCTGTTGGTCCGGAGGTAGCCGTAGCCGCCGACGACCACGAAGCGCCCGGCGGCGACCGCCGCGGCGTCGTTCGAGGTCATGCGCGACTGGCCGGGATCGAAGGCCGCGACCTGCCAGCTGCCGCCGGCGGTGCCGTTGTGGCTGTAGACGTCGTTGAACCAGCGCCGCACGCCGTCCGAGCCGGTCGCCTGGAAGAGATCCCCGGGGGCGACGAGGCTCGCGGTGCAGGTCACTCCAGCGCAGCTCACCGACCCGGTGATGGCGCGCAGCGTCGGATCCTCGGCGATGAGCACGCTCTGGGCGTTGCAGACGGCGTCCTGGGCGGTGGGAGACGACGCGGCGCAGCGCCGGACCCACGGCCCCCCCGAGCTGCCCTCCCCGACGACCCACAGGCGCACGGCGCCTTCACCGTCCTGGTAGGACCAGAGCCCATGGAGGTCGCCCACGCCGCTCGCCTCGAGGGCGAAGCGCAGCGGCTGTCCGTCGCTCCACTGGCCGTCGACGTACGTCCACAGGACCCCGGCTTCGTCCACCGCGAAGCCCCGATGGACCGCGGTGAAGCGCGCCGCCTGGCGGGTCCCGCCAAACGGGGTGACCGCGCCCGCGTCGGAGACCTCGGCCAAGAACCCGCCCGCGTCGTCGGTGGCGTCGTAGGCCTCGACCGCGGCGACCCACCGGCCGGCGTGGCGGTCGAGGCGGCGCAGGCGGCGACCCTCGCCGGCGCTCGCCGCCGCGGCGTGGGTGACGGTGAACCCGCGACAAGCGCCCGCGACGCACAGGTCGGCCACCGTCGCCGCGTCGTCGTCGTCGCACGCGTCGCCGTCGAGCTTGTCCTCGCAGCCCGGGCTCGGCGGCACGCAGCCCTCGATGGGCGTGAAGACGCAGCTGCCTGCGGTGCAGGCGTCGCTCGTGCAGGGATCCTCGTCGTCGCACGGCACCGGCGCGCCGACGCACTCGCCGCCGGCGCACAGGTCACCGGTCGTGCAGGCGTCGCCGTCGTCGCAGCCACCGGCGACGGCGCTGTGACCGCACCCGCTCGCGCTGCAGAAGTCGACGGTGCATGGGTTGTCATCGTCGCACTGCGGGGAGACGAACCCGACGCATGCGCCCTGGTGGCAGGTCGCGCCGACACTGCACGGGAGCCCGTCATCGCAAGCGTCGCCGTCCGCACGCGGGCCGGTGGTGCAGGCGCCGGTCGCGGGGTCGCACACGCCGCGATCGCACGGGATCCCGGCTGGGTCCGGGCAGCTCCGGGCGACCCCGGTGCACCCGACCCCCGGCTCGCAGACGTCGTCGGTGCACGGATCACCGTCGTCGCAGGCGAGCTCCCCCGTGCCGACGCAGACGCCCCCGTCGCAGCTGCTCTCGGTGGTGCACGGATCCTCGTCGTCGCAGGCGCCGTCCCGGGGCGCACCGGCGACGCAGCTGCCGGACGCGCAGGCTCCCATCCCGGTGCACGGGTTGCCGTCGTCGCAGCCCGCCCCGTCCTCGGCCGTAGCGGCGGCGCAGGTTCCGCCGGGGAGGCAGGTCGCGACCTCGCAGGTCCCGAGCACGAGCGCGGTGCAGTCGCTGGCGTCGTCGCAGTCCGGGGCCACCACGCCGCTGAGCACCGGCGGCGCCGGGCCATCCTCGAGGGCGTTGAGGGCGACGGCGTGGTCCTCGTTGGCGCAGGCGAAGAGCCCGAGGGTGAGAAAGCCGATTGTCCCGACGCGCATCATCGTGAGCCGCCCCCCGCGCACCCTGTCCAGCCAGCGCCGGCGAGGCGCGTGACCGCCTGCAGCATAGCAGAAACGAAGAAGAAGACAGCGATCGCGCCGAGACCCCACGGGCGAACGGCCTCATCGCGGGCTGCTTGCGGCCTGCGGGGCGAGCGATGGATCCGGCGGCCCCGCCGCCTCCACCCTCCGCCGAGTCTCCTGGCCTCTCCTAGCCTCGCGTCCAGCTGTGGCCGTCCCACACGACGCGCTGCAGCGTCGCCGTCGCCGGCGGCCCGCTCGGGTGCAGGGGGTCGCCGGGCAGCGCGATGCAGAGGGCGCCGTCGACGGTGACGACGGTCGGCCGGATGGCCGGGACCGGGCGCGAGGCGGCCCAAGCGATGAGCTCGGCGGCGTCGGCGTGGCGAGCGAGCTCGCCGAGGATCCAGAAGGTGGGCGGCGCGAGGCTGAGCGCCTCCGTGGCGTGACGGGTGAGGGCCGCGTCGGCGCCGAGCCAGATCGAGTCCGTGGTCTCCGCCGCGTCGTGGTGCGGCTCCTGGCCGGCCGGGGCGCGCGCCACGAAGAAACGGGTGTCGAAGCGGCGCTTCTCGATCGGCGGGGTGATCCAGTGGTCGAAGTACGTGAGCGCCCCGCCGTCGAGGCGCAGATCGAGCTCGACCAGGAGGCTCGGGAAGGACACGTCTCCGCTGAGGACCGCGGGCCGCGCGGCGGCGAGGGCGGCCACGCGGTCCGGGCCGAGGGGCGCGCCGGCGGCGTCGGTCCCGAGCAGGATGCCGGCCTCCTCGAAGGTCTCGCGGAGCGCGCAGACGACGAGCGCCAGCGCCGGTTCGGGGTCGTCGACGCCGTGCATGCGCGCGACGAGGCCCGCGGAGTCGACGCCGTCGAGGCGATCGAGGACCCGCTGATCGCGATCGAGGACGTCGAGGCGCCCCCCCGGGAAGACCCAGGCGTTCGCCATGAAGGCGCTCTTCGCGTGGCGGCAGACGAAGAACACCTCGGGCGGCGCGTCCCCCGACAACAGCACGATGGTCGCCGCGGGATCGGGCACGGCGGCGGTCGTCATATCGCCGCCTCGCCGCTCATCGGCACGCCGCCTCGGGCTCGCCCTCCATGGTGACCCAGCCCACGATCTCGATACCGTGACCGCTGAGTCCCTTGAACGGCCGCTTGTGGCTCGTGACGACGCGGATCTTCGACAGCCCCAGGTCGCTGAGGATCTGCGCGCCGATCCCGAAGTCGTGAAACCCCATCGTCGGCCGGCCGACGCCGTCGTCCCGCTCACCGCGGGCCATCGCGCCGTACGCGCGCAGGCGGTCCGAGAGCGGATCCTCGTCGCCGTCCGGGCGCATGTAGACGACGACCCCCGCCCCCTCAGCCACCATGCGGCGCAGCGCCCACGCGAGGCGCGAGCGCGACGGCATGAAGTCGAGGCCGAACACGTCGCCGAGGGGGTCGGCCCGGTGAACCCGGACCAACGTCGGCTCGCGCGAGATGTCGCCGTGGATGAGCGCGAGGTGGGTCTGGCCGTTGACGGTGTCCTCGTAGACCCGCACGTCGAAGTCGCCGAACTCGGTGGGCAGGCGCGCCTGGCTGACGCAGTGGACGAGGCGCTCGTGCTCGAGGCGGTAGCGGATGAGGTCGGCGACCGTGGTCACGAGGATGTCGTGGCGGGCGCCGAACTCGAGGAGCTTCGGGAGCCGCATCATGGTGCCGTCCACCCCCATGACCTCGCAGATCACCCCCGCGGGGGCGCGCCCCGCGAGGCGGGCGAGGTCCACCGAGCCCTCGGTCTGTCCCGATCGCACCAGCACCCCGCCGCGGCGCGCGCGCAGCGGGAAGACGTGCCCGGGACCGACGAAGTCGTCGGCGCGTGAGGCGGGGTTCACGGCGGCGAGGATCGTCATCGCGCGGGCGCGCGCGCCGATGCCCCCGTGTTCGCGGTGGTCGATGCTGCGGGTGAACGCCGTCTGCAGCGGGGCGAGGTTGTTCTCGACCATCGGCTCGAGGCGGAGCGCGTCGCAGCGCTCGCCGGACAGGGCGAGGCAGATGAGCCCCCGCCCCTCGCGGGCCATGAAGCCGATCTGCTCGGCCGTGACCGCGTCTGCGGCGGCGACCAGATCCCCCTCGTTCTCGCGATCCTCGTCGTCAACGAGGATCACCATGCGGCCCTCCGCGATGGCGGCGATGGCAGCTTCGACGGGGGCGATCTGGCGCACGGGCACTCCTTCGGGGAGACCGGGAGCGCATACCACACCCCCTCCCCGCGACCGATGAAATTCCTTCGTCGGGGGCGCGTCGACCGGCCGCCGATCGACGGTGTCCGGAGCGCGCTCCATGCTGTCGCCCGACTTGACGGCCCGCGCCGCGATCGGACAGGTTGTTGCGCGCCTCGCGCGGCACGCGAGGCGGCGGCACCGCGCCGCATGACCCGACCACGCCCGGGCCTCTCGCGGTGGAATCAGACCGATGACGAGTCACCCGGCCGCGGACAAAGAGCGAACGCGACCGTGAGCCGACCGAGACGCCCAGCCGACCCGACGCGAGGACATCCCCATGGCACGACTCCAGCCGCTGTGGACCGCCGCCGCATCGACGGACGCCGCTGAGATCACGACATTTCTGCGCGCGCGCGGCGTCACTTACGAGCGCTGGCCGCTGCCGGACGCCGTCCGCACCGTCGCTGCCCAGCCGCGCCTCGACGACGCCGACAAGGCGCGGCTGCTCGCCGCGTTCTCCGCCGAGCTGGCCGCGAAGGCCGCGGGCCAGGGGTACGGGAGCGCCGACGTCGTCGCGATCCGCCCGGATCTGCCCGGGGTGGACGACGCCCTCGCCAGGTTCGACCGCGTCCACTTCCACGACGACGACGAGGTGCGCGCCATCGTCGCCGGCCACGGCGTCTTCGGCTTCACGGATGACGACGGGCGGCAGTTCCTGCTGACCGTCGAGGCCGGCGACTACATCAGCGTCCCCGCGGGGATCTGGCATTGGTTCTACTGCGGGAGCGACAAGTTCATCACCGCGCTCCGCCTCTTCCGCGACAGCGCCGGCTGGGTCCCGCGCTACCGCTCCACCGACCGCGGCGTCCCGCAGGCTCGGGCGTGAGCGCGGGCGCGCCGGGCGCGCTCGACGACGACACCCTCGAGCTGCGCGAGCAGCTCGCGGACCTCGGCCGGCGCTACCACACCGCCGGCTGGCTGATGGGGACGAGCGGCAACCTGAGCGCTCGCCTCCGGGGGAGCGGCGGCGCCAGCGACGACGACCGCGTCGTGGTGACCGCCAGCGGGCGCCACAAGGGGCGCCTGGGCACCGAGGACTTCGTGGTCGTGGACCTCGCCGGCCGCCTGCTGGCGGCGGGCCGCGACGCCCGCCCGAGCGCCGAGACCTCGCTCCACCTCGCGATCTACCGCCACACGCCCGACGCTGGCCTCGCGCTGCACGTCCACACCGTCGCCTCCACCCTCGTCGCCCCCGACGGGCCAGGCGGCGACGTCGCCATCGGGCACGCCCACTTTCGCGGGTTCGAGATGATCAAGGGCTTCAACCTGTGGGAGGAGGACGCGACGGCCGCGTTGCCGATCTTCGCCAATCGCCCCCACGTCCCCGACATCGCGGCCGCGGTCGAGCGCTACTACGCCACGCCACGCGGCGTCCCAGCGTTCGTGATCCGTGGGCACGGCCTCACGGCCTGGGGGGCCGACGGCTTCACGGCCGACCGCCACCTCGAGGTGGCGGAGTTCCTCTGCCGGATCGCCGTGGCGCGCCGTTGACGGCCGGGACCCGCGGCTTCGCGGAAAGCGAGCTTCCGGCCCACGGCGCTCGAGCCGCGGGACCGGACCCGCTCGGCGTCATCGCTGGAACGACGCCCGAGAGACGAGGCGGGTGGCGGCCGCGGCCGTCCCACCCAAAGCGGCGTTCATAAAGGCCTGCGCGGCAGACCGGTGACGGCGCCGCGCCAGGAGCGCTACTTCTTCTTGCCGCCCTTCTTGTCGTCGGCCTCGTCGTCCTTCTTGTCGTCGGCCTTGGCGTCCTTCTTGTCGTCGGCCTTGGCGTCCTTCTTGTCGTCCTTCTTGTCGTCGGCCTTGGCGTCCTTCTTGTCGTCCGCCTTGGCCTCCTCCTTGGCTTCCTTCTTCTCCTCGGCCTTCGGTGCCTCTGCGGCCTTCGGCGCAGCCGCCTCTGCGGCCGGCGCCGGCTCACCCGTGGGGCTGACCCCGAGGATGGACCACACCCGATCGAGGTGCGAGCCGACCTTCGCCAGCCCGTCCACGAACTGCTGCAGCTCCTCCTTGGAGTAGTTTGGCTGCTCCTTGAGGCTTGCCACCGAGAGCGCCTCCCGGGCCATCGTCCGCGCCGACTGGAAGTCGTAGCGGTTCTGCAGGGCGGTGACCAGTTGCTCGAACCCGTTGCTCATTTCGCGCTCCTCATCGCGGCAGGGCGCACTCCCATGGCGCGCCACGCAAGTGCCTGAAATGTTTTGACAAACGGCCTATTGGCTGAACGCAGCGCGATTATAACAGCGGCTCTCACGGGGTCAACTGCACCCACCGGGTTTCCCGGGCCCCCCGAGTCGCCTCAGCGCGAACACCGGCCGCCGGCGATGTGCCGGGCGCCGGCCTGGACCGGGGTCCGGAGTCCCCGATCGGGGCGCGCGATGCGAGCCCGCAGAAATCCACATCGCGACGCGATGATTGTGGTAGCCGGGGGCAATCCCTATACTCGCCTGGCACGAAAGGAAGGGCCGGTATGAAGACTCCAGCGACCTCCGTGGCGTCGCGATCGTTCTGGATGCGCTTGCGAGAGAGCGCTCCCGGCGCGCTCGCCGTGCTCCTGCTCGCGTCTTCCTTCGCCGCCGGGCTCGGCGCGTGCGGCGACGAGAAGGTCGTCGCGGTCGGGGGAGGGCCGCTCGAGGACGTGACGTTCGGCGACGCCCCGAGCGACGCCCTGCAGGACACCGGGACGAACCCGAACACGGGTCTGCGCGAGATCGTCGTGCTCCACGACACGAGCCGGCCCCTGTCGGTCACCATCACCCAGAACCAGCTCCTGCGCGCCAAGGTCGTCGACTACGGCCTCGGCGGCCCCGCCGCGGACGTCACGCTGCGCTTCGCCATCGTGAGCGGCGCGGACGCGGGCGACGCCAGCCTGTCGAGCTTCTCCGCGTACACCGACACCAGCGGCGTCGGCTCGGTCACCTTCCGGTCCGGCACCGCCGCCGACAAGACCTACACCGTCCAGGTCAGCGCCGACGGCGCCGAGCCCGTCCGGTTCGACGTCTACGTCGCCGACTCGCCACGCGGGGATCTGCGCGTCGCCCTCGCCTACGAGGGCCCGATCGCCGTGCGCAACGTCCACATCCGCCTCGTGAACGGCCAGTTCACCTGCGGTCAGTTCAGCCCGATCAACCCACCGGTCGACGTCATCGGTGAGAAGACCCTGCTCGGCGTCGGGACCGGGGACGTCGTGTGGCAGAACCTGCCGGCGTCGCAGCGCTTCACGGTGGTGGCGACCGCCGAGTCACAGGAGGGTCACCTCGCGGCGTCCGGGTGCATCGACGGCGTCGTGATCGTCGGCGAGCAGGAGAACAAGGTCACCCTGACCATGTTCCTGCTCACCCTCAACCCGGCCGGTGTCTACGACTCGACGAGCGTCTTCGACTTCACCGGCGCCATCCCGGGGCAGGTGGGCGAGCTCGTCTCGCAGATCTCGCTGCTCTTCACGAGCCCGGGGCACTTCCTCATCGACCAGGTCAAGAGCATCGCCGCCGCCTACGTGGGCGAGCTCATCACCAACGCGGTCTTCGGCCTCTTCGAGGACACGGTCGCCGACGTGATCGACGACTGGATGTTCAACAACTCCCCACAGTGGATCCAGGACATCCTCCAGGTCGGGTCCGATCTCCTGCAGGTCGTCAACAACCTGGAGATGCAGGCTGAGCTCCGCATCTCCAAGCTGAGCAACGACTATTACGTCCAGGGGGCGCTGCTCTGGGACGGCATCGTCCTCTACTGGCATTGGGGATGCCCCGAGCAGGGTCAGCCCGGCTACGACCCGAACTGCGGTCGCTACGTCTTCAACCTCGCGGCATTCCAGAACACCCAGTTCCCGATGGACATCATCGAGGGCCACTTCACCGCGACGATCCAGAACTTCGACCAGCTCGACATCGACAACCACGTCATCAAGATCAACTACGGCAAGCTCATCATCTTCGTGCTCAACGAGCTGATCCTGCCGGCCCTGTCGGGCGAGCACACCCTCCACGACGCCATCCTCTCGTTCATCAACTGCCACGCCATCGGCCAGTCGATCGGCAGCTTCAGCCTGCTCGGCATCGATGAGCAGGACGTCGAGGACTTCTGCACGAGCGCGGTCACCACGATCGTGAGCCCGGTGGAGTTCATCCTGAGCGGCCTCGCCCTCGACTCCCAGCTCCGCATGAGCGGCAACGCGACGATGCTCGACGACGACGACGATCTGAAGGTCGACGCGATCGTCGAGGGCCACTTCCTCGGACACTTCGAGAGCGACGGGCAGCAGGGTTCTCCCTTTACAGGCGTCTGGGAAGCGTTCAAAACCGCCGTACCCTGATCGGGCGCCCCCCAAAGCGCCACCAAGCCTCGTTGGAGCTCATGACGCGCCTCCTCTCGCTCGCGCTGCTCTTCACCACGACCCTGCTCGCCGCCTGCCCCGAGCAGCAGATCGTCCCGCTCATCGGCGAGGGCCCCGAGGTCTACGAGCTGATCGGAGCCGAGGCGCCCGACGATCCGACGCGCTCGCCCCTCGCCGCCGCGCGCCGCCTCCACCAGTCCCTCATGCAGAGCGACGTCGACATGGTCTGGGCGCTGCTCGCGGTGCCGACGCGCCGGGCGCTCGACGAGCGCGCCGCGACGATCAGCGCCAGCGGGCGCGAGCTCATCGACGCCTCCACCCTCCCCGGCCCCGGTGGCACGGTCCGCAAGGTCCGCTACGAGAACATCTTCTTCGGCCCTGACGTGATCGACCTGAGCGACGGCCAGAAGGGCTCCCCCACCCCCGCTGGCGAGGGACGCACGATCCTCGCCACGGCGGCGGACGGGACCGTGACCGAGCTCGTCTTCGTCCACGAAGAGGACGGCTGGAAGCTCCTCAAGACGGGGTTCTAGGACGCCTCGATCAGGACTCGCTTCGCTGCGTCTTGCTCGGGGTCCTAGCTCAACAGGTCTGGCCGCTTCGCGGCCTCCACCCGCCGCCCGCGCGGCGTCGACACCGGCCCAAAGCCCCGCTTCGCGGGACCGTGGATCGGTGTCCTAGCTCAGCCGGTGTTCGAGCCGCCTTGTGCATTGCACAATCGGCGGCTCCCCGCCCCCGCTGTGCTGGCCGTACGAGCCGGCGTCCCCTCCCGCAAACCGGCTGGAGGACGCGCAATTGCGACGCCGCAGACGGCGAGTTTGACGCGCCCCGATCTCGCAGATACTCTCGCCCCGAGTCTGCCTCCCTCGGCACGTTGCCCGTCCGGCTACGCCCAGACGGCAGCTCTTCACGCGGCAAGCTCGGGGCACCGGATGATCATCACGCAGACGCACAAGCGTCGGACCTTCGTCGGCAGCATGAACGTCGGCACCGATCTCATCCAGGCCCTCAAGAGCATCTGCGTCGACAACTCTATCTTCTGCGCCGACTTCACCGCCACGGGCTACCTGGCGGACATCACGCTCGTCCGCTTCGACGGCCGCATCAACCGCTACGGTGAAGCGACCACCCACGCCGGCACCTTCCACGCGGTGGGCCTGCACGGCAACATCTCGCTCGCGGACCGCCAGACCGACGTCCGCTGTCACGCCGTCGGCACCGTCAGCCCCACCCGGGGCGAGCTCGAGCTCGTGAGCGGCGAGCTGATGAGCGGCACGGTGGTCGCCGTCGAGTTCAGCCTCACGACCCACGACGACATCCGGCTCTACCGCGAGCACGACGCCCGAACCGGCCTCGACTCCTGGCTCCGGGTGGAGTTCGGCGACGGCCCGCCGGTCCCGCGCGACGACGAGCCCCTCGAGGTCCTCCCCGCGGTGGCGGTCACCCCCGCGCCACCCTCACGCCCCAAGGAAGAGCCCCACGTCCACCATGACATGGACATCACCGAGGGTGACTTCCTCAACCACCCGGCCCTCGGCCGCGGCCAGGTCGTCGCGACCGACGCCGAGGAGCGCGTGTCCATCCGCCTCGAGAGCGGCCGCGTCGTGGAGCTCCACCTCGGCCTGCTCGAGGTGTCCCAGGTGACCACCGAGGGCAAGCACCGCGTGTTCAAGGTCACGATCAAGCGGCGCTCCAAGAGCGGCTGACTCGGCGCCCCCTCGGCGGGGAGCCGAGCCCGACGTCACAGCCCTCAGTCCATGCGGCGATAAACGCCGACGACGACCCCGAGGATATGGGTGTCGCGAAACTCGTTGGCCGCGACGTAGATCGGCTGCATCGAGTCGTTCGCGGGCTGAAAGCGGATCCGATCGCCCTCGGGGAAGTAGCGCTTCACCGTCGCCTCGTCGTCGATCATCGCCACGACGATCGAGCCGCGCGCGGCCGTGCGCTGCTTGCGCACGAAGATGAAGTCGCCGTCGTGGATGCCGTCGTTGATCATCGACTGCCCCACCACCCGCAGCGCGAAGACCTCCTTGTTCTTGCCGAGGAAGAACTTGTCGATCTTGACGGTGTCCTCGGCCTGCTCGATAGCCAGGATCGGCTCGCCCGCCGCGATGCGACCGAGGATCGGCACCTCGATGAAGCTGTCATCGACGGCGTCGACGGGCACCAGGGTCCGGCTCTTGGCGCCGTCCCGGTTGATGTAGCCCTTGCGCTCGAGCGCCTTGAGGTGATCGTTGACGCCGTTGGTGGAGCGGATCCCCAGCTCGGCGCCGATCTCCCGGATGGTCGGCGGGTAGCCGTCCCGCTCGATCTTCGTCTGGATGAAGTCCAGCACCTCTTGCTGGCGGTCCGTGAGCTTGGCGCGTCCTGGCATGGTGTCTCCCCGAGTGCTGCGGTACTCCCCGACAACTCAGGATTACTGAACATCTGTAACGACGTCAAGTTTGTTCAGCGAATTACCGAGAAGCGACAAGGGGCCGCGAGGTCGCGCCCCCGAGCCGCATCCAACCGCAGTACAGCGAGGGCCAGGCCGCTATGAACGCCAGTTGCCCCGGCGCTCGATGGCGAGGCGAGCGAGCTCGTCGGCGCGCTCGTTGCCGGGGACGCCGGCGTGGCCGGGCACCTTGACGAGCTGGATGTCCGAGAAGCGCGCGAGCACCGCCTGCACCTTGGCGATGAGCTCCTGGTTCTTCTTCGCCTTATACTGGCCGGCGACGACCTTCAGGCCGTAGTCGCTGTCGCTCATCAGGTCGACCGGCGCCGTCGGGTCGTCGACGAGCTCGAGGCCGCGCAGCATCGCCGTCAGCTCGGCGATGTTGTTGGTCCCGTGTCCGAGGTACTCCGACACCTCGCGCACCTCGCCGCCGAAGCTGTAGTGGACCCCCGACCCCGCGGGCCCGGGGTTGCCCGAGCACGCGCCGTCGGTCCACACCTGCACGCTCACGGACTCCGGGCGACGCCCCGCCATACCGACGAGCACGACGCCCGCGCTGACGCGCTTGGGCGGTCCGCCAGCCTTGCTGCGGCTCCCGGTCCCGCTCGCCTTACGCGGCCCGGGAGACGGTGCGGAGGCCGCCTCTCCGAGCGCTCGCGGCGCCGCACCCGCGGCCACCGCGAACTTGTCGGCGTGGGAGCGATAGACCTTGCCGTCCGGCTTGTACCGGAAGTCGACCAGCCCGCCCTGGCCCGCGACGGGCTGCCCTTGTGCGTCGCAACGCACAAGGACCTCATCGTCGCGAAACTTTGCAACTATCCAGCGGTCTTCAGCCAAGATTACTGCGCCGCACCAACGGCGATGGTGACCGACGCCGGCGCGCTGTAGAGGTAGGTGTCGCCGCTCTGGGAGAACACCACCAGCTCGACCGTGTAGTTGCCGGGGACGTCGGGCAGGAACGTCGCCGTGAGCGCGCCCTGGTTGTTGAGGCGCGCGATGGAGCCGGCGGGCTTCGCGGTGAGGTACCAGATGTGGCTGCCGCTCCCGAAGGTGCCGCCGCCGGGGGTCGATCCCGAGCCGATCACCGTGACCGCCTGGCCCGCGACCGCGCCGGCGTAGTCCGACGCCTGCCCGGCGTCCGCCGTGGGGTTGGTGAGCCCCTGCGCGTCGGCGGCGATGAGGCCGAGGGTCTTCTCCTCGTTGCCGCTGGTGAAGTCGTCGAAGTAGGTGACCGTGAAGATCTCCGACACCGTGGAATCGGCGTTCGGGACCCCGCCGAGGTCGTAGTCGACCTCGACCACGTGGAGCCCGCCCGGCGGGACGCTGAGCTCGGTGAAGGCGTTGTGGAGGCTGTAGACGTCCGGCGGCAGGTCGAAGTTCGCCTTGACGGCGATGTCCTTGAGCTGCAGCGGGCCGTTGCCGTCGTTGTAGATGACGACCTTGCGCGATCCGGTCGTGCCGGCGGTGCTGCTGCCGGTGACGAAGACGTTGCCGCTCGCCGGGGCGAGCGAGATCTTGCCCTTGGGCTTGCCGCTGAAGAGGTCGATGAGGATCGTGTCGGGATCCGGCGACTCGTAGGGGATGACGAGCTGGCCGTTGGCGGTGTCCGAGCCGTCGTTGGCCGGGGAGTACTCGATGTCGAAGCGGATGGTCTTGCCCGCGGCGAGCGCCCGCGGCCAGCTCGTGACCTCGGTGTCGGTGCCGGCCTCGGAGGTCTTTGGGATCCACGCCTTCATCGTGAAGTCGTCGCGCGCCGCGACCGGGTCGATGCGCGGCGTCTTGATGGTGATGGGGGCCGGCCCCTCGCTGTAGATCACCACGCTCCGCGTCTCCTTGGCGGTGACGTTGGTGAAGTCGAAGGCGCTGACGCTGCTGTAGGAGAGGCTGTAGCCCCCGGAGCTGAACCCCGAGGACAGGGCGACGCGCATGTTCGTGCCGGGGACGTCGGTCTCGATCAGGACCGCGTTGGTGTCGGTGGTCTGGTCGACCGGGTGGTACTCGACGGTGAAGACCAGGTCCTGATAGCCGGGGTTGCCGGGCTCGAGGACGGTGGCGCCCTGCGACGGCAGGTTGAGGAGGGTGAACTCATCGGAGGCCCGCTCGAGGGTGATGTTCATGACCCGGAAGGACGCGGTCCCGAGCTGCTCGTCGTTGTAGACGTGGAAGTCCTGGCGCTCAGGGCGGGCGATGGTCGCGTTGGTGAACTTGTAGCTCGTCGGGGTCACCCGCGGGGCGGGGTTGTCCGTCTGCATCTTGAAGGTGATGCGCACCTCCTTGATGGCGCGGTGGCCGTCGTTGGACAGCCCGTCGGAGGCGATGACGAGCACCGAGTCGCTGAAGTCGTCGAGGGCGAAGCCCAGCGGCGGGGTGAAGGTCACGTTGAAGGTCAGGGCCGCAAAGGCGGAGTCCGGCTCGGCCGTGAACGGGAAGGAGTCGGCGCCGACGGAGCTGCCCCAGTCGATGTCGACGTACTTGTTCTTGAGCGGCGCGCCGGTCGTCGGATCGTCCGCCCAGCCGATCCCGCTGATGGTCAGCGTGTCGGTGCCGACGTTGTAGACCTCGACTCGCTTGGGGGTCGGGACCTGGATCGCCTGGCTGAAGTAGACCGTCCCCGCTTCATCGATAGGGTCGCTGCCAGAGACGGCGATCTCGATCCGGGGGAAGAAGCTCAGGCCGAACTTGTCGCCGCAGCCGGTCACCGCCAGCGCCGCCAGGAGGACCATCGCGGCCGCGAGGTTCATGCGCTGTGCCATCTCGTGTCGCCTCCGTGCTCGCGCGACGGATCGCGCCTTACTCTCACCGAGCGAGGTCTCGCTCGGACCAGGATGAGCTCCTCGACCGGGGTCGGCGGAGCCGGGAACATAGGCCCCCGTTGGGGACGCCGGAGTCTATCGGGACAGCGGGACCGACTCAACGCCGAAGTCGCCCGCCGAGGTGGGCGAGAGGGCGCCGCGGACCGCACCCCAGAACGCGCAGAGGCGCGACCACCGGGGTCGCGCCTCTGTGCGTGTGGAGCCGCGCTGAGCCTACTGGAGCAGGCAGAGGGTCTCGTAGTGGATCGTGAGGTGCTGGCCGACCTGGGGCATGCAGCCCCCGCTCTCGTTGAAGATCACCGAGTTGGAGGGCGCGTCATAGGTCCAGTTGCTGCCGCCGCCGCCCATGCAGCTGGCGCCGTTCACCGTCACCGTGAGGGTCGTCGGATCCGCGAGGCGGGTGAGGAAGAACTGGCGCCGCAGGCCAAACGCGATGTTCCCGATGCCGTTGAGGCTCGAGGCGAAGCTCGAGTCGCAGATGCTCCCGACGCTGCCGCCCGTCGCCTGGGCCACGTCGCGATAGCGGAGGCCGGCGGCGGCGTCACCCGAGCCCGACGAGCAGCCGCCCGGCGGGCCCACGATGGCGTGGGCGTGGAACAGGTTGTCGTTGTAGAAGCCTTTGATGTTCTTGAAGAAGTTGATGTAGAAATTGAGATCTGCGGGGGAGGAGTCCTCCTCGTCCGAGACGAACACGACCTCGAGGGCGGCGTCCTGGCGCACGAAGGCGCGGTTGGTGCCCCCGCAGAAGCCGTCGTAGCAGCGATCGGGGGCCGCGCAGTCGGTGTCGGCGCCGCAGCTGACGGTCGAGTTCGACGTCAGCGGCAGGCTGAGGGCCGCCTGGGCGGCGGCCAGGCCCTGCTCGGTGCCGGAGCCGTTGGTGCCGAGCTTCACGTTGGTCTGGAAGGCCTGCCAGTTGCTGTTGGTGACGTAGCGCGGCGTGCCGATGAGGCGCCCCGCCTCGGCGTCCATGTCCGTGGACGTCACGCCGATCTGGTAGTCGATGCTCCAGTTCTGGGCGCCCTGGATGAACGTCTGGAAGTTGCTCGCGAGGTTCGACTGCTCCTCGCTCATGGAGCCGGAGTTGTCGACCACGAAGAGCACGTCGACCTGGGTGCCGGCGGTCTGGACGAACTCGTCGGTCTGCTCGGACTCGAAGGTCCCGGCGCCGTCGAGGGGCACCACCACCGTCGGGGTGTCTGTGTCGGTGTAGAAGGCCAGCCCGCAGGAGTCGCCGCCGAGGTCCTGGGGGACGTAGACCACCTTCACCTCGGCGCTGCCGTTGGGGTTGAGGGTCAGCGGGAGGCCCGGGGTGGCCTTGAGCTGGAACTCCGGCGAGCAGCCCTGGAGCTCGATGTCGGTCACGTCGAGCGGGGCCGTGCCAATGTTGTAGGCCGTGACGATGACGGTCTGGCTGTGGCAGCCGATGGTGATGGTCCCGAAGTCGACCTCCTGCGGCAAGACGGCGAGGTTCGCGACCCCGGACTTGGCGTGGAGGTTCGGCGTGTAGGGCGACAGCCCGCCGGTCTGCGGCGCCGGCCACAAGAACGGGGTGGTCGTGCCGCTGTAGGGATCGATGATGCGGACGCCGAGGAGGCCGCCGTAGTCCACCAGCTCGTCACCGAAGATAGGGGCGGAGTCCGGCGGCGTGAAGGTGATCTCGATGTCGTAGGACTGGCCCGGCTTGAGGCCGTTCTGGATGGCCGGCGGGGTCTGGGTCACCTTGTAGTAGTGGCTGTTGCCCGACTGCTGTGGGGTGTTGTTCGGGTCGTCGCAGGAGCCCCCGAAGAAGCCGATGAAGGACGCGCAGTCGTTGGTGAGCGCGGAGTGGAAGGAGCACTCGCCCGAGCCGGTGTTCACGAGGGAGGCCTTGAGCGTCTTCTTGAAGCCGCGCGGGACGATGCCGAAGTCGAGCTGCGCCGGGACGACCGTGACCTCGCAGGTCGCCGAGTCGGTCCGCTGCGCCTTGAGGTCGACCTCCCAGTTCGGGCGCTGGCCGTCGTTGGAGGCGACGAGGAGCTTGCCGAACTGGGTCCCGGTGGGTCCGCCGTCGTTCGTGAACACGAGGCGCACCTCGCGGTACTCGCCGGCCGCGAGGACGCCGGGGGTCGGCGAGGCCGCGAGCGGCCCCCAGGAGGCGTCCGTCTTGATGGTGAACTCACCGGTGCTGTTCTCGCTCAGGCTGATCCCGGTGACCTGGAGGTCCGCGCTGCCGGCGTTGTAGAGCGACACGTTGCGCTGGGTCCCGAGGTGCTGCGCGACGAAGCCGAAGTCGACCGACGACGGCGGGTTCACCTGCAGGATCGGCGCCTCCGCGCGCCCGAAGACGTAGATCGGGTACTCGCCGCCGTCCTGGGAGTCGTTGCTCGACACGATGATCGTCGCGATCGGGCCGGTCGTCTGGACCATGTCGGACCGCGGGGTGAACCGCACCGTGAGCGGCAGGACGCCGTCACCGTTGGCGCCGACGACCGCCTCCGCCGTCGGCGCGCCGACGATCTCGACCGTGTCGCTGCTGTCACCGGTGAGCGCGATCGACGCGATGCGCAGCGGCCGCGTGCCCTGGTTCGAGATGGCGAGCGGCCGCTCGACCGGGACGTCGATGGTCTGCCAGCCGAAGTCGACCGGGTTCGGGAACACGACGAGCTTGGGGCCGACCTCGCGGCCCTTGACGAGGGTCTCGACGTACTTCGTCTCGCCCTGGACCTCGAACTCGACCTTGAGCGAGCCGGTGTCGGCGCCGCCGTTGGTGGGGCTGTAGGCGACCTCGACGCTGAAGTTGTCGTTGGGCGCGTAGGTGTCGGGTGCCGGGGCGGTGACGATGCTGAAGTCGCCGTCGTTGCCCGCCTGCATGCTGATCGACTTCACCGTGACGCTGTCGGAGCCGACATTGATGTAGCTGACGCTCTTGGTCGCGACCTGCTGGGACTCGACCTCGCCGAAGTCGATCGGGTCGGGGATGACCCGCAGCGTCCCCGACTGGCTCAAGGTCTCGATCGGCACCTCGATGACCAGCACACCGAGCGCCGAGGCGACGTTGGTCTCGATCTTGAGCGTCCCCTGGTCACGGGTCGTGTCCGTCGGGTCGTAGTTCACCACGAGGGTCGTCGACTCGCCGACCCCGAGCTCCGTCGCGGCGGGCTGCGTGATCGTCAGATCCGAGCTCGTCGTCTCGAGCCACACCCGCTTGAGCTTCAGGGTGCCGTTGTCCCCCGCATGGCGCACCGTCACGACCTGCTCGGCGTGGCTGTTCACCACCACCGTGCCGAAGGTCACCGGGTTCGGCGTGACGGTGACGACGAGGTCGTCGCCCTTCTGAAAGCCGCCCCCTCCGCTGCCGTTGTCGCTGCAACCCGCGCCCATCGCGAGCGCGGCGCCCATAACGGCCGCGACGATTCGTCCGGCCCACTGCTGGCGTACTCGGCGTCGGATCATCCTCTCATCCCCCGGGGTATGGTCTTGCGGCATGTGTCCACTGGAGCAGGTACCTCCAGCGTCGCGGGAGAGTACACCAAAGCACAGGCGAGATCCTAGTCACGACACGGAATCCGCGGTCCCGGGGCGCGGCCAACGAGCCGCCGCGGCCCCACGCGCGGGCGGCGCAACGGATCCCGCGCGAGAGACCGGCCCCGCCGAGCCCTGCGCCGACGCCAGAGGCGTGTTTCAATACGCTGGCGCGGGGCGTGCGCAAGCACGCACCGCGACCGGTTGCGGCCCGGTTCGATGGCCGTCGAGGCGCCGTGGAACCGAGGACGGGGCGGGTTCTGGGCCGAAGGCGTAGCGTGCTACGTCGAGGTCCACACCCCTTCCCCGACGCCCGCCGCCGTGGATGCATCGGCGGTCAGCGGGCCGAGACGCACATCGAAACGCCTTCTTGCTGCAACGCAAAAAAAAGAAACGGCCCCGCACAGTAACGCTGGCGGGGCCGTCTCGCTGCGTCGCAGCGGGCTCGCTACTCGTTCGGGAAGAACGGGTGGGTGTAGCCGCGCGCGATGCGCAGCCCGCAGGTCCCGCCGCCGCACTCGGCGTCGCTCGCGCACGCCGTGGTGGTCCCGGCGCAGACCCGGGCCAGCTTCACGGTGCCGGCGGGCCAGTCGATCGTCGAGACCGTCCACATGTCGTGGTTGAGCAGCTCGACGTCCTCGAGCTCGAAGACCGGGTTCGAGAAGATGTAGACGCGGATGGTCGCGTAGCTCGGGCCGTAGCCGTGGTCGTTCCAGTAGTGGACGCCCACCTTGTAGGTCAGCCCGTTCTCGGGGGTGTTGAGGTTCACGTTCTCGGGGCCGGCGCCGTCGGTGTCGTCGCGGTCGAGGCCCGGATCGTCGTCTATGGCCGGGTCGAGGGAGCCCCAGTTCGGGTGGTGGTTGAACCAGAAGCAGTCGAACTGCCCGTCGAACCAGCCGTCCGGCTTGCCGTCGCCGTCGCCGTCGTAGCCGCCGGTGGCGAACGGGTGGGCGAAGTGGAGATCCATGTCGGCGCCGGCGACCGGCCCCTCATCGGTCTGATCGGGATCGTTGGGGGTGTCCCAGAGCAGCTCGATGTGGATGGCCTCGTCGGGGTTCACGTACACCGTCGCCTCCGCCGGCACGCAGGAGTCGACGCCGCCCGAGTCGGTGACGGTCAGGCGGAAGACGTAGGTCCCGGCGACGTTCGCCTCGAAGGTCGGGTCGGGCGCCGCGGCGCTCGGGAGGAAGACCGACTGCGAGCCCACCGGCTGCTGGACCTCCCAGCGGTAGCTCTCGATGTTGCCGGTCGCCGCGTAGCTCTGCGAGCCCACGACGTGGAGCTTCGTCTGCGGGATGACCTCCTCGCCCTCTTGGACGATGATCACCGCGGTCGGGCACTCGACCGGCACGCCGAAGCCGCGCACGTCGACGTTGAGCTCCGCGATGAAGGCGTTCGACTTGATGGAGATCTGGCCGATGTCCGGGATCGGCTGGCCGTTGCCGTCGGTCGGGTTGATCTCGTCGGGGATGTAGACGACCTGGAAGGTCCCGGTCTGGTTCGGCTGCAGGACGACCGGCGGGTCGGCCGGGCCGATGGCGCCGACGGCCCCGCTCGCGGTGACGCCGGGGAGGGTCTCGAGGGCCAGGGTGAAGTCGGGGCTCGCGTCCAGCGCCAGGACGACCTCGTTGATCTCGAGGGCCTGGTCACCACAGGAGGTGATCTCGACGTCGACCGTCGCCGGCTTGCCGACGAGCTTGCCGCCGAAGTCCACCTTCTTCGGGTTCACGGCGATGCACGGCCCGCCGACGTTGCCCTGGAGGGGGACGACGGTGCCGCTGCGCTGCAGCGGGTCGTTCGAGTAGAGGATCAGCGTCCCCTCCGCCGGCTCCGGCCCCGTGGGCTCGAACAGGCTGGCGATGCTGATCGAGGTCCCCGGCTCGACCTCGATGGGGTTCTCGAGGGTGATGCCGGCGGACGAGGTCTCGACCGACACCGGCCAGATCTGCGCGCCGATCGCCAACGAGAACGCCGGGTGACCCTGGAGCACGAAGCTGTCGATGATCAGCGTGTCGGTCCCGGCGTTGAGCAGCGAGATGCTCTTCTGGACGCTCTTGTCCTGCGCGACGTTGCCGAAGTTGACCTGCGCCGGCACGACCTGTAGCCGCGGGCGGGCCTCGTCGACCGTCACGTTGATCGTGACGACCGGCCGCTTCTCGCCGCCGAGCACGGCGTTCGAGCGGATCGTGATCACCGCCGTGGGCTGCTGCCCCGCCGCGGCGCTCGGGTCATACTTGAGGCGGAAGTTGAAGTTCCGCTCCTCGACCGAGGCGTCGAGATCATCGGCGTAGGCGACGACGATCGGGCTGGGGAGGGCCCCGCCGTCGTTCGACTGCAGCGAGAACACCCCCTCGGGGGTGGAGGCGATGGTCAACGCGCTGATCTCGAGCGGCGCGTTGCCGTTGTTGGTCACCGTCAACGGCTCGGTGACGACCCCCGATCCCGCGCCAGGCGAGACCGTGAGCGTGGAACCAAATGATACGGGGGTGCCGCGGTTGCTGAGCTCGAGGGACGCCGCCTGGCCGATCGTCGTGCCACCGCCGCCGTCACCACCGCTCCCGCCACACGCCGCAGCAAGCAGCGAACCGCCTGCGAGCATCGTGATCAATGCGACGCCCATTCCCCAGTTCTTCATGCGATTCCACCTCTGTCAGGATCGAGCGCGGCGCCCGGTGTGTCCCCAACGCTAACTACAGGACCGGCTCAGATGTGCTGCCCACGCAGGTGTGCAGCGCGTGCTAGGCTCTGAGCGGTCGCATGCTAGTTGCGACCACTACAACGAGTCAATGTTGGATTCACTACGCATCGCAGTGGCGCACCGGCCGCGCCGGGGGCCGCGCGTCGCGATCGTCATGTTGCGTTGCGTCAAGCAGGGCGCCGCGCCGCGGCGCGCGCGCCCGAAGGCCACGCCGGGGCCGAAGCCGCCGCGATCAGTCGACGCAGCCGCGACAACGAAGCTCCGCCGCCTCGCAGAACCACCTTGACAACTGCGGGCCGCCTTACCAACTATGGCGCTCCTTTGGCCACCGAATCGCGTTGACCATTGGGGACTTGCGACGCGGCGCAAAGCCGCCACGGGCGGCTGGGAGATCGCAGCGGCATCGTCGAGGCACCAGGCCCACGGAGTGATCGAGTGAGTTCCAAGCACTGCACCCAAGACCCCACGCCCCGCCGACTCGGCGCGGCGGCGGCCGGCGCCCTCGGCCTCCTGTTGCTCGTCGGCGGACCGGCGGTCGGGACCGGCTGCGACTCGACCGCGACGCTCTATCCGCAGAAGGTGAACTTCCAGCGCGCCATGATCGTGAGCGCCTACCCGGCGCTGCAGAAGACCGACGGCAGCTGGGTCCGCCAGTGCGGCCCGGGCCAGGTGTCGGGCCTCATCACGAACGTGGCGCTGCTCTCGACCCAGCGCAAGACCGCCACGGACTCGGCGACCAGCGAGGATCGCGACCTCAGCATCCGGCCCGGCGACGTGATCGACACCCGCGTCGTCCAGGGCGGCCTGCCCGACGACATCAACCTCACCAACGAGGGCAACCTCGGCTACGCTCTCGACTGCCTCGAGCCCCAGCCCGCGCGCCAGACCGGCGACAGCTGCCAGGGCCGCGGCGGCACGGTGCCGTCGGCCACCCTCGACGAGGTCACCTACGTCGACGTCGCCGCCCGGCGCGCCGGCCAGGATCTCATGATCCTGATCGACCAGAGCGGCTCCACCAGCGGCCTGGTGGACTCGGCCCACGGCAACATCGAGGCGCGCACCGGCGACTTCGTGATCCCCAACGACTTCGGCGCGCTGGCCTCCGACGCGAGCAACCTCCGGCTCGCGGCCGCGCGGCGCCTGATCCGCACGCTGAACACCGAGGACCGCTTCGGCGTGCTCGCGTTCGGCGAGGACATCAACCTGAAGGTGCCGTGCCAGGACGCCCAGGGCGACATCACGAGCGATCTCGACCTGTGCTTCGGCAAGCGCAACACCGACATCTGGCTCAGCGGCGACAAGAGCATCGACAGCCTCGCCGGCACCGGCCAGGGCCGCTCGAACCTGTGGGTCGCCGTCGACCGCGCCTACGAGTACCTGAAGAGCCGGCCCCGCACCGCCGAGGAGCGCAAGCGCGGCAACCACATCGTGGTGCTCACCGACGGGCCAGACACCTGCTCGCAGAGCGAGAACCGCGGCGCCTGTCAGTCGGCCTGCAGCAACACCACCGAGGCGGACGTCGTCGCCAAGATCGAGAGCGACTTCAACGACCCCAACGCGGTGAAGATCCACGTCCACTTCATCCAGTTCGAGTCCCGCGGCTACCCCGGGCGCGACGCCCGCCAGATCGAGGTGTCGTGCGTCTCTGGTGGCCAGTACCAGTACGTGAACTCGAACCAGTTCTCCTCGATCCAGACGACGGCCCTCCAGGAGGCCCTCGAGACCGCGGTCATCAACGTGCGCTACATGCTCATGGGCCACTGGCAGCTCGCCTCCGAGGTGGCGGCCTACCAGAACAACGCCACGAGCCCGACGGGCACCCTGCCGGGATCGCTCTACGGGATGAGCGGCCTGCTCGAGGTCAAGCCGTCGAGCAACATGGTCAAGACCACGCGCCCGTTCCCGTTCGACATCGGCCAGGGCGAGCTCGCCGAGACCGCCACCAACTGGGATCGCCGCCCGGTGGTCCGCAAGCCCTGCACCACCGCGACCGACTGCGGCGCCGCCGCCGGCTCCGGCGGAGCCTGCACCATCATCTGCTCCGAAGAGACCTTCGTCTGTCCAGGCGACGACCCCGCCGCCGGGATCACCGCTCCCGACACCTTTGCCTGCACCCTGCCGACAGGCGACAGCGGTTACTGCTGCCAGGGCGACTGCATCGGCAACGCCCAATCGTGCGCGAGCTGCGACGAGTAAGACCCAGCGTAGGCCCGAGCAACCTGCGTTCGCCGCCCAGCCCCCGTGACTTGCCAAGGATGAAACGACGATGACGACCTTCAAGTGGCGCACTCTCGCACTGAGCGTGGTGATGACGTTGTCCGCGGCGGGTCCCGCCGTGGCCGCCGACCCGACCGACGCCGACACCGACGTGCCGGAGGCGACCCAGGCGCTCGACCAGCGGCTCCTGGACTACTGGGGCACGGAGATGCGGGAGGTGGCCGTCCTCCAGAAGCGGCTCTACCGCAAGGAAGACCGCCACGAGTTCAGCCTCTACACGGGCGTCATCCCGAATGACGAGTTCTTCAGCTACTACCCCATCGGGGCGCGCTGGGACTTCTACTTCGCCGAGGACTTCGGGACGGAGGTGTGGGGCAGCTACCTCATCCGGACGTCGAGCGGCCTCGAGAGCTTCCTCGAGGACAACTTCAACGAGTCCCTGCTCGTCGACGTGCCGCAGAGCCTGCAGTGGCTCGCCGGCGCCAACTTCCTGTGGAGCCCGATCCACGGCAAGATCGGCTTCTTCACCGACAAGCTAGCGCACTTCGACGCCCACCTCGCCTTCGGCGTGGGCGCCATCGGGACCACCGTCCGCGACCGCGGCGCCGAGAAGGGCAAGGTCGACATCTCGGGCAACATCGGGCTCGGCCTGCGGTTCTACCTGAGCCAGGACATCTCGGTCCGCTTCGACTACCGCCAGTTCTTCTACCCGGCAGAGGGCGGCGGTCTGTCGCACCCGGCCGAGCTGACCCTCGCGTTCAGCTTCTGGACCGCCGCGCCCGAGTAGCCCTCGCGCGTCCCCCCGGTCCCGAGCTAGCCCACCCGCCCCCTTCCGCCACGGAACGCTGATGCGCCTGAACGCCCACAAGCTGACGAAGCACCTGCTGGTGGCCCTCGCGGGAGTCACAGCGCTCCTCGCGATGAGCCCACTCGCGGAGGCCGTCACCAAAGAAGAGATCATGACCCTGTCGAAGCTGAAGATCGGCGCTGAGGAGATCATCGCAGCGATCGACCGCGACAGGACCATCTTCAACCTCTCGGTGGCCGAGATCCTCGAGCTCAAGAAGGCGGCCGTCTCCGAGAAGGTCATCAAGTACATGCTCCAGACCCCGAAGAAGTTCGGGGCCGCGGACACCACCGGACCTGGCGACACCACCGGCCCCGGGACCGGCCCGGTCGACACCACCCCGGTCGAGACCGACGAGGAGCGCAAGGCGCGCGAGGAGCGCATGCGCGAAGAGGCGCAGAAGCTCCTCGAGGAGAAGCAGCGCGGGGAAGAGGCGCAGCGCAAGGCGTACGCCGAGGGCGTGCTCGCCCGCTGCCGCGACCTCGGCGACAGCGGCGACTGGGTCGGCGCCATCCAGGCGTCGCAGCAGTTCGTCGAGCAGGGCGGCTTCGCGCCGGACTCCGAGGAGGCCTACTTCGCCAAGTTCTGCACCGCCAACGCCCTCGTGAAGGCGGGCCTGCTGCAGAGCGCCGCGAGCACCCTCGTCGAGATCGTCCTCGAGGGGCCGGACAAGCCGTTCTTCCAGACCGCCTTCAAGCAGCTCCGCTCGCTCCGCAAGCGGATCGACTATTCGCCGCCCCAGCTCGAGCGCCTCGCGGACTTCTCCGGCAAGCTCGGAGGCTTCTCGCAGGCCTTCCAGGACGAGTTCAACTACGTCCTCGGCGAGTTCTTCCACGAGGGCACCGAGTGGACGACCGCCGTCGCCTTCCTCGACGCCGTCACCCCCCAGGCCAAGGACTACGCGAAGGCCGCCTATTTGAAGGGCTTCATGGAGGTCCAGAACGACCTCTACAAGTCCGCGGTGCAGTCGTTCCAGCGCGCCATCATCGCGACCGAGGAGAACGAGTCGGCGAGCGACGTCAAGGACCTGTCGTTTCTCGCGCTCGCCCGCATCGCCTACCGCATCGGCGACTACGACGCGGCCATCTACTACTACCGCAAGATCCCGACCGGCTCGTACAAGCAGGCGACGGCCTTCTACGAGAGCTCCTGGGTGTACTTCCTCAAGGGCGACTACCAGCGCGCGCTGGGGACCTTCCACACCCTCGACAGCCCCTACTTCTCCCACTACCTCTACCCCGAGATGTGGATCCTCGAGGCGACGGCGTACCTGAACACCTGCCACTTCGACCGGACCGAGCTCGCCCTCAAGCGCTTCGAGAAGGAGATCCTGCCGCTCATCACGCCGCTCGAGTCCTTCCTCAACAAGACCACGCGCCCCGCGGAGTTCTACAAGGCGGTCATCGCCGCGACGGACAAGAAGTCGGTCTACGAGCTGCCGCCCAAGCTGATCTCCCCGGTCCTGGCGAACGTCGAGTTCTACAACCTCTACCGGACCATCAAGCAGATCGAGAAGGAGATCCGGCTGCTCGACAAGGACGGCGCGCAGCTCTCGACCTTCGGCGCCGATCTCCGCACGCGCCTGCACAAGCTCCGAGGGGATCGCGTCCGTCAGATCGGCCTGACGATTCGCCTCATCCTCAGCGACACGCTCAAGGAGCTGCAGAAGTTCAAGACGAAGTACATCGAGCTCGGCATCGACCTCGAGGACATTAAGATCGACGAGCAGACGCGCCGCGAGCAAGAGGCCTCCGGCGACGCGGATCCCGTCGAGCAGGTAGAGGCGAGCGGCACCTCGGCCATCGTCGGCTCGGACACCTGGCGCTGGCCCTTCGAGAACGAGTACTGGCACGACGAGGTCGGCTCGTACCGCTCCTTCATCAAGGACCTATGCGCCAAGGAGCCGGAGGAATAACCTCTCCGGCGCGCACGGTTCGCTCGACCAGGGTCGACGTGCGATCGAAGCATCCCGAAGCGTGACAACCCACCGGGCGGCTGACAACGTCGGCCGCCGGTGCGCTTCGAGCCCCCCGGCCGCCTCCCCCCGCGAGGCGGCAGCAAGACGGTCAGGAGAATGGCGGATATGCGGAAGTGGAACGGACTCGCCCTGCGGATGGCGCTGCTCTGCGGCGCCTCCGTCGCGCTCATCGGCGGCGCCACCGCGCTCGCCGCTGCGCCTGCTCCGGGCACCCCTGCGCCGACGGAGCCGGCGCCAGGTGAAGGCAAGCCGCTCGCCGGCAAAGACGCCTTCAACATGGACAAGTACCAGGACAGCCTCTGGACCCCTGAGAAGCGCAAGACCGAGCAGACCAAGAGCGAGGCTCGCAAGCGCAAGATCGAGGGGCTGCTGTCGTTGGTCAACGACCCGTCCTACCCGAACAAGGCCGACGCCTACTTCCGCCTCGCCGAGACCCATTGGGAGGAGGCGAAGTACGAGTACTTCCTGTCGCGCGAGAAGTACGACGTCGCCTACGAGTGCTTCGAGGCGAAGCGCTGCGCCCAGGAGCCGGTCGAGCCGACGGAGGACTACAGCACCGCCATCGACTACTACCGCAAGGTCCTGCTCGCCGACCCGAACTACAAGCGCCTCGACCAGGTGACCTACTACCTCGGTCGCGCGGCGATCGAGGCCGGCAAGGCCAAGAAGGACCGCCAGCTCGAGAAGGAGGGCGAGAAGTACCTCCAGGACGTCATCCAGAAGTACCCCGAGTCCCCGCGCGTCCCCGAGAGCCACCTGACCCTCGCGGAGTACTACTTCGACAAGGACTCGCTGTACTACGCGAAGACGAACTACGAGAAGATCATTCAGAACTTCCCGAACCACGGGATGTTCAACTACGCGCTCTACAAGCTCGGCTGGGTCTACTTCAACCTCGCCGAGTTCGACAAGACCATCGAGACCTTCAAGCGCGTCATCGCGTCCATCAAGGGCGGCGGCGGGGGCGGCGTCATCGAGTTCCGCTCGCAGGCGCTCAAGGACCTCATCCAGGCCTACGCCGAGCTCGACAACGGCTGGCAGATGGCCCGCGACTACTTCATGGGCGAGGTCGGCGAGGAGGACACCTACGTCAAGCTCGACCAGATGGCCTCGCTGCTGGTGACGAAGGACCGCGACGAGGAGGCCATCGACCTCTACAACCACCTGATCCAGCACGACAAGAGCGCCCCCAAGGTGGTCGAGTACTACGACGCGCTGCTCGAGGTGCGGCGCAAGATCGGCGACATGGGGGAGATCGAGCGCCAGATCGACGAGATCGCCGACGTCTTCGCGCCCAAGGGCTCCTGGCTGACGGCCAACAAGAACAACAAGGAGGCCGTCGACCGCGCCCACGACATGGTGGCGACCAACCTGTCGTACCTCGCGAACTTCCACCACCGCGAGGCCCAGAAGTGGGACGACAAGCGGCGCAAGGCGGAGGCGGAGGTCCAGTACGCGGCGGCGGCCAAGTACTACAAGGAGTTCCTCGACCGCTACCCGAACCACGCCGACAGCTACAAGCTGAACTTCTACTTCGCCGAGATCCTCTTCGACAACATCTCGGACAAGCAGGACCCCGACCACTACCTCAAGGCCGCCGAGCAGTACGAGAAGGTGCTCGAGAAGGACAAGAAGGGTGAGTTCGTCGAGGACGCGGCGCTGGGCGTGGTCTACGCGATGGAGTCCGAGCTCGACCGCCTCGACGTCCGCAAGAAGGTCGCCGGCGGCGAGGTCAAGGTCGTCAAGCTCGATCAGGACGTCAAGCGCGAGGAGGAGGAGGAGATCAAGCAGAGCGAGCTGCACCCGCTCGAGAAGCGCATGATCAACGCCGCCGACCGCTACGTCGAGGTCCTGCGCGACGCGCTCAAGGATCCGGAGTTCGTCAAGAAGTACCCGAACCGGGGTCAGAAGATCCCGAACATGATGTATATCTCCGCGGAGATGTTCTACTCGCACGGCCAGTTCAAGGAGGCCGTGAGCCGGCTCCAGGTCATCTTCGACCTGTTCCCGAAGGACAAGATGGCGCACTACGCCGTCAACCTCATCATCGACGCCTACAAGCGGCTGAAGCGGTGGGAGCAGATCGAGTACTGGGCGCGTGAGCTCATCAAGAAGAAGAATTTCGCGGTCAAGAACAAGGCCGAGCTCGAGAAGATCATCGCGATCGCCAAGACCGAGCACGCCACGGACCTGACACGGCAGCGCCGCTACGACGAGGCCGTCACGGTCCAAAAAGAGATCGTCGACGAGTTCGGCACCAAGAACCGCGAGGTCGCCTCGAAGGCGCTGTTCAACATCGCCGCCATCCACGAGATCGCGCGCCGCTTCCCCGAGGCCGTCGAGGCCTACGAGAACGTCATCAAGCGCTACAAGGACATGGAGGTCGCCGTCGAGGCACAGGCCGCCATCGGCATCCTCTACGAGAACCAGACCGAGTTCCTCAAGGCCGCCGAGGCCTTCGTCGGGATGCAGCAGTTCAAGGCGATGTTCCGCAAGAACCCGAAGGTCGCGCAGCGGGCCGCCGACGCCTACCGCGACGCCGGGGTGCTCTACGAGGCCCTCGAGCAGTACGACCAGGCCAACGAGGTGTTCGAGGCCTACGTCAAGCTCTACAAGGACCGCCCGGACGTGCCGATGGTGGCCTTCCAGGCCGGTCGCGTCCTCGAGGAGAAGAACACCCCCGAGTCGCACTACGAGGCCGCCAAGCACTACGAGGGGCTGAGCCGCTCGTCCTTCGCCCGCAAGGACGACGAGTACAAGCTGCGCACCCTGGCCGCCTCCGGGATGGCCTACAAGACCGCGGACAAGGTCAAGCACCGCCGCAAGGTGGAGAAGCTGCTCAAGGACGCGGTCAAGCAGTGGGGCAAGTTCCAGAAGGCGGCCGAGAAGGAGGGCCTCGAGGTCCCCAAGGTCGACCCGGCGACGAAGTTCTACGCCGCGAGCGCGCAGCTCGAGCTCGCCGAGTACAAGTACGACGACTACGCCAAGCTGAAGATCGACGCGGTCAACAACCGGGGCGACTTCGACATGCAGAAGCTCGGCAAGACGCTGAAGGCCAAGGCCGAGGCCCTCGTCGTCGCCAAGAAGGCGTTCGAGGAGGTGCTGGCGTACAAGGACAAGGGCATGGCCGCCGCCGCCGCGTTCCGGATGGGGCAGGTCCTCTACGAGTTCGCGCAGAACCTGTTCGACGCCCCCGCCCCGCCGAGCCTGTCGCCGGAGGAGGTCGAGGAGTACCAGTTCGCCCTGCAGGACACCGCCGCTCCCATCCAGGAGCAGGCTCTCGCCGCGTTCACCGCTGCGCTGCGGCAGGCCGTTCATGACGGCGTCTACAACAAGTGGTCGCGCCTGTCGGCCATCTACGCCGCCAAGGTGAACAAGGACGAGTTCCCGATCGCCGAGTTCAGCGTCCAGCCGGACAAGACCCGCGACACCCTGCAGTCGACGAGCTTCATCAAGGCGGCTCGTCGCGGCTCGATCGTGGTCGACTATCTGCGCCAGACCGCTACCGACAAGGCCGAGAAGACCGACGGCGGCGAGGGCACCGAGGGTTCGGACGACGCCACGACCGACGACAAGAAGGAGGACTCCAAGTGAGGCGCTTCAGCACCCTCATCCTGGCTCTCAGCGTCGCGGTCGGCGCGACCGCCTGCGGCTCATCCACCTCGGCGACCGGGGGCGGCGGAGACCGCGCCCAGGCGTCCGGGGACGACCCCGAGGGGACCACCGGGACCGACCCGAGCGGCGACCCCCGCCACAAGCTCGACGACTCCGACTTCACCAAGCGGACCATCGAGGACGTCAAGGCCCCGGTGTACCTCGAGGACATCGATCACGCAGCGCAGGACGACTTCCGCGACGGCGTGAAGATCATCGCCTCGGAGTCCCCGGACTACAAGAAGGCCCTCACGAAGTTCAAGTCCGCCGCCGAGAAGGACGCGACCTTCCTCGAGGCGTTCTTCAACTGGGGCATGGTCCTCGAGCGCACTGGACACGGCGACGAGGCGCTCCACATCTACCAGAAGGCCCTCGAGAAGAACCCCGGCGACGCGTCGGCCCAGGCCTACATCGCCAAGATCTACCTCGCGAAGGCCCGCGAAGCCCACTACAAGGGGCTCAAGGCCGAGGAGCAGCAGTGGCTCGCCAAGTCCAAGGTGCTGCTCGACGATCTCCTCGCCAAGGAGGGTGAGAACGTCGCGGTGAACAACGCGATGGCGCTCTACTACCTGTTCCAGGAGGACCTCGACACCGCCGAGCGGTACGTCAAAGAGGTCCTCTACATCCAGCCGTCCAACGTGACGGGGCTGAACACCCGCGGGTTGATCAACCTCAAGCGCGGTAAGTTCATGATCGCGCGCTGGATCTTCGAGAACAAGGTGCTCAAGGAGGACCCGACCTCCACCGAGGCGCTCACCAACCTCGGCTACACCTACATCAAGCTCGACCAGCGGCCGCTCGCGATGCGCTTCTTCAAGCAGGCGCTCGAGTCCGACCCGGAGAACATGGCCGTGCGCATGGACATCGCGGCGATGCTCCTCGAGCACCTCGACTACCGGAGCGCTCTCGACCACTACGAGAAGGTGCTCGAGGCCCAGCCGACCAACCTCGAGGCGAAGATCGGGCGCTGTGACGCCCTCTATGGCCTCGGCGGGACCGCCGAGGACAAGAAGGCGCAGTACGAGACCGCCATCCAGTGCTACGTGGCCTACATCAAAGAGGCCCCGGAGCGCGCCGACCTCTACAAGCGCATCGCCGACACCTACCAGAACAAGCTCCAGGACTACGAGAAGACGATCGAGTACCTGACGCTGTACGGCAAGCACGGCAAGCTCACGGCGGCCGACGCCGACAAGAACGACAAGACCATCAAGACCCTCAAGGACATCATCGCGTCCGGTGGGTTCAAGATGGACCTGCCCGAGGAGACCCCTCCAGACGGCGAGGCGCCGCCGGACGGCATGGCTCCCGACGGCGAGACCCCGCCCGAGGGCGGCGAGACCCCGCCGGCGGAGTAAGGGAGCGCGCCCTGGCGTTCACTCCCTTGACCTCCCCGAGCCCGATCGGCATCGTTGTACCGCGCAGACGCTAAGGAGACTGTCCCCATGAAGAAGCTGCTACTGGTCGTCACCCTGGGCGTTTCGCTGGCGTCGTTCTCGTCCTACTCGACGAGCTCGTTCGCGGCGGAGCCGAAGAGCAAGTTCTACGACTTCTCCGACCAGCTCATCGACGGTGAGATCCGTAAACCCACGACCCTGTACTCGAACGTGCGCCAGGCCGCGAAGTTCACGCGCATGCTGAGCCTCAAGAAGGAGCTGCTGCCGCTCATCTTCCAGGCCCGCAAGGAGCGCGTCTTCAAGTAGTCGGCTCGACCGACGGACACGTCCCAGCGAAGAGGCGCCACCCTGCGGTCGGCGCCTCTTGGCGTCTCTGGCGCCCCCGATCCGGAGGCCGCTGATCCACGAGCGGCCGGTCGCGGCGCCCCGGGGGATCGTCAGATCCAGGCGCCGCACAGGTTTTCAGTGAACAGATGTTGCCTGCTGGTGCGTTCAGCCCCATCCTGCACCCCATGCTGTTTCCACGCCCCGACCTCGACGACGTCATCCGCGGCCTCGCCGCCGGGCGCCTCCTCTCTGGGGACGTCACCGCCCACCACGTCCGGCTGCCGCGCGACGCCGACTACGCTGACTTCCCAGACGACCTCGATCCTCGCCTGCTGAACGCCCTCGCGGCCCGCGGGATCACCCGCCCCTACACCCACCAGGCGCGAGCGTTCGAGGCGGTGCGGAGCGGCTCGCACGTCGTGCTGACGACCCCGACCGCGTCGGGCAAGACGCTCTGCTACAACCTCCCGGTCCTCGATCGCATCCTCAAGGAGCCGGACACCCGCGCGCTCTACGTCTTCCCGACGAAGGCCCTGGCCCAAGACCAGTACAACGGGCTCAAGCGGCTCATCGACGCCGCGGGCGCGGACATCTCGACCTACACCTTCGACGGCGACACGCCCAACGACGCCCGCCGCGCGGTGCGTGAGCACGGGCACGTCGTCATCACCAACCCCGACATGCTGCACAGCGGGGTGCTGCCGCAGCACACGAAGTGGCTCAAGCTCTTCGAGAACCTCCGCTACGTGGTCATCGACGAGCTCCACTCCTACCGCGGGATCTTCGGCAGCCACATCGCGCACCTCCTGCGGCGCCTCAAGCGGATCTGTCAGTTCCACGGCAGCGATCCGCAGTTCATCACCTGCTCGGCGACCATCCACAACCCAGACGAGCTCGCCCGCAGCCTCGTCGGTGAGGGTGAGCGGGGCTTCGAGCTGCTGAGCGAGTCCGGCGCGCCGCGGGGCGAGCACCACGTCGTGACCTACAACCCGCCGGTGGTGAACGCGCAGCTCGGGATCCGCAAGGGCGCCGTGCGGGCGGCCTACGAGGTCGCGCGCGCGCTGGTCGAGGCCGGGGTCACCACCATCGTCTTCGCCGGCAGCCGCCTCCACGTCGAGCTCATCCTCAAGTACATGCGCGAGGCCCTGGTCCGGGCGAACCTGCCGCCAGAGCTGGTGCAGGGCTACCGCGGGGGCTACCTGCCGAACCACCGCCGACGCATCGAGGCGGGGCTCCGCGCGGGCACCATCCGCTGCGTGGTCGCGACCAACGCGCTCGAGGCGGGCGTCGACATCGGGAGCCTCGACGCCTCTGTGCTGTGCGGTTTCCCGGGATCCATCGCCAGCTTCTGGCAGCAGAGCGGCCGCGCCGGGCGACGCAACGGAAAATCCCTGACCGTGATGGTCGCGGGCTCGTCCTCCATCGACCAGTACCTCGTCAACCACCCCGACGTGCTCCTCGGCGCCTCCCCCGAGCACGCCCGCATCAACCCGCGAAACCTCTTCGTCCTCGTCGACCACGCCAAGTGCGCGGCCTTCGAGCTGCCCTTCGAGCCCGACGAGACCTTCGGCGTCCTCGACGCCGGCGAGACCCGCGAGGTCCTCGAGTACCTCGAGAGCCACGGGGTCCTCAACGAGAGCGCGGGGCGCTTCCACTGGATGGAGCGGGTCTTTCCGGCCCATCACGTGAACCTGCGCGGGGTCCCCGAGGAGAACTTCATCGTCATCGAGCTCGACCACGACAAGGTGATCGCCGAGGTCGACTTCCGCAGCACCCACACGACGCTGCACGAGCACGCCATCTACCACGTCGACGGGCGCCAGTATCAGGTCGAGCGCCTCGACTACGACGACCACAAGGCCTACGTCCGCCGGGTCGACCCCGACTACTACACGACGGCCCAGACCTACAGCCAGGTGGCCGTCCTCGACGAGGCGGCGGTCGACGAGTACGGCCCCCTCGCTGTCTCCCACGGCGAGGTCCTCGTCACCCGCAAGTTCGTCGGCTTCAAGAAGATCCGCTTCCACACCAACGAGACCATCGGCTACGGCGAGATCCACCTACCCGACCTCGAGATGCACACGACCGCGTGCTGGTTCGACGTCCCCGAGGTCATCATGGCCGCCCTCCCCTGCGACCGCGAGGCGCTGATCGACGGCCTCAAGGGCCTCTCCCACGCCCTCGAGACGACGGCCTGCGTGACCCTGATGTGCGCCGAGCGCGACATCGGGCGCGCCGTCGGCGACTCCAGCGCGGGGGCCACCCCGGCCCGGGGACCTAGCGGGGCACGGCAGCTCGATCCGACGGTCTACCTCTACGACATGATGCCCGGCGGCGTGGGGCTCGCCTCGGAGCTGCACAAGCGCTTCGCCGAGATCCTCGGCCGCGCGCTGGAGCTGGTCCGCGACTGCCCGTGCCCCAGCGGCTGCCCCGCGTGCCTTGGGCCGATGCCGCACTACGACCAGCGCTCGCGCCTGGCCGCGCTGACGTTGGGGGAGGCGCTGGCGCGGATCCTCGCCCACGACGCGCCGCTCGCCGTGACGCCCCTGCCGTCCGCGTCGCGTCCCGCTGCGGCGCCCGCGAGCGCACCGTGACGGCGCCCAGAGGGCGATGATGGGCCTCCTCGGGGCACGGCTGCGCCGCACGCTCGGGGAGGCGCCGAGCTCCCCGGCGGCTCCGCCGGCGCCTCCCGCGCGCCGCCTCGAGTCGCAGCTCGCGGGATATGACCGCGCTCAGGCGCGCATGACCCGCTGGATCGAGCCTCCGACGGAGCCCCCGGCGCCGCTCGAGTCCGTCTTGCCCGGCGCCGTGTGGGAGACGGACGCGGGTCCCGTCTGGGTCGTGGAGCGGCGCTACCCGCTGGCGGCGCGCCACGGGGATCGGGTCGTCGGGGATCTGTTCGAGCGCGACTGCGGTCACCTCGAGCGGGTGGTCGGCGACACCCGGCTGACCGCGTTCAACGGTGACGAGGCGCTGTTTCTCGACATCGAGGCGACGGGCCTCGATCACGGCGCCGGGACCGTCGCCTTCCTCATCGGGCTGGGGTTCCGCGACGGCGACGAGGTCGTGGTGCGCCAGCTCTGCCTGCGGAGCCCCGGCGAGGAGCGCGCGCTGCTGATGGTGCTCCAGGAGCACCTCGAGCGCTTCCCCTACCTCGTGAGCTTCAACGGCAAGAGCTACGACCTCACCGTCCTGCAGAACCGCCTGGTGATGCAGCGGCTCTACTCCAAGGCCCGCTCCGAGCTGAAGCTCCGCCCGCACCTCGATCTGCTGCACCTCTCGAAGAACCTCTACCGGGGGATCTGGGCGGACACGCGGCTGCAGACCCTCGAGGCGAACGTCCTCGGCCTGCACCGTGAGGACGACATCCCGGGGCACCTGGTGCCGACCTGCTGGTTCGCCTGGCTGCGCTACGCCCGCCCGGAGCCCCTCGCCGCGGTGGCGCGCCACAACCTCGACGACGTCCTGTCGATGGTGACCCTCGCCGACCTGCTGGTTGTAGACGCGATCCCGGCCCCGACGGGGGCGCGCGCCCCCGTCGTGTCGCTGAACCTGGCCCGAGTGCTCTACCGGCGCGGGTCTTTTGCGCATGCACAAGCGGTCGCCGACGCGATCGATAAATCAACTATGGCGCCGGATGAGCTAGCGATGCTGCATCGCGTCATGGCGGACACCGCCCGCCGCCTCGGAGCCGAGGGCGAGCGCGCCGGTGCCCTCGCGGCGCTCGTGGCGCTCGTGCCCGGAGACGACGGCGCTCGGCGCGAGCTCACCACGGTCCTGTCTCGCCTGGGCCGGCACGCGCAGGCCCTGGTTCACGCCGACGAGCTCGACCGCCGCGGCGCCGGCGCGGCGCCGCCGGTGCGCCGGCTCATCGAGCGCGTGCGGCGGCGCGCCCCGCCCGCGGCCGTCGGGCCTACGGCGAGCGCTGTCGTAGGGTAGCCGGCCGGGCGGGCGATTGCCCGTCCTCGGGGTGGGTCGTAGAGTACGCCCCATGGAAAACACCACCGCGCGCACCGACACGACCCGCGTCCTCGCCATCACCGCCGCCGGGGACCCCGTCCCGCGCAGCTACGCGCGCCTCGTCGGCGCCCTCCGCGACCTGGGCGTCGAGGTGATCCCGCTCCCGATGCCGAGCCGAGCGCCGGAGGGCACGCGCGAGGTCATCCCGAGCGTGGCGGACCTCAAGCGCATGGCGCACACCTTCGTCAACACCCTGCGCGGAGAGGCCGGCGAGGCGCCGGAGAGCTGGATCGTCAGCCAGCTCCGCGCCATCCAGGGGCGCGTCGACGCGGTCATCGCGACCGACGCGCGGGTCGCGCTGGCCGTGTTCCCTCACGCCGGCGACGTCTGGCCGAGCGCCGTGAGGATCGCGGTCGACGGCGACTACCACCTCGACGCCGAGTGGCGCGACGTGCCCTTCGACGACCTGGTGGTCGCGCACCCAGCGGTGGGCCAGGACGCGACCCGCATCCGAGAGGGCCGCGCTCGCCTGCGGACCGGCGGCCCGCTGGTGGCGAAGGAGACGAGCCGCAAGCAGGTCGACGACACGCGCCCGCAGCTCGTGGTGAGCTTCGCGCGGCTCGACCCCGGCGACGTGGATCCCCTGTTGTTTCAGCTGTCTCTCGCGCACCCCGAGCGCTTCGACCTGCTCTTTCTCCCCTCGGGGCGGACCGGCGTCGACGAGCTGGTGCGGACCCGCGCCGGGGGCTACGGCCTGCGCGGCAAGCGCACCAAGGCCGCCGCCGACGCCGAGCCGTGGATCCGCGGCGCCGCAGCGCTGATCGGCCACGCCGCCCCGGATGAGGTCGCCGTCGCGGTCACCGCTGGCGTCCCGGTGCTGTTCTTCGCGCCCGACAGCCGGCTCTCGGCCGGCGACGCCTTCCTGCTCGAGCGCGGCGCCGCCGCCAGGGCCGAGGTCCCGCTGACGATCGCGGTGGCGACCGAGGGGCTCCTGCCGGGCGGGGCCGATCGGGAGCGCACGCTCCAGGCCCTCGCGGCGCTCGAGCCTGGGACCAGCCGCACCGCGGCGGAGGCGGTCCTCGAGGCCGTGGCCGAGGGGCGCCCCTCCGCGGTCGTGACGCCACCGACCGCAACCAACGCGCCGGCGCGAGACGACGATGAGCTCGAGGACATCGGCGGCGCGCCCACCTCCACGGCGGCCCCGATCCAGATGCCGGTGCGCCTGCGCCGGGCGTATCTGAGCGAGATCATCCTCCAACAGGGGCAGGTCCAAAAGCAGCTCACCCGCGCCCGCGCGGGCCTCGCGACGTGGCAGCGCCGGGTCACCCTGGCGCGCACCGCGAGTGACCGCGCCCTCGCCGACAAGGCCGGGCAGCGGGTCGAGGGGCTCGCGCGGGTCGTCGAGCGCCTCAACGACCGCGAGCGCGAGCTCGCGACGCTCCGGGACCGCTTCGCCGGCAACCAGCCGCTCAGCGACGCCGACCGCGCCGCCGCCTCCCACTTCATGAGCGCCTCCACGGCGGCCATGCTCGACCGCGGTGACGCCCCCGAGAGCGCCTTCACCCGCCTCGAGGTCGAGGACCAGCTGGCTGCGCTGAAGCGCAAGATGGACCCCTGAGACGGTCGCCCGCGGCGCTCCTTGACCCAGCGCACAGGGCTGAGTAGGTTTGCGAGCCTTTGAGCCGGTTGGAGGGCCCTGTTGGCGCATCGGAACCTGATCAAGACCCTGATCGGCCTGGCGATTGGCGTCTTCTTCATCTGGCTCTCGGCCCGGGACTCGCCCCTCGACCAGCTCGTCGGCGCCGTCCGGATCGACGACGGCCACCTCGTGGTGGGCGGCGGCTTCGTGCCCGCCACCGCGGAGCAGACGCGCGCCCTCCTCACCGCCCCGGGCTGGGCGCTCGACCTGGTCTGGCTGCTGCCCTACCTGACCATCCTCATCCTCATCCACGTGCTGCGGGTGGTGCGCTACAAGCCGCTCCTCGACCCCATCGCCCGGCTGTCCTTCAAGGAGCACAACCGCATCGGGGCGGTCGGCTTCATGGCGATGTTCCTGTTCCCGCTGCGCCTCGGCGAGCTCGTCCGGCCCTACCTGGTCAAGAAGAGCCGGCAGGGGGTGCGGATGAGCGAGGTGCTCGCCACCGTCGTGGTCGAGCGGGTCGTCGACGGCCTCGTGGTCGCGGTGCTGCTGTTCGGGATCCTGAGCCTGTTGCCGCACACCGACGCCGCGACGGCCACCAAGCTGAAGGTCGGGGCCGGCCTCGCGCTCGCCCTGTTCGCCGGGGCGACGCTGCTGCTGGCCGGCGCCCGCTGGCAGCACGCGCGCACCCGGCGCTTCGTCCAGCTCACCGCCGGCCTGGTGTCCAAGCGCCTCGCCGGCTTCATCGACCACATCCTCGAGGCGTTCCTGCGCGGCCTGCGGCGCCTGCCGAGCACCCGCGCCTTCATGCTCTTCTTGGGCCTGACGCTGGTCTACTGGGCCATCAACGGCATCGGCGTGTGGTGCATGGTGCGCGCCTTCCACCTGCCGGTCGATCTCGTCGGCTCCTACGCGATGATGGCCTGCGTCGTCGTCGGCATGATGATCCCCAACTCACCGGGCAACGTCGGCAGCTTCTGGTACTTCCTGCTGCTGCCGATCCTGCTCTACGGCGTCGCCCACGAGAGCACGCAGGCCACGGCCTTTGGTTTGACCGTTTGGCTGATGCAGCTCCTGCAGCAGACGGCCTTCGGGGCGTGGTTCATCCTGCGCCGCCAGGTCAGCTGGAAGGGGGTCGTCGAGGCGACCTACGAGGACGAAGAGAGCCTGACCGCAGAGACCGAGGTCGCGCGGGTCTGAGCCGGGCGCCGGCGCGCGGCACGACTCCGACGACCGCCCCGCCCCCCGGAGGAGAGAGCCCTTGCGAATCGCCCACCTGAGCGACGTCCACGTGCTGGACCTCACCGGCGTCCGCGCGTGGCGCTACCTCAACAAGCGCCTGACCGGGCTCGCCAACGTCATCGGCAGCCGCCGCAACGCCCACCCGGTCCACATTTTCGAGGCGGCCATCGCGTCGCTCCGCGCCGACCCCGTGGATCACGTCGTCATCACCGGCGACCTCTCGAACCTCGCCCTCGAGAGCGAGTTCGAGCGCGCCCGAGCCCTGATCGCGCCCCTCGGCGGCTACGATCGGCTGTCGGTCATCCCCGGCAACCACGACATCTACACCCGCGGGTCGGCCCGCTCGAAGCGCTTCGAAGCCTACTTCGGGGAGCTCATGTGGCCGGACGGCGCCGAGCGCACGTTCCCGTGGTTCAAGGACCTTGGCGAGGTCAAGCTGATCGGCTTCAACTCGGCCTTCCCGACGGCGCCGCTGATCGCGGTCGGCGAGGTCGGCCCCGACCAGCTCCGGCGCCTGCACGCGCTCAGCGCCGGCGGCGCGCTGGCCGGGGGCTGCGCTGTGGCCTTGGTCCACCACAACCTGCACTCGCGCGGCTGGCGCAAGGACCGGATGCACGGGCTCCAGGACCGGGACGCGGTGATCGCCGCCTGCGCCGAGGCGGGCGTGTCCGTCGTCCTCCACGGCCACACCCACAAGGCGCACCGGTTCGTGCGCGACGGGGTCACCGTCATCGGCTGCGGCTCGTCCACCTGGAGCGACCCGGCGCCGGCCCACATGGCCCGCTACAACGTCTACGACGTCGGCGATGGCGCGCTACGATCCACACAGGTCAGGATCTACGATCCGCAGCGGGGCGCCTTCGCCCCACCGGTGACCGCAGCCTGACCTGTACGGATCGCGCGCCCTCGCGCGACGCGAGGGCAGCGCCCAATACTAATCGCGGCGACGCGCCTTGCGGAGGCGACGCTCCGCCTCACGCTGCTTGCGCTTGCGGCGCTCGGAGGGCTTCTCGTAGAAGCGGCGCTTCTTCAGCTCCTTGTAGATGCCCTCGTTGGCCATCTTACGCTTGAGCTGATTGATGGCGCGGTTGATGTTGTCGCCCTCAACGCGCACCTCGAGGGGCCGCAGGTCAGCCGTCCTTTCGGTCCTGGACATGTAGGATCACCTTCGTCTTGACAATCAAGGTCGACCGTTGCGACCGCGTGGAAGCGGGGCCGCGGGCGGGCTGCCCCGAGGATGTGAGTCGGCTCACGCCAGGGCTACCAGCCCCGACGGCCGCGGGAAGCTAGCGGATCACCGGGGCGGTGTCAACGACGGGTCGCGCGTGATGGCGCGGGAAGTGACCGGTTTTCCCGATGAGATTCTTGCGCCCGGGGCCGAGTGGCCCACCATGCGCGCATGGCCCGGGCCCGACTCGCCACCTCCGCGACCGCTGGGACGCCTCGCTCCCGCGTGCGCGGGGCGGCGGCGACGGCGCCTCCACGCGACCGCGCGCCGGCGCTCGGCTGGCTCGGGCGCTACCTGGCCAACACCCGCGACCCGGCCACCAGCGCCCTCGCCGTCCTGCCGCTCGTGCTCCTCTACGGCGTCGGGATCGCGTTCGCCTCGGAGCACGCCCGCAGCGGGGTGGACATCGTCTCTCCGCCCCTGCGGGCCTCGCTCTCGCGCCACGGCTACCTGGCCGTCCAGCTGGGGCTCGCGGCGGTCATCGCCGGCTGGGCCGCCTGGCGCCTCCGCGGGGCCTTCACGGGTCGGCTCGCGCTGACCGCCCCGATCGTCGCGGAGTCGTCCCTGTATGGCGTGACCCTCGGCGGCGTGATCCTGTTCGTGCTGGACAAGGCGCACCTGCTCGCCGTCGCCGCTGGAGCGAGCGCGACCTCGAGCCCGCTCTTCGATCGCGCGGTCGCCGCGTCGGGCTCCGGCCTGTACGAGGAGCTGCTCTTCCGCCTGCTGCTCCTCACGCTCGTCGGAGTTGCACTGCAGCGAGCCTTCAACGTCCCACGATGGCTTGGAGTATCGGCCGCCATAGCCCTCTCGAGCCTCGTGTTTGCTGCAGCGCATCATATCGCGGGAGAGCCCCTCGATCTGTACGCCTTCGCCTACCGCACGGTGGCGGGGACGATCTTCGCGGGGCTCTTCCTCGCGCGCGGCTTCGCCGTCGCGGCGTGGACCCACGCCGCCTACGACTTCTACGTCATGGGCTGACCGGGCGACCACCGGGTCGACCCCGGGCGCATCACGCCCGCCGGCGGCGGCGGATCAGCGCGAGCCACGCCAGCAGACCCGCGAGCAGCCACGGCGCGCCAGGTCCCGGGCCGCCGCTGCAGCCCGAGCTGTTGCCGCCGCCGTCGATGGGCACCCCGCCGCGCACGCACTGCCCGGCGTAGGGGCTCCAGACCTGGCCGGCCGGGCACTCTGGCGACGGCGTGCCGTCCCCGCCGCCGGTCGTGTCCGGAGCCGGCGTGGTGGTCTTGTCGACGCACAGCTGGCTCGTGAGGTTGCACTCCTTGCCGGGGCCGCAGTAGCCGCAGACGCGGCCGCAGCCGTCGTCGCCGCACTGGCGGCCGACGCAGGTGCACTCCTCGGTGACGCACTGGCCGGCGTCGCAGCTCGCGCCGCTCGCGCAGCTCCCACAGCTGCCGCCGCAGCCGTCGTCCCCACACTGTTGGCCCGAGCACTGCGGGGTACAGCCCGCGACGCACTGACCCGCGTTGCAGCTCGAGCCAGCCGGGCAGCTCCCGCAGAGGCCGCCACAGCCGTCGTCTCCACACACCTTGCCCGCACACTGGGGCGTGCACTGGGTGACGCACTGCCCGGCGCTGCACGTGAGGCCGAACGCGCAGCTCCCGCAGGCCCCGCCGCAGCCATCGTCCCCGCACACCTTGCCGGCGCAGCTCGGCGTGCACTGGGTCTGGCACTGACCGGCCGCGGTGCAGATCTGGCCCGCGGCGCAGCTCCCGCAGAGCCCGCCGCAGCCGTCGCTGCCGCACACCTTGCCGCCGCACTGCGGGGCGCAGGTCGCCTGGCACAGGCCGGAGGCGTTGCACGACATGCCGGCGATGCAGCTGCCACAGCTCCCGCCGCAGCCGTCGGAGCCACAGGTCTTGCCCTGGCAGTTGGGGGTGCAGCTCGCCACGCAGAGCCCCGACGCGTTGCAGGTCGTCCCGCCTGAGCAGGTCCCACAGCTACCGCCGCAGCCGTTCGAGCCACACGTCTTGCCCTGGCAGTTGGGCGTACACGTGCCGCCACAGCTCATCGGGTTGGCGCCGCTCGGATCCGACGACGGGTAGGACGAGCAGTCGTAGTAGCCCTCGGTGCTCCACCCGCAGCTCGTCGCCGGCGGTGGGCAGGCGGTACACCCGCCGCAATCGGTCTGCGCCTCGGACACGCACAAGGAGTCCCAACCCCAGTCGGGATCGCAGCAGAAGGGATCGAGGTCGCACACACACGCGGTGACGTCCGGATCGCAGCAGCCGGCGTTGTAGGAGGTCTCGCAGCACGAGTTCTGTGCGACGGCGGCGTTCTCCGAGCAGTCGATCTCGCAGAGATAGCCGGACTCACACCAGTTGACGACGCTCGACGTGCCGCAGCAGCCCTCGTAGGACACGCCGGTCGGGCAGCTCCCGGTCGCGGTCCCCGCCCCAGAGCACTGCGCCGCCGCTTCCGACGTCGAAGCGCCTACCCCGGCCAGCGCCACGAGCGTGAGGAGCCCCATCCATCGCATCATTCGGTCCACCCTCGTGCCAGCGCTCGCAACGCGCGAACGCAGCATCTTACGGAGACGCCGTCCGAGGATCAAAAACCGATTTGCGATAACCACCCGGCGACGGCCCGGCGGCGGCGAGTCGATGGCCGAGATGTTGGGCGATCTCGGCGACGCTCGGGGGGCGCGGGCGAGGTCCTGACGACCCTCGGGACGGCGTGGCCGCGATCACCCCCGACGTCGGCGCTTGATCCGCGCCGGCGTTGGGGCTGAAATACAGCCGAGGGGCCAGCCGTTGCCGCCCCGACGCGCGCCCTCTCCGCCATCCCACGACCGGAGCCCCCCTTGCAGACCTCCCGCGCCGCCTCCGCGCCGCGGCCCGACCTCGCCACGCCAGGCTCCGACGACGCCCCGCCCCGGCCCCGCCGGTGGTTCCGCTGGCCGCTCGCGATCCTCGTCGGGTTGCTCGCCCTCGGCGCCCTGACCGCCGTGGTCGTCGCCCTCGTCGCCCGCGGTGTGGTGGCGGACCGACTGACGGCGATGGGCGCCGAGCGCGGCCTCGAGCTGTCGTGGGGGGCGATCGACCTCCCGCTGCTACGCGGCGCCACGGTGCGGGACCTGCGCGTCGCCAGCGCGGTCGACGGGCGGGTGCTCGCGACGATCCGCGAGGTCGAGACCGACGTGAGCCTCCTCGGCGCCATCGGAGGCCGGCGACGCCCGGAGGCGGTCACCCTGCGCGGGGTGGACGCCCACGTGGCGGTGGTCGCGGGGCGGCTCGTGGGGTTCGACTCCCTCTTCGGTGGCGAGCGCGACCCGGCGGCGCCCTCCGGTGGTCCCGCGCGGCCGCTGCGGGTGGTGATCGACGGCGGCTCGGCCGTCCTCGACGTCGACGCGCTCGGGGTCGCCGTCGAGCGCGTGCGCCTCGATGGGCTCAGCGGCACGCTCGCCCGCGACGCCGAGCGACGGCTGAGCTTCACGGGGGCGGCGGACGTGGTCGTCGGCGATCGCGCCAGCCACGGGACGCTGACGCTGGACGCGGACGGGGTGGTCGCGCTGACCCTCGACGGCGGCCTGCAGATCGGCGCCGTGACCTCGCGCGGGCCGCTCTGGCTCGCGCTCCGCGGGGCTCGACGGGACCCGGGCCAGGGGCGCACCGAGCTGCTCGGGATCGGGGCGAGCCACGGCGACGACCGCGCCACCGCGACGCGCATCGTGGTGACCGACCACGGCTCGGGGCTCGTGCCCGCGCCCCGCGACCTCGACGGCGTGAGCATCGAGGACGCCGCCGTCGAACACGACGGGACGCGCCTCGTCGCGGGCCGCGCCGAGATCCGCTTCGGCGCCCCGGACGCCGACGGGCTGCCGGTCCCGCGCGAGATCCGCGCCCGGGATCTCGGGGTGGAGACGCGCCACCGGACCGTCAAGGGCACCTTCGACGAGGCGACCCTCACGCTCGTGGACCCGATCGGCGCGCTGCGGGCGGGCCGGCCCCTCGACGCCCTGCAGGCGATCACCCTGGCCCGCCCCAGGCTGACCGCGACCGTCGGCGAGGGCGGTGACGACCTCGGGGGCGACACCTCGAGCCTCATCGCGCGCGTCCTCGGCAACGGCGACGGGCCCGCCGCGGACGCCGCGGACGCGCCCGCCCCCGCCCCGCCGACCGAAGGCGCGCCGGCGACCAGCGGCCGCCTGGCCCGCCTGCTCACGCGGCTCCGAGCGTGGCAGCTGGCGGTCGAGGACGGCACCATCGACGTGCATGCCCAGGACGGCACCCCGCTGCTCGTGCTCGAGGACTTCGGGCTCACGACCCGCGAGGTCGGCGAAGGGCTGCTCGAGCTCGGGGTGCGCGCCGCGGTCGAGCGCAGAGGCGAGGAGACGGGCAAGGTCGACGCCGCGGCCGGCTTCGACGAGACCGGCGCCCTCGTCTACGCCAACGGCAGCATCAGCGGCAAGGACCTCGCCCATCAGGTCGCCCGCTTCGCCTCCCACGTCGAGGTCCAGCCCGACGCCTTCGTCGACATCGGCTTCCACTACCAGCGCCCCATCGATCCCGAGGCCCCGCACCGGATCACCGGGCGCGCGAAGCTCAGCCACTTCACCTTCCAGTACTGGCGGGTCGCCGACGCGGAGGTGAAGGACCTCGAGGCGGAGGTGGCCTTCGACCTCGCGGTCTACAAGAAGGACCGGCGCGCCGTGCTGGCGCTGTCGTCGATCGCCTTCGGCGAGGCCAAGCTCGAGGCGTCCCTCGACGTCACCCTGCCCCGGGGTGGGCGGCCGCGCTTCGCCGCCCGGCTCGAGATGCCGACCCAGGACTGCGGGGCGGTGGCGCGCTCGATCCCGCGCGCGCTCATCCCCCGGCTCTCGTCGCTCAGCGCCCACGGCAGGGCCTGGTTCAAGGCCGAGCTGACCCTCGACATGGCCGACCCCTACGGCCTCGAGCTGAGCGTGAAGGGCGACCTGAACGCGTGCGACGTGACCAGCCTCGGCCCCGGGGTGAACCTGCGGGCGCTCCAGGGGAACTTCGTCCACGTCCCGCTCGAGCCCGAGCGCGGGCGCCTCGTGAACATCCGCGTCGGCCGCGGCACCCGGGAGTGGATCGCCTCCAAGGACCTGCCGGAGCTCGTCAAGGCGACGGCCTGGATCACCGAGGACCGACGCTACTTCGACCACGGCGGGGTGCGCTGGGACCTGATCGAGCGCGCGCTCAAGATGGACCTCGAGCACGAGCGCTTCGTCTACGGCGGCAGCACGGTCACCCAGCAGCTCGTGAAGAACCTCTACCTCGACCGCGGCAAGAGCCTGTCGCGCAAGCTCGAGGAGGCGATCATCGCGTGGCAGATGGAGCGCGTGCTCGACAAGGACGAGATCCTGACGATCTACGTCAACGTGATCGAGTACGGCCCGGACATCTACGGGGTGAAGCACGCCGCGCGCTTCTACTTCGGCAAGCGCGTCGACGAGCTCGACGCCCTCGAGGTCGCCTTCATCATGGGGCTCAAGCCGTACCCGGCCCAGGGCTACAAGCAGTGGCTCGCGGGATCGCTCAAGCCGTGGTGGGTGCGACGCCTCAAGCACGTCCTCGGGATGGTCGTGGCCCGCAGTGAGGTCGTGACGGCCGAGCAGATCGCCGCCTTCGAGGCCATCGACTTCCAACCGCACTTCAGGCGCCCCGACGGATCGGAGGTCCCGGCGGCGCGGCCCACCACGCCCGAGCCGTCCCCCGAGGACGACGGCGGCGGCGAGGCCTGGGACCCCTGGCGCTGAGCCCGCCGTGAGCCGCGCCTGGGACGACATCGCCGCGACGCTGTGATAAGCGTTGCGGCCAACGCCCTCGCGCGCGAGGGGGCGCGGACGCAGTCTTCGGTTCGGTCTCGCGGCGGCGCGGGCCAGGTCCTGGTCGCGCTCGCGCTCGCGCTCGCGCTCGCGCTCGGCGCCTGCAAGGGCGGTGGCGGGGACGCGCCGGCGTTCACCGCCCCGCCGCCCCCGGAGGCCCAGGCGGACGCGGACTCCCCTCCGGCGCCGGCCGCCGACGTCCTCCCGACCGAGCCCGCCGCGACCGTCCCCGACGCGGCGCAGGTCGAGCCCGAGACCGAGTCGGGCCTCCTCGATCACATCTACGGCCGCGCGGTGAGCTGGCCATGCGAGGGCCACCCGGTCTGCGACGAGCCCTCCCCCGCCGACGGGATGCTCGGGCTCGACGTCACCGACCTCGAGTACATCGATCCCGGGATGGTGGTGGACACCGAGGGGCTGATGGTCGCCCAGTCGCTCTTCGAGGGGCTCGTGAACCCGCCGCCGCGGTCCGGCATGCCGATCCAGCCCGGGGTCGCCACCCGCTGGGAGCGCTCGGAGGACGGCCTCGTCTACACCTTCCACCTCCGCGACGACGCGCGCTGGAGCGACGGTCACCCGGTGACCGCCGGCGACTTCGTCTGGGCGTGGCGGCGCAAGCTCGACCCGAAGCTCGGCTCGACCGGCGTCGAGCCCCTCTTCCGCATCAAGAACGCCAAGGAGTACAACGCCGGCACCGTGACCGACGCCGCCGAGGTCGGGGTCGTCGCCCCCGACGCCCACACCCTCGTGGTGACCCTCGAGACGCCGGCCCCGTTCTTCATGCAGTACCTGACGATGGGCCACTTCCTGCCGGCGCCCGAGCCGACGGTCACCGCCCACGGCAAGGCGTGGACCCGCCCCGAGAACATCGTCTCGAACGGCGCCTTCGTGCTCGAGGAGTGGACCCCGAAGACGCGCCTCGTCCTCGAGAAGAACCCGACCTACTGGGACGCCGCCAACGTCCGGCTGCCGGGCGCCATCCTCTACATCTCCGAGAGCCACGCCCAGGGCATGACGCGCTACCGGACCGGCGCCACCCAATGGGGCCGCCAGGCGGTCATCACCTCGGACATCCCGGGGTTCATCGAGGAGCGCCGCCCCGACCTCTTCATCGACCCCTACCTCTGCTACTACTCGTACATCTTCCGCATCGACCGCAAACCCTTCGATGACGTCCGCGTCCGCCGCGCACTCAACATGGCCATCGACAAGCAGGGGCTCGTCGACCACGTGACCGAGGGGATGCAGCAGCCCGCCGACGGCGCCATCCCCCCCTACCTCGTCAAGACCCTCGGCTACCCGAAGCCCGCCGGCGACCCCTATGATCCCAAGCGCGCCCGCGCGCTCCTCGCCGAGGCCGGCTACCCGGGCGGCGCGGGCTTTCCGAAGGTCACGCTGCTCTACAACAACTTCGAGAGCCACCGCCTCATCGCCGAGTACGTGCAGCGCAACGTCGAGGAGCAGCTCGGCGTCCACCTCGAACTCTCCAACATGGAGTGGAAGGGCTTCCTCAGCCAGCTCCGCACCGGGGACTTCCAGATCGCGCGCTTCGGTTCCTGCGGCATCGACCACCCCTACTCGCTGCTCGCCGACTTCGGCGCGGACTACCCGGAGAACCACACCGCGTACGCGAACAGCGAGTACGACGCGCTGCTCCAGAAGGCGCTGCGCGCCCCCGACCGCGTGACCGAGATGAAGCTCTACGCCGACGCCGAGGCGATGCTGCAGCGCGACATGCCCTTCGCGCCGCTCTACTACTACACCCGCCTCTACCTGAAGAAGCCGGTCCTCCAGGGGCTCGAGCCGGAGCTGACCAACAACCACCTCCTCAAGTACATGTACTGGGCCGACAAGCCCGGGACCGCGCCGTGACGGGGCCCCTTCGGTCGTTGGCCGCGGCGCTCGTCGCCCTGGCCGTGGTGTCCGCCGGGTGCGTCGACGACGGGGCGGTCACGCTGCCCGCGAACCGCAACACCCTGAAGTCACGAAAGATCGTCGTCGATCTCTACACCCCGGTGGCGGCTCCGGCGGACCGGGTCCGCGCGCTCAACGGGATCAACGGCGCCCCGGCGCCGCTGCACCCGGAGCTGCCCGACCTGCGCGTGGCGTACTGGCGCAAGAGCGGCGGCGGCGCCGACCCCGACGGCGCCCACGTCGCGCGCGTTCGGGTCGGCGGCGACGGCGTGTGTGCCCTGTCCCTCGACGGCGTCTTCCCCGGCGCGGCCGAGGCGCTGCCGGCCCCGAGCGCCTACCGCTTCGCGGTGCTCGACGCCCAGCTCGCGAGCGTCGGCGCCCTCGGCGGAGCGAGGGCCACCTGGCGTGCGGCGCGCGCCGCGGGCGAGTGCCCGGTCAACCCGACCCTCGACGCTCCCGGCCCGCGCACCACCGCGGTGGTCAACACCGTGCGCCACCTGACGCTGGGATCGGCCTGGGATCCGGCCGGGCTCACCGACGCCATCGACGTGGTAGAGCTGCCCCTCGCGCTCATCGGCCCGGGGGCGGACGAGGCGGCGTTCTCCGGCTGGGGCGCCCTCGCGGTCGCGGTCCGCGGCGCCTTCCCGAGCGCCGACGCCCTCGCCATCGCCGGGCCGGATGTCCTCCTCGACGACGCTGACGCGGACGCCCTCGTCGCCGACACGGAGCCCCCGGCGATCGCCGCGTTCATCGCCTATTGCGCCGCACACGGGTCCCCCCTGGACGCGCTCACCTATCGCACAAAAACTGAACACGCGGCTGGTGTGCAACGCATCAGCGCCGCCCTCCGAGCGCGGCTCGACGCGGCGGGGCTCGGGGCGACCCGGCTGGTGATCAACGAGATGCTCCCGGCGCAAGCGCCGCCGTGGGACGACCCCGCGCTCACCGCGGCCCGCCTGGGCGCGTTCGAAGCGGCGGCCCGGGTGTTCGTGCAGGACGTCCCGGTCGACGAGGCGCTCTCCGGGCGGGGCCCCGTCGGGTTCGCCGACGGCGGCCTCCACACCACCGAGGCGCTGACCGACCTGAGCGCGCTGCTCGTGCCGAGCCCGTACTTCGACCTCGACGGGGCGCCCACGCCGGCCTTCATGGCGCGCTTCCCGCTGCGCCAGATCCCGGGGCAAGCGCGCGTCCGGGTCGTCGAGGGCCCCGACGAGGCAGACCTGGCGGTGCTCGCGAGCCATCCCGAGGACCGCCCCGGGGCGCTGCGCCTCATCATCGCCGACGCCGAGGTGGGGACGGGCTCGGGCAGCGTCACCTGGGAGCTGCGCGTGCCCGCCTTCGTCGCGCCGGCGGTGCGCCAGGTCGACTACCGCCTGGCGCTGCTCGACCAGAAGAACGCGAGCCTGCCGAGCTTCTTCTTCTCCGAGGTGGGCACCCTCGTCCCCGACGCGCGCACCGGGGACGTCACGCTCTCGCGCGTGCTGCCCATCCCCGGGGTCCACTACCTCGAGATCGACCGCCCGCAGCCCCGATGACCACCGCGACGCCCGGCCCAGCGGCGCCCCCTCCGCGCCGACCGCGATTCCGCTACGCCCCGACACCGTCGCGCTGGCTCCACGTCGGCAACGGCCTGGCGGCGCTCGTCGGCTGGGGCCTGGCGCGCGCCGCGCGCGGGGCGTTCGTGCTGCGCATCGAGGACATCGACCGCGCCCGCTGCCGCCCCGAGTTCGAGGACGGGACCCTGCGCGACCTCGCCTGGCTCGGGATCGACTGGGACGAGGGGCCCGACGTCGGCGGCCCCCACGGGCCCTACCGGCAGTCCGCCCGGATGGGGCGCTACGACGCGCTGCTCGCCGGGCTGATCGCGGCCGACCAGGCCTACCCCTGCCGCTGCAGCCGAGCGGACGTCCGCGCCGCCGCCTCGGCCCCGCACCACGGCCGCACGGGGGAGCCGGACGAGGTGCCCTACCCCGGCACCTGCCGCCCCACCCGCGGCCACGGCCCGGTCTCGCTGCCCGATGACCGGGGCGGCGTCCGCCTGTGGGTCGAGGTCCTCGGTGACGACGCGGTCGTGAGCTGGCGCGACGGCCTCCTCGGCGACCAGCGCGAGGACGTGCGCGCGACCTGCGGAGACTTCCTCCTCGGCCGCCCCGGCCAGCCGAGCTACCAGCTCGCGGTGGTCGCCGACGACCGCGAGATGGGCATCACCGACGTCGTGCGGGGCCGCGACCTGCTCGGCTCCACGGCGCGCCAGGTGCTCTTGCACCGCGTGCTGTCGGGGCCCGGCGCCGCCGGACGAGAGGGAGAGCCCGCCGCAGACGCGGCGGCGCCACGCTTTCACCACCACCCGCTGATCGTCGACGAGCTCGGCCGCAAGCTCTCCAAGCGCGACGACGCGATCGCGCTCCGCACCTTGCGCGAGTCCGGCGCCGCGCCCGCGGCGCTCATCGCCAGCCTGGGCCGCGCCGTCGGGCTCTTCCCCGAGACGGTCCGTCGCGCCCACGCGGCGGACTTCACGGACGCCCTCGGGGGGCCGCCCGAGCTCCACGATGGGCGGCTCGTCGAGCTCCACCACGGCCTGGGCGCCGCGCGATGGTGACCCGCGACGATCGCGCCGAGGGCGACGACGCCGAGCCGACCGAGGCCGCGTGGCTCCCGCCGAGCCCCCACCCCGGGGAGCGCCGGATCCCGTCCCACCGGCTCATCCTCGTCGAGATCGCCGTCGCGGTGCTGATCGTGTTCTCCATCGGCGGCTTCCTGTACCTCGAGCTGTGGCGTGGTGCGGCCCAGGACCTGACCCGGGTCCTGCCCGAGGCGACGATCACGTGGGCCACCACACCGCCTCCGCGCCTCGCCGTGGACCGCGTCGCCGCCCTCGACCGCTGGCGCGCGCCCATCGCGGGCGACTCGGAGGACGGCCGCGCGGGGTTCTTCGAGTCCGCCGCGGACGCCGAGGTCTTCGGCCTGCCCCTCGAGCAGATCCGCCAGCTCTACCGCAGCGCCGACACCCTCAGCTTCGCCATCGTCCCGACCGACCAGGGGCCGACCTCGATGGTGTTCGCGGAGGTGCGCGATCTGCTCGCACGCAAGCGCGTGACGGCGCGCCTCGCCCCGTTCCTCGAGCCGGTCGGTCGCCACGTGGGGTTTCGCATCGACTCGGCCCACCGCTCGCCGTGGCTGCGCTTCGCGGGGGTCGACCGCGAGGCCCTCCGCGTCGTCGCGATGGACCCCTATCTCGTGTTCTCGTGGGGCCCCGTCGAGGGGCTGGAAGAGCTCCTCGACGCGCGCGTCGGCGGCGAGAGCGACCCGCTGCGGACCCGGCTCGGCTTCGTGAGCACCCGCGGCCCCATCGGGGAAGACAACGCGCTCGACGCCTTCCTCGATCCGGCCGCGGTGTGGTCGCTCCTCGCGGACCACCCGGCCGCGACCGAGGCGCGCAGCCCCCGCCTCATCGACGACCTCGACATGGTGACCGCGACGGCGCGCCTCGTGCCGACCGATGAGGTGCTCGACGTGCGCGCCCTGATCCACCACCCGGAGGACGCCGACCGGCTCGGCCTCTCGCTGGTGAACCGCCGCCACGAGCTGGTCGAGCTCGCGCCGAGCGACGCGCCGTGGGTGGTGAGCCTCATCACCGAGCGCCCGCTGGCGACGCTCTCGGTCGTCCGCGAGCTGATCCTGCGCCTCGGGCGCGACCTCGGTGAGCCCGGGTCCGGTCTCCGCGTGCTGGCGGACGCCCTCTCGTCGATCGAGATCGAGTCGATCGTGCGGCTCGACTGGGAGGTCGCCGCGGCGTTCTCGGGAGAGGTCGCGTTCATGCGCCTGCCTCCCGCCCCCGGCGGCGGCGGCGAGGGCGCCGCCGGAGACTGGGCGATCGTCGCGCGGCTCGCGCGCCCGCGGGTGGTCGAGCAGGCCCTCGATCGGCTCCTTCCCTTCATCCTCGGCGACCGCTGGGCGTACGGGCAGGTGCTGGTGGACGGGCGCCCGCTCCACGTGGTGCGCCCGTCCGACGCTGGTGAGGAGGGCGCGGCCCCCGCCCCGGACGCGCTCGCGTGGCGCGTCGACGGGCCGCTGCTCGAGCTGGCCCCGCGGGTCGAGCTGCTCGATCGGTTGCGGCTCTTTCAGCAGAGCGGGCGCACCTACGGCGACACCGGGCTGGCGCAGCGCGCCCTCGCCGCGCTCCCCGACGACAGCGCGGCGGTGGCCGTGCTGCGCCCCGACGCGCTCGCGGGCCCGACGACGCCCCTGCTCGACGTCGTCGCGAGCCGCCTCGCGCCGGACTTCCGGATCGGCGTCACCCTGCGCGCGGAGCTGCCGTGGCTGCGGCTGTCCTCGAACTTCGGGCCGTGGACGGTGGCGGCCGCGGTGGCCAACGCGACCCGAGACGAGGTCAACAGCTTCACCCTGCCCGGGCTGGATCCGGCCTGCCGCGCGGCCCACATCGCGATGTGCCGGCTCTACCCGGACGCCGTGCCGTGCCAACCCCTGAGCCTCGGCCGCAGCGCACATATCCGGCGCGCCTGCGAGATACTCCTCGGACCGGAGCCGAGGGCGACCCCCTAGCGGTTCGCCCATCTCACCCGCGGCCCTGTGCGCCGCCCTCGCCATTGGATAGGATGGGGCGGATTCGCCGAGCGGGATCAAGGAGCTGCGTCGACGGCATGAAGCAGAGAGATAGACGCCTGCACTCGCGCCGCGCGAAGAGCATCCGCCTGCGGTTTCACGCCGAGGGCGAGGAGCACCGCGCGGTCACGACGACCGTGAGCCCCGGGGGCGCGTTCGTGAAGGCCGCGTTCGTGCCCACGCCGGGCACCACGGTGACGTTCCGCGAGGTCTACAACCACGGCGCGCGCATCTTCTTGCGCGGCGAGGTCGCGTGGGTGCTCGACGAGCCGACCCTCGACCGACCGGACGTCGGCTTTGGGCTCCGCTTCATCGAGCTCTTCACCCAGGACGACCCCGGCACCCTCGAGGAGTTCCTGCGCTACCTCGACCCCGGGCTCGAGCCCCCGATCGACATCCAGTACGAGGAGCGGCCGAGCGGCGTCTTCGCCGTTTACCGCTTCACCGGCGAGAACGCGGACGACGAGGGGGACCAGGAGGCGGCCGACGGCGCCAGGACGGCCAAGGACGCCCCGGGCGGCGACGACCTCGAGGACGCGACGACGATCGACCTCGCCAACGAGCTCGCGCGCCTCGAGCGTGAGCAGGCCCGGACCGAGAGCCCGGCGGCTGGCTCGCCCGCGGCTCCGGCGAGCGAGCCCGCCCCCGCCGCCCCGCGGCCGCGCGAGCGGTCGCGCCGGCGCATGGTCACCGGGATCTTCACCGCGCTGTTCAGCCGTCGCCGCGAGCACGCCGAGGAGGGCTTCGAGCCTGGCCGCGAGCGGTCCCAGACGCCGCCCATCGGCGCCACCGACAAGCCCGCGGTCCACGACGCGCGGCTGCCGCGGGTCACCCTCGGCTGGGACGGCGACGAGATAGAGGCCGGCGTGAAGACCCTCGGTGGCGAGCTGGCGGTGCTGCGCGCCAAGGGGCCAGGCCCGCCGGTCGAGGCGCCGGTGCGCATCACGCCGCTCGACGGCGGGGACGAGGTCCTGGGCCTCAGCCTGCGCGGGCGGGTGCTGGCGTACGCCGCGGGCGACGCCGACCGCGGCGACGAGTACACGCTGCTGCTCGACGCGCCCGAGGGGCGCGAGCAGGGGCAGCGCCTGACCGCCTGGCTCCGCCACGTGAACGGACCCGCGATCCAGCGTTGACGGGGCCGCCACCGGGTTGCTATCCGCCGTGGCCATGGAACTGAGCATCGCCCACCGCTTTCGCTTCGAGGCCGCGCGGCGCCTGCCGCGCCTGCCCGCCGACCACCCGTGCGCGCGGGTCCACGGCCACGGCTTCGAGGTGGAGCTCGAGGTCGTGGGGCCCATCGATCCCGAGCTCGGCTGGGTCACCGACTACGCTGCCCTCGCGGCGGTGTGGGGTGAAGTCGCTGGAGAGCTCGACCACGCCTACCTCAACGAGGTCCCCGGGCTTGAAAACCCGACGAGCGAGCTTATTGCCGTCTGGCTCTGGGGCCGGCTGGTCCCACGCCTGCCGGGGCTGGCCGCGGTGAGCGTGATGGAGACGCCGACCACCCGCGCCACGGTCCGGCGCGAGCGGCGAGGATGATGAGGGCCCGGCTCCAAGACCGGCGTGTGCGAGAGGGGGTAAACGTGCGGGAACAGTTCTCGATTCGGGTCTACAAGGAGTACTTCAACTTCGGGTCGGCCCACTTCCTGATCTTCGGTGACGGCACCCGCGAGGAGCTGCACGGCCACAACTACCGCGTGCGCGTCATGGCGCGGGGCGAGACCATCGCGGGCGACCTGGTGCTCGACTTCATCCAGTTCAAGCCACTCGTGAAGGAGATCTGCGACCAGCTCGACCATCGCACGCTGCTGCCGCTGTCGAACCCGCACCTGGCGGTGACGGCGACCGAGGACCGGGTCGAGGTGCGCCACGAGGACGGCAGCTGGTTCTGCTTCCCGCGGCGCGACGTGTGCCTGCTCGACCTGCCGAACACCTCCACCGAGATGCTCGCGCGTTACATCTGCCGCGCCATCCTCGACGTCCTCCCGGAGCGCGTGCCGGACGCGCGGCTCTTCGCCCTCGAAGTCGAGGTCGAGGAAAGCCCGGGCCAGTGTGGCGCCTTTCGCGTGGAGCTCGAGCCAGGCGCCTGACGATCGCCGCCTGCGGGGGCGCCCCGCAGCGTGCGCATTTGATTCGTAGGCCTGAGCGCGCCCCGTCGGCGAAGCCGACACACCTCCTCCGCGCCAGCGGGGGCGCGCCGAAGGCGCGTTGGGGGAAGCGAGCGCGGGGGCGCCTGGAGCGTCTCACCCCGAGGGTTCCCGCCGCGGGGCGAGCTCGCGAGCTCCGCGGTGCTCGGGGGTGAGGCGTTCCACGGGGGCGCTCCGTAGCGACCGCATTTGATCGTCAATAGCCGTGGGACAGGGTCGCGGAGAAGGTCCACACGGCGCCGCCGTGGCTGAGGTCGCCGACCGGGTCGCGGGGGTCGCCACGAACGATGGTGCGCCGCGGGAGAAGTGTCATCTGCGCGGCCAGATCCAGCTGCACGACCGTCTCGCTGCTGCGAAATGGGTGCAGGAACGAGAAGCCGGCCCCGAGCCCGATCACGTGGGCGTCGTTGTCGAGGTAGGCGGTGACGCCCGTCTGCCGGGGCGCTGGGGTCGGGCGGAAGAAGTAGCCTCCGCGCAGCACGACGTGGTCCGAGACCTCCCACTCGGCGCCGACGCGGGCGACGACGGTGTCGCTGAACCCCATCGCGATCGGCACCGACCGGGTCGAGAGGTCGAGGGCGTCGGCCAGGCCGAAGGCGTCGAGCAGGCGCCCGCCTACGTCCACCGCGAGGCGCGGCGACGGGTCGGGGGCTCGCGACCACAGGGCGAAGGTCGCGTCGAGGGCGAGCAGCAGCCGCGGGTCGTCGAGCTGCCACGCCATCCCGAGGGAGAGCTGGTGCGGCGTCCAGAGGACGGTCTGGGACACGTCGATGGCCAGGCTCAGCGCCTCCCCCTCGCGCACCGTCACCGGCAGGCTGAACTGCAGCGCGCTCTCGCCGCGATATGAGAGTCCCACGCTGACCCCGGCGGCGGGGCGGACGAGCACGCCGGCGAGGAGCGACGCGGTCGGTGACAGGGCGACCGACACGTCGGCGCGCTCGAAGCTGCCGCTGACGACGTTCATGTCGAGCGCGACGGTGCCGCCGAGGTCGGCCAGGATCTGCACGCCGAGGCCGAAGGACAGCCACTCGAGGGGCTCGACCGACGCCCCGACGTGGATGAGCAGCTTGTCCTCGAGGTTCTGGTAGAGATAGAACTGCGGCGACTGCGGGTCATCGCCCTGCACGCGCACGAGGCGGTCCGCGGGCAGGTAGACGCTGACCCCGAGGGCGAGCTTCTGCTCGAAGATGCCCGGGATCGGCTTGACCCAGCCGAGGTGAAAGCCCAGGTGAGCGTCGGGCGAGATGGTCGGCCGGTCGCTCTCGGCGTTCGCGCGATCGACGTAGAGAGACGGCAGCGTCAGCGCCATCCCGACGCCGATACGCTGCTGCTTGTCGACGCCGAGCGCCGCGGGGTTGTAGTAGAGGGCGCCGTAGCCGCGGGTCGCGGCGGTCATGGCGTCACCCAGGCCGACGTCGCGGGCGGTGAAGCCGAAGATGTCGAAGGTGCTCGCGCGGACCGGGGCCGCGCTCAAGGCGATGGCCATCAGCCCGGCGAGGAGGAGCGGGCCGGGACGCATCATCACGGCGCGCACGACCGGGTCGCGAGGATCGCCAGCAGGCGCAGGATGTCGCCCAGGACGTCGGCCTCGAGCAGCGCCGCGGCGTCGCTCAGCACCCCGGGGGCGACGTCCTCGCGGAGCAGCACCAGGCTGACCGCGACGAGCGCCCGGCGCGCCTCCGCGTCGTCGGCCAGAAACCGCAGGGAGGTCGTGAGGACGCGGATCAGGGAGAGCGGGACGACCGGCTCACCGCTCGGCGGGAGCCCGTCGAGGGCCGCCTCGAGATCGACGGCGTCCGCCGTCAGCAGATCGAAGAGCGGCGGCCCGAGGTTCGCGTCGGGATCGACGTCGAGGAGACACAGCAGGAGCCCCTGCACGGCGTCGAGGGCCGGTCCGGGCGCGAGGAAGCGCTCGACCCCGGCGACGAGGTCCGGCCACGGCGGCGCGTCGAGGTCGACGATGAAGCCGAGCAGGTCGATGAGGACGCGCACGTCGAAGTCCGGGCTCGACGCCGTCACGAGGAGGTTGCGCAGCAAGAGGCGCAAGGCCTCCCGCCCGCGGACGTCGTCGATCGCCAGGTCGGCCAGCGCGTCGGACAGCCCGCCGTCGGCGAGGACCTCGATCAGCGCGCGCAGCAGCGCGTCGTCCTCGAGCAGGTCGGCCAGCACCGCCAGCGTCGGCGCCCCGTCGCAGCTCGCGAGGGCGCCGCGCAGGGTGCGCAGCGCCGCCGGATAGGGCGCCCCCGGCCCGTCGCTCGCCAGGAGCCGCAGCGCCCCGGCGAGGGCGTTGACGAACCCCGGCCTGTCCGCGGCCTCGATCTGCCCCGCGAGGTCCTCGAAGGTCCCGGGCTCGAAGCGCCGCACGAGGCGCAACCCGGCGTCGACGACGTCGCGACGCGCGTCCTCCGGGACGGACACGGCCATCGCGCGCTGCAGGTGCGCCAGCTCCCCGGCGTCGAGCAGCGCGTAGAGCGGCTGCAGGCGCTCGTCGACCCCAGGACAGTCCGACGGCGGGGCCTGGCGGGGCGCGTCGACGCCGTCCCCGCCGCAGGCGAGGAGACCTACCGACAGCGCGGCCAGGACCCGCATGAGGACGGCGTTCATCGCGTGCATCGTCGCAGGGCCAGCGCGCCTTTTCAACCGCCCCGGTGGGGCGCCGTGGGCCCGGTGACGGCGCGGACCGAGGAGGCCGGCGGCGTCAGATCCCGGCCGCGGCCAGCTGTCCGGCGAGCGTCCGGATGATCGCGAGCAGGCGCGGGCCGGCCTCGTTGGCGACCTCCGCGACCTCCGAGTGGTCGAGCGGCGCCGCCGAGACCCCGGCGGCGTAGTTCGAGACGACGCTGATCCCGCCGACGCGCACGCCCATGTGGTTGAGCGCGATGCACTCCGACACCGTCGACATCCCGACCAGCGACGCCCCGAGGACGCGCAGCATGCGGATCTCGGCCGGGGTCTCGTAGCTCGGGCCCGACATCGCGGCGTAGACCCCGGCGAAGAGCGGCACCCCGGCGGTCGCGGCGGCCTGCGCGATGGCCCCGCCGAGCTCCGGGCAGTAGCCGGTGCTCATGTCCGGAAAGCGCGGGCCGAGCTCGCTCGGGTTGGGCCCGATGAGCGGGTTCTGGCCGCTCAGGTTGATGTGGTCGACGATGCGGCAGAGGCTCCCGGGGGCGAGCCACGGCTGCACGCCGCCGGCGGCGTTGGTCAGCAGCACTCGGGGCGCGCCGAGGCGCGCGAGGAGCCGCACGCCGAACACGACCTCGTGCATCGCGTGGCCCTCGTAGGCGTGCACGCGGCCGCTCAGGATGGCGACCGGCAGCCCCTCGAGGGTGCCCAGCAGGAGCGTGCCCGCATGCCCGACGACGGTCGGGGCGTACATGTGCGGGATCTCGCCGTAGGGGATCGCGACCGCGTCCTGAACCAGGCTCCCGATGGCGCCGAGCCCGCTGCCGGCGACGATCCCGAGCGCCGGGGTGAGCGCGCTGCGCTGCCGGACCACGGCGAGGGCCTCGTCGAGCTGCGCGGAGATGGCGGGGTGCGTGCTGTTCATCGGGGTCCTCATCCGATCCGCTCGAGGATGAGCGGGGTCTCGAGCGAACGGGTATCGCCCAGCCCGAAGGCCGCGCGCAAGCGTTCGATGGCGGCGGCGGGCGGCGGCCCGGCGTGTCCATGGAGGATCGTCGCGAGCGGCGCGCCCGCGGCGACGCGGCTCCCGACCGCGGCGTCGATGCGGATCCCGACGACCGGGTCGATGACGTCGTCCCGGGTCCGGCGGCCGGCGCCGAGGGACATGGCGGTGAGCCCGACCTCGTGACCGTCAATCATGTTGACATGCCCCGCCCGGGGCGCCGTCACGACGGTCTCGCCGGTCGGCTGCGGGAGGGCGTCGAGGTCCCCGCCCTGAGCGGCGATCGCGCCGCGGAAGCGCGCGAGGGCGCTGCCGTCGGCGAGCGCCGCGCGGATCCGCGCGCGCCCCTCGTCGAAGGAGACCCCCCGGGCCAGCTCGACCATGGCGCCGCCGAGGACCTCGACCAGCTCGACGACGTCCGGCGGCCCGCCGCCGCCCAGCACGTCGAGGGACTCCTGCACCTCGCAGGCGTTGCCCACCATGCGCCCGAGCGGCGCGTCCATGCGCGTCAAGAACGCCACCACGCGCTTGTCCATCTCGCGGCCCACGGCGACCATCCGCTCGGCCAGCTCGCGCGCCCGCTCCCGGGTCTTCATGAAGGCGCCCGGGCCGACCTTGACGTCGAGCACCAGCCCCTCGATCCCCTCCGCGAGCTTCTTGCCCATGATGCTCGCGGTGATGAGCGGGATGGACTCGACCGTGGCGGTCACGTCCCGCAGCGCGTAGAGGCGCTTGTCGGCCGGGGCGATGTCCTCGGTCTGCCCCATGATGCAGAAGCCGTGCTCGGCGACGATGCGGGTGAAGGTCTCGACGTCGAGGGACGCGCGGTAGCCCGGGATCGCCTCGAGCTTGTCGATGGTGCCGCCGGTGTGGCCGAGCCCGCGCCCGGCCACCATCGGCACGATGACGCCGCACGCCGCCGCTGCGGGGGCCAGCGGGAGCGATATCTTGTCGCCGACGCCGCCGGTGGAGTGCTTGTCGACTCGCCCCGAGCCGAGGGCGCTCAGGTCGAGGACGCGGCCGCTGCGCAGCATCGCGTCGGTCCAGGTGCGGGTCTCGCGATCGTCGAGGCCGTTGTAGTAGATCGCCATCGCGAGCGCCGCCATCTGATAGGCGGGCAGCCGATCTTCGGCGAACTCGGCGATGAGCCAACGGATCTCTACGTCTTCGAGCCGCATGCCGTCGCGCTTGGCGGCGATCAGCTCCACTGCAGTGCGCACGCGCATCTCTCCTTTTTCACGGGGGATGACGACCCCACGTGCTCCGTCACGCCGCCGAACGCTTACGCGAGCAGCTCGCCCAGGAAGCTCTTCCCCGGGGTGCTCGCGGCGGCGCCGAACACGTCCGCCGCGGTAGCGCCTACGTCGGCGAGCGTCAAGCGGGTTCCGAGGTCGACCCCCGACGGGAGGCTCGAGGAGTAGGCGATCACCGGCGCGTACTCGCGCGTCAGCCCGCCCCCGTTGCGCGTCGCGATGGTCGCGTCGTTGCCGCCGAGGCCGACGATCACCAGCAGCGCCTGCTCGTCGAGCTGGTCGAGGAGCGCGGTCAGGCCGGCGTCGAAGCGCGTCAGGGCGCGCGCCACGCCGACCGGCCCGGACCCCGTGAGCCCGCGGCCGGGATCGGGGCTCGCGACCACGACCCCGCGGGGGTGGCGATGCATGACCGCGGTGACCGCCTCGAGGAGCGCCTCGTGGGCGCCGACCTCGTGGGGATCGACCCCCGGGACGTCGAGGAAGGCGTGGGCCGCGCCGCCGATCCCGTGGACCTCGACGCCGTCGGCGACGAGCGCCCGGATCGCCGGCCCGACGAGCTCCTCGAGGCCCCCCTGGATCTCGCGCCCCGCGGTCGCGCGTGCGGCCCTCGCCACGCTCGCCGCGGGCGGGCGCGCCGGCGTCACGGCGCCGTTCGGGATCACGTTGCCGAGCCCCAGCCAGGCGAGGTTGGTCAGCTCGAGCCCGCCGACGTAGCGCGAGACGTGCTCGAGGGTGCTCGCCCCCCGGTCGTGGTAGTCGACCGCGTCGGGCTGCGCGCCTGCGCCGAGGCCGGGCAGCGCCACGACGATCACCTGTCGAAACAAACCATTGGGCCCGTCCGCCATGCTTCCCTCCAGACTGAGAATCCTCCGATCTTTTGGGGAGCGGTTGGTCGATGTCAAAAAAAACGCAGCGCTCTCACGAACTTGCGTGAGCTCACGCTCACTCCTCGGAGCGCTCGCCCCCGGAGACCGCGCCGCTCACGACCCTGAACGGCGACGGCGGGCGCTCGGGCGGCGGGACCGTCGGCGTCAGCCGCACCCCGGCCTCCGGGCGCGCGTCCGCCCAGCGCTCGGGCTCGCGCTTGAACGCCAGGCGGCACCCGCGCTCCGGGTCGTCGCAGAAGAACCAGCGGCGGCCGCGGAAGGAGACACCGAGGCGCCGCGGGTCCGGGATCAGCTCGCGGCCACAGACGGGGTCGAGCAGGCGCGGCGGCGCTTCGGGGTTGGCCATGACCGCGTTGTAGCGCCGGGCGACGGGGCGGCGCAAGCGGGTGACGCAACGGGCTGGTTTCCGCGCATCGCGGCTGCTAGAAACGCGTGGTCGCTAGCAGCCCGCCGGGGGACGCACGCACGCGTGCTCCTCCCCGCGCTGCCCGGGTGCCTGATCCGGCGGCTCTGCCGCCTCCCCCCGCCGCTGCGCGGCGAAGTCGACCGCAGGGAGCTCCACCATCGACGCCCGCCGCCTGCTCGTGTACCGCTCGAAGGCGCTCGGTCGCCGCCTCGCCGGCGGCTCGTGGCTGGCCCGCGTCGCGCTGCTCGCCGTCCTCGCCCTCGTCCTCGGCGCGCTCTGGCTCGGGGTCGACGCCCTGGCCGCGGCCGACCTTGCGAGCCCCGATCCCGCGAGCCGCGAGAGCGCCGTCCGCGAGCGCACCTTCTGGCTCACCACCCTCGCGGCGCTGATCTTCGCCTACTCGACCTTCGAGGTCTTCTTCCGCGCCTCGGACACCCGGCTCATCGGCTCGCTGCCGATCCGTGGACGCACCCGCTACCTCGACCTGATGAGCCGCGCGGCCCTGCTGCACGCCCCGCTCTTCGTCCCGCTGGCGGCCTACGGCGCGGCCCTCGCCGCCCGCGGCGCCGGCGCGGCCGGGGTCTACGCGGTCCTGGTCGCGGCGGTGGTCTTCGTCGTCGGGATCCCGCTGTGCGTCTGGCTCCACCTCCTCGCCGGGCGCTCGCTCCTGTCGGACGCCTCGGCGCTCAAGCGGCAGCTCGCCGGCGGGGTCGTCGCCGACGAGGCGGCGCTCCTCGTCTACGCCCCGGCCGTCGGCCTCCTCGGCACCCTGGTGCTCGGGATCGTCGCCGACTTCGCCCTGCGCGACGCGCTGCTGCGAGGGCGCGCCGGGATCCTCGCCCCGGTCCTCGCGGGCGGCGCCGGGGTGGCGGCCTTCGCAATTGCGAAGGCCATGAGCCTCTGCGACCAGTCACTTCACCTGATCATGCCGCGATTCGCGGAGTTCGACGTCCCGCCGCCCTTCCGCGACGACGGTGTGCGACGCAAGGTACCGGGGGAGCGCCTGGGCCGTCTGCTGCCCGTCACGGCCCGCCCCTACTTCCTCCGTGATCTCCGGCAGCTGCGCCGTCGCTACCGCCTCGACCGCATCCTGCTCTGGGTCTATGGCGCCGCGCTGCTCCGCCTCGACCTCGGCGGCCACGCGCCCGCCTCCCTGGCTGCGCACCTGGTCGCGCTCGGCCTCATCGTCGGGGTGTTCCTCAGCTCGGCCTTCCGCCTGCGCGGGCGCGAGCTGGCGTCGCCGTGGCTCGATCAGGCGCTGCCCACCGACCCTCGCGCCGCGCCGCTCGGCCGCCTCGCCGCCGACGCGATCCTGCCCACCTGGGCGCTCGTGGTCACCGCCGCGGCCCCGCTCTTCACTGGCGACCTCGCCCTCGCCGCGGCCTCCCTCGGGCTCGGCCTCCCCCTGGTCGCGGCGCTGTTGGCGGCGTCCCACGCCGTCGCCGCCCGCGCCTTCCCCGACCGGGTCCTCGCCGCCGCGGCGTTGTGGCGCGGCCTCCTCCTCGCCGCGACCGGAGCGGTCCTATGGCAGCTTCCCTGACCCCCGCGCCGCCCGCCCCCATCCTCGCCGTCTCGGGGCTCGAGAAGCGGTTCCGCAAGACCGTCGCGGTCGGCGGGCTCGACCTCGAGGTGCGTCCGGGGGAGCTCCTCGGCCTCATCGGGCCGAACGGCGCCGGCAAGTCCACGACGGTCAAGATGATCACCGGCCAGCTCCTCGCCGACCGGGGCCGCATCACGGTCGACGGCCACGACATCGTGGCCGAGCCGCTCGCCGCCAAGCGCCTCATCGGCTACGTGCCGCAGGACGTGGCCCTCTACCCGTTCTTGACCGGGCGTGAGCTCCTCGAGTTCGTAGCCGAGGTCCGCGCCGTCCCGGCGGACGAGGCGCGCGCGACCATCGACGACCTGCTCGGCCGCTTCCACATCTCGGAGGCCCAGAACCGCATGACCCGCGAGTACAGCGAGGGCATGGCGCGCAAGCTCGCGATCGCCGCGGCGCTCATCGGCCGACCGCCGCTGCTGCTGCTCGACGAGTCCCTCAACGGCCTCGACCCGCGCGCCGCCGCCGAGGTGAAGACCATCCTCAAGGAGGAGCTCGCTCGGGGCACCGCGGTCGTCCTCGTCTCGCACATCCTCGACGTCCTCGAGCGCCTGTGCACCCACGTCGTGCTCATCGATCGTGGCAAGGTCGTCGAGAGCCTCGACCGCCCGGCTCTCAACGCCCTGGTGGCCGCGGGGACGACGCTCGAGGACTTCTTCATCACGCACACGAGCGCGACCGAGGACGGCGCGCGGCCTTAGGGCCGATGCCGGCCACTTGGCACAAATCGCTATATCCAAAGGACATTTCCTGCCGCGATGAAAAGCGGAGGGCGCGGAGACCGGAGCCTGCATGAAGACGGCAGCTCCATCCGCTGTCCTCCTCTCCGCGCTCTCCGCGTCCTCCGCGGTGAAAAGCGGTTTCCCTACAATATGTTGACGCGATCTGATCGGCATTGGCCTCAGGGCTGAGCCACCCGAAGCGGAGGTCAGGGAATCGCGGAGCAGCGGCGGGCGTTTCCCCCGAAGTCGCTGACCTCATAGGAAATCTTGCGTCATCATGGACTTGCGGCACCATCGGTCGGGACCGGAGCCGCAGCCATGACGCCTTGCCCCCCACCGATGCCGATGCCCCTCCCCCACCCCACCGCCCGGCGCGCCCGCGCGCCCGCCCTCGCCGCTCTGGTGGCGCTGCTCGCGACCGCGGGGTGCGGCACCATCGACGCCTACGACGAGTCGCGGGTCGAGTACGTCCCGTCGCGCGGCGCCCGCCGCGGCGGGCACGGGATGGAGCTGCCCGACGACGATGGGCTGACGCCCGAGCGCTGGGACGGCCGCGTCTCCGAGCGCTGCCGGGAGGTCGAGCCGCTGATGCGGGTCGCCGCGATGGAGCACCAGGTCGACGTGGGCCTCATCGCCGGTATCATCCACGTCGAGTCGTCGTTTCGCCCCGACGCCCGCAGCCGATCGGGCGCGCGGGGCCTGATGCAGGTCATGCCCAAGATCGGCAAGCGCCTCAAGTGCGGCGATCTGACCGACCCAAAGCGCAACATCCAGTGCGGGCTCACGATCCTCAAGCGCTTCATGGCGCGCTACGACGACCGCGTGATCTTCGGGCTCAGCGCCTACAACGCCGGCTACAAGGTCCCCAACGAGGCCCTCGAGGCCGACGAGCTGCCGAGCAACTACCGCTACGTCGAGAAGGTCCTCGCCGCCCGGGTCAGCTACCTCCGCTACGGGTGCGGCCGGTGACGCCGGTCATCGTGACCCTCGCCCTGCTCCGTCACGGGAGCCGGGACGGCAGCCCGACCTACGTCGTGACGCGACGCCCCGCGCACGCGCACCTCCCGAACGCCTGGGAGCTGCCCGGGGGTAAGGTCGATCCCGGGGAGAGCCCCGAGGACGCGCTCCGGCGCGAGCTCCTCGAGGAGCTGGGCGTCGCGGTCGGCCCGATCACGCCGATGACCTTCGCCTGGCACGCCTACCCGGAGCGTGTGGTCTTGTTGCTCTTTCACCGGACCGCTACTGTGCCGGGGAGCTCCGAGCCGCGACCGCTGGCGGCGACCGAGCTCCGTCTGCTCACCCGGGCCGAGCTCCTGGCGCTGGAGTTCCCGCCCGCCAACGCCTCCTTCTTGGCGGCCCTCGCCGCCGCCCCAGTCGAACCCGGGAGCCCCGCATGAACCTCGCACCGTCGCTGCTCGCCGCCACCCTGGGGCTGGTGCTGCTCGCCTGCCCGTCGCCCGAGGTCCGGCCGGCGTCCCCCGCGCCGGAGACGGTGGAGGCCACCGATCCGCCGCCGCCGGCGACGCCGACGCCACCAAAGGCGCCGCGCAACCCGGTCGATCCCGAGACGAAGGCCGCGACCCAGCAGGAGTACCGCAAGCTCGCGCTCAAGAACGACTGCAGCCGTGGGTTCAAGAACCTCGATGGGACCTGGCGCTTCATCGGCCAGTCTCGCACCCCGAACCACACGGACGTGCTGAAGGTCACCGGGACGCGCTTCACCGAGCACCTCACCGGCGACCCCGACGGTGCGCACCTCGAGGCGGACCTGTCTGGCGAGATCCGCTGCCTCTTCAAGAACCGCGTGCTCGTGATGATCGACAAGGTCGAGCCCGAGGGGGCCTACGGCAACACGAGCGGCGACCAGTACCCGTGCGACCTGCTCGGCGACATCGCCATGAGCGGCAACAAGATGCTGATGATCTGCTACTACGACTGGGATCTGCGCACCGCCGCCGGGATCGAGTCGGAGTTCGAGCGCGTCATCGAGTAGCCGCGACGCCGTGATCGCAGGGACGCGAACGGAAGCGTGAGCGGGCGCGGAAGTGCGCTGGCCCCGTCGCCGAAGCCGCCCCCCCCCCCGCGCCAGCGGGGGCGCGCCGCAGGCGCGTTGGGGGTAGCGAGCGCAGGGGCGCCTGGAACGTCTCGCGCAGAGGGTTCCCGCCGCGACGTAGCGAGCTTGCGAGCGTAGTCGCGGGCCCCCGAGGCAGAGCCGCGGGGGCGCGTCGGTTCGGGTTCAGCCCCGGATCAGAACGTGAACGTCGCGCCGATGCCGACGTCGCCCTGGGGCGACACGATCGGCGTGATGGCGGTCGTCTTCACCCCGCCTCCCGGGAGGACGGGACGGACCTCGGCGTCCGGGTCCTCCTGCTCGTCGAAGATGAAGAGCAGGATGCCGCTCACGAGCCCGGCGGCGCCGACGCCGAACGAGGCGTAGGCGAGGGTCCGCTCGGTCTCCGCCGACTTCTTGGCGTCCTCACGACCAGCCTGGTCCAGCGCGCAGGTCGTCGTGTTGGGGTTGCACTCGGCGTCCTTCTTGTCCGACGAGTACATCGAGTAGAAGAGCCCGCCGAGGCCACCGCCGACCACACCGACGCCGGTCAGGACCCACGCCTTGGTGTTCGCGTACCACGGCAGATAGGCCGTCTTGAACTCGGTGATCCCGTACATGATGTAGTAGGCCATCTCGCCGATGCGCCGCTTCGACACGACGTTCGGGTTGGCGTCCATCCCGGTCCCACGCAGCACCTTGTCGGACTCGGTCTGGACGAGGTAGCCCTCGAGCTTGTCCTCGCCCTTGTCCTGGCCGAGGCCGACCACGGCGACGTAGTCCACGCCGACGAGCTCACCGAGCTTGGCGGCGAAGGGGCCGAGGTTGCGCTTGCGATCGAGCTCGTCGATGAACTCGAGGCCGTAGCTCGTGCCGCTGAAGGACAGCGCCGACTCGAACTCGAGGTCGACGTCGAACTCCTGCACCGTCCCGGTCACGATGTTGACCTTGCGCAGGTGCGACTCGCGCTCGCCCTTCTTCACCTGGACCCGCACCTCGCCCGGGAACAGCCCCTCGAAGGTCGCCGGGGTGCTCTTGTCCTGCTTGATGCCGTTGATGTAGACGTCCGCGCCCGGCGGGGTCGAGCGGACCGTGATCTGCCCGACACGCTGCTCGCTGAGGCTGCGATAGATGTCGCGATACAGCGCCACCGCGTCCGGGTGGTAGTTGTCGGTGTTGATCGAGGCGTCCTGTCCGACCTGGCGCACCAGGCTCCGCATGACCTCCTCGGCCTTGTCCTGCGCGTTGCTCTTGATGTAGATGAGCGCGAGCAGCATCTGGGTGTCGATGTAGCCCTTCTTGAGCTCCTCGGTGAGGCTCATCGAGTCGACGATACGCTGCAGCCGCTCGCGCGCCACGCGCAGCTTCTCGAGGGCCGCGGCCGCGCCGTCGCGGAAGAAGACCTCGTTGGCGTCATCGACGATCTTCTTCACCTCGTCGGCGGTCTCCTCGAGCTTGCCCGTCTCCGACTTCGGGTACTTCGCGTAGACGAGCTTCTCGGCGTCGATCCGGTTGATGACGTCGAAGCCGCCCTCCTTGACGATGCGCTGCTCGATCTTGGACGCGTACTCAGGCGTCTTCGCGGGGGGCTTGCCGCGGTAATAGATCTCGAAGACCGCCAGCGTCGGATCCTCGGCGGGGGCGCCGGCCAGCGCCGCGCCGCTCGGGAGCACGCCAGCGAGGAGGGCCGCGGCCGCCAGGGTAGCCCCCAGCTGGACGCGACGTACTCGGGATCGCAGGGACGTTCGGCTCGTGAACATGAACACTCCTGAGTTCGCTCGCGCAGCGGAGCTATTCGAGCGATGCGCCTGACCGCAGGGATGCGTGGACGCTCGAACGGCGTCGACTAGCGGCCATGTTAGCTGGGGACCGGGGCATGTCAACCGGCCCCGAGAACGCGCGCCGCGCGCCCGGTGCGTCGCACCACGCGGCCCGGGACGTCGCGCTGCGTTGCAGCAACGCCGAAGCCGCATCTCGAACTCAAAAGGGGAACTCGGATGGTGCGAAGCAACTGTCCCGCCGGTGTCCCGACCGCGGGACGCCGGCCGCGCGAGCGCGCGCCGGCTCGGGCCAGCGTGACCGCGCCCGCTGCGGGGTGACGGAAGGTGCGGCGGAGTTGGCACGAAGGTTGGAAGCGTCACCCGTCACCGCCCGCCGGCGCGACCCCGCCCGGCGTCGACCAACGGAGCCCGAGCTACACCATGCCCTTCGTCTCCTTCGTCTCCCGGGTCGCGGCCGCCATCGCGGTCGCCGCCGTCCCCGTGGCGCTCCTCTGGCCGGGCGCGCGCGTCGCCCGGGAGCCACCGTTCGACCCGGTCGCCGTCCCACGCATCGCGCGCGCCAGCGACCTCGAGCGCACCGAGGTGCTGCTCCCGCGGGGCCCGGCGGCTGCGTGCGGCGCGGACGTCGCCATCCGGGACGCGCTGGTGGATCCCGACGCCGTCCCGGACCGCGACGGCGAGGAGGTCACCCTCGTCAACCGCGGGGCCGCGCCGATCGAGCTCACGGCGTGGCGGCTGAGCTGCGGACGCCGGCGCCTGGACCTGCCCGCCTGGCCCCTCGGCCCGGGCGAAGCGATCACCCTCGGCGGTGACGGCCCCCTCACCCTCCGCCCGCTGCGCCTCGCCAACGCGGGCGGCGAGCTCGTGCTCACGGATCCCTGCGGCGTCGTGCGCGCGCGCCTCACCTGGGGTGGCGCGTGCCCCAGGCCGCCGCCGGGCTGGCGCGTCGAGGCCCCGGGCCACAAAGGAATCGGCCCCGCACGGTCATTGACCGGCGGGGCCGATGGTGGCTGTGGACAGACTTGAACTGTCGACCTAACGATTATGAGTCGTTCGCTCTGACCAGCTGAGCTACACAGCCGAACGGTGCAGCGAAGTAGCAACGAACGCCGACGCGGTCAAGCTGGAATGCGCTCGGCCACGACGCGCGAGCGCGCCGCGCGCGCCCCGGGAGCGAGGTGGCCCCACCCGACGTGGTCGCGCGCCGCCGGCGCCCTTCAGGCGTCGTCCCAGCGGGACTCGAGCCGCGCTTTGATGGCGTCGGTCTCGATGCGCCGGCGCTGCTCCGCCAGCTCCTGGACCTCGTGGATGATGCGCCAGTAGTGCTCGGCCAGGCCGGGCATGTAGAGGCCCTTCACGAAGTACGACGGGATCTTGTAGTGGACCGGCTCGGGATCGGCGAGGCCGAAGCCCTGGAGCAGGTCCTGCAGCGCGGCCTCGATCCGGCTGACCTGGGCCCAGACCGGCTCGGCGGCCCGGATGTCGCGGACGTTCTCGGGGACCTTCTGGACCTTGTTCCAGAGGGACTCGTCGGCCAGCGCCTCCGAGATCGACCGCGCGATCGCCAGCCCGTCCTGGACCGCCCGGCGCTTGAGATCCTTGACCCGCTCGGCGCTCAGCGCGTCCGACACGGCCGGCTTGCCGAGGAACGCCCGCTTGGTCTCGCGGGCGAAGAACTGGGCGAGGTCCTCCTCGAGGACCGCGCGGATGTCCACGATGACCTGCTTGAAGCGGTTGTTCCGCATCTCGATCTGGGCCTCGAGCTCCTCGACGGTCTGCGCCTCGCTCATGCTCTCCTCCTGTCGCGACGGGCGCTCGTCATAACGCGGACCACGGCGCGAGGGCAAGGCCACCGCGGCTCGCGCGTGGTGGACTGGCACGCGGCGCCGTCAAGACCGCCGCGTGCGCTCGCGCGATCGGTGTCGGGTGGCGCGCGAGCGATCGGCGGAGGGCGGCTGTGGTCGGGATCCGAAACCATGCCCGGTCACCGCGCGGAGGGCTCGTTCGCGGCGCCTCGGACCGACCGGCGAGGCGACGAAGGACGGGCGGCGCTCGGATCGCCGCCCGTCCCGCGGATCACTCCTCGACGGGCGCCTCTTCTTCCTCGTCGACGTCCTCGTCCTCTACCTCTTCTTCTTCGCCATCGGGATCGGCGCCGACGATGAGCTCCTCGTCATCGACCACGACGTCGTCGTCGTCGATGTCCTCTTCTTCATCGTCGTCGCTCTCTTCCTCTTCCTCTTCGACGTCGTCTTCGGCCTCGTCGTCTTCGACGCTGTCGTCGTCGTCGTCGTCGTCGTCGTCGTCGTCGTCGTCGAGATCGATGTCGATGTCGTCCTCGTCGATGTCGATGTCGATGTCGAGGTCGTCGTCGTCGACGTCATCCTTCGACCGCGCGTCCTCGCTCGCCTTCTTGCGGAGCTTCTCCGCGATGCGGCGGCGGCGAGCCTCCGGGTCGTCGTCGACCGGGCGCACGCGGCGCAGCGACGTCGGCGCGACCAGCTCGCCGGCCTGGCGCAGCACCATCTTCTCCAGCGACATGATGAGCTCGAACTCACCGTCGACGTCGAGCTTGGCCTCCTCGAGGTGCTTGACGTGGAGGAAGAAGCGCTTGGACTTCGGCACCGCCCGCTTGCCCGGGTAGGTGATCGTGATCTGTCCGTCGACGATGTCCATGTGGTAGCCGGACTGGTCGCGGATGAAGTCGCGGAACTGCTGGATCTCGAACCGCCCGTCGCGCCGCGGCTTCACGCGGAAGCGCGTGGTCGGCGGGTTCTGCTCGAGGGTATAGCGACGACACTCCGCGCTCTGCGAGCAGCCGTCGAGCGGGTCGTCGACCTCCGCGATGGGCGCGCAGGTCTTCGCGTTCTCCCAGGTCCCGAAACACGCGAACGCGCTCGGTGAGCCGGGCTCGAGAATGTAGGGCTGGAACCGTCCCGACGTTGGCGTCGTTGCCATGCTCTCCCTTCCGAACCTGGGGTGAACCAAACCCGCGCGGGAGGTCAGCCCGCGCGGCGCGGCACAGTGCCACGCGCCCCGGAGCGACGCAAGGATTGTTCCGCGGCGCCCTGCCTCAGGGGGTCGCGAGCGGGAACTCCCCGCAGAGGTCGCGGTCGAAGCCGTCGTAGCGCACGAGCGAGGCGTCGGTCGCGAGGGTCGTCTGCGTGATGGTCTCGATCCCGCCGGTGAAGAGCCGCGATCCGTCCCCGAGCACGACGGCCCGGGCGCCGAGCGGCCCGACGTTGAGATCGAGGCGCGGCGTCACCTCGGTCACCGTCTGCGTCGCGCTGCCGAGACCGTCGACCGTGACGCGGACGATGTCGGACGGGATGCAGTCGTTGCCCGCGCCGCAGATGGGGTTCGACTGGAAGGCCGTGAAGCCGCCGAACCAGGCGAGGCTCCCGTCCGAGAGCTTGGAGAGGCTGCCCGCGGCGCGGGTGAACGAGCCGGCGAGCCCGCCGAGGGTGACCGGCGTGACGTTGACCGAGCCGGTGCCGACGTCGACCGTCAGCACGTCGAGGCGGGCCGCGGCGACGTCGCGCGGGAAGGTCGGGCCGGCGTTGATCACGTTGCCGCCGGCGATGACGACCTGGTAGCGGCCGCTCAGGTCCTTGCCGACCACGGCGCCCGAGGCGAAGATCGGGACGCTGGTCGCGCCGGTGACGCTGAGGTCGGTGAACGCCGTGGCGCTGAGGGCGCCTCCCGCGTCGATGAGCACGCCGTTGTTGGCCGGGTCGCCGTCCACGTTGCCGCCCCAGACGAGCACCAGCGTGTCGGTCAGCGCGACGACGGTGGCCCCAAAGCGCGGCGCCGACAGGGTGGCGCTCGAAGCCCCGGCGGCAGCGAAGCGCGTGACGTTCGCCGAGAACCGCTCGCCGTTGCCGACGCCGCCGTCCTCGACCCCCCCGATGGCGAGGGCCACGTCCCCGAGGGTCACGCCGACCGGGAGCGCGGGCAGCGTCGCGACCTCCTCGACCGTCGAGACGCCGGTCGATGGATCGTAGATCTCGGAGGCCGAGCTCGGCGTGTCGACGGCGCTCGCGTAGATGGCTGGCTTCGCGGTGCCCCCCTGGGCGATCTTCAGCTTGGTAGCGCCGCCGAAGACGCGGACGCGCCCGTCGCTGAGGAGCTGGGCGTAGGCCATCCCGCGCTTCGCCTTCAGCCCGCCGCCGGCGGAGAACTCGCTCGCCACGCGGTCGTAGCGGTCTACGCCGAGCGACGCCTCGGCGCCGGTCGAGACCGAGTAGACATTGAAACCGCCGATCACGTAGGCGTAATCGGCGTCCGCGGCGAGGGCGGCGAAGGCGCGCGGCTCGCTGAGCCGAGCGGCGCGGTCGGCGCTGACGGCGGTGCCGGTACACGCAACCTCGTCGGTCGGCGTGAGGAAGACCGAGGGGAAGCTCTTGAGGTTCTCGAAGATGTCGACCCCGTGCGTCTCTCCGGCCCAGACCGTGCTGGCGCCCGAGCACGCGACGACGCGCAGGGTCATCCCCTCGCCGGGGGGCACCGCGGTGATGACGACCTCGCCGGCGGCGGTCTCGCTGTCCTTGGCCGCGGTGGCGACGAACGGCTCCGCGAGCGTGCCCCCGCTGAGCTCGAGCACCACCCGATCGCTCCCGCTCGGGAACTGGCGGTCCCGGTTCTCGTTGCTGGCGCAGTCACCGATGGCCGCGGTCGTGAGGGTGAGCCCCCCCGAGCTCGCGTCCGAGGGCTCCTGGGCGCAGGCGCCGAGGGTGAGGGCAACCGAGAGCGCGATGGCGGCGGGTCGTTTCATGGCCGGAATCCTGCCGCTCGGCCGCGGGGCGGTCAAGGGGATGCCAACGGCAGGGCACGGCTGGCGAGGGGACTGGCGCCGGGCACGGGGCCTTGTGCTATGTCTGCGCGCATGGACACGCCTGCGAACGACGCCGACGCCGACGCCACGGACCTCGTCGGGCCGCCCGGCGGGGTGGGCACGGTGACGCCGATGATGCGGCAGTTCCTCGCCGCCAAGGCCGAGCACCCCGACGCCCTGCTGCTCTTCCGCATGGGGGACTTCTACGAGACGTTCTACGACGACGCCGTCGAAGCGTCGCGGATCCTCGAGCTGACGCTCACGAGCCGCAACAAGAAGGACGACGACCCCATCCCGATGGCCGGCGTGCCCCACCACGCCCTCGCCGCCTACCTGCCGCGCCTGATCGAGGCGGGCAAGAAGGTCGCGATCTGCGAGCAGCTCGAGGATCCGAAGGCCGCCAAAGGGATCGTCAAGCGCGCTGTCGTCCGCGTCATCACCCCCGGCGTGGTGTTCGACGAGAACATCCTCGACCGCCGCACCCACAACTACCTCACCGCCATCGCCCGGGCGCCGCGCGACGGCGAGGTGGGGCTGTGCTGGATCGACGTCTCGACCGGAGATCGACGGGGCGCCACCCTGCCCGACCTCGCCCAGGCCCTCGACGAGCTCGGCCGCGTCGAGCCGCGCGAGGTGCTCGTGGCCGCCGACGACGACGCCCTCGACCACGCGGTGCGCTTCGCCGTCCCGGGGGTCACGGTCAGCCGCGTGCCCCTCACCGCCGATCGCTCGAGCCCGCTCGCGAGCGCGGTGGAGATGGCGGCCGACTACATCGGCGACACGCAGAAGGGCGGCGCGCTGCTGCTGCGCGATCTCGAGGTGGTCGAGCTCGCCAAGACCCTGCGCGTCGGCCCCGCGACCGTGCGCAACCTCGAGCTCGTCCGCACCCTGGCCGACGGCCGCCGCAAGGGCTCGCTGCTGGCGCTGCTCGACCACACCCGCACCGCGATGGGGAGCCGCCGCCTCAAGCAGTGGATCCTCTACCCGCTGTGCGAGCTCGCGGCGATCCGCCGCCGCCACGACATCGTGGGCGCGCTGGTCGACGACCCGATGACCCGCGGGCTCCTGCGCGACGCTCTCGACGGCGTCTACGATCTCGAGCGCCTGGTCGGGCGCGTGAGCGCCGGCAGCGCCACCCCCCGCGATCTCATCGCCCTGGCCGACTCCCTCGAGCGCCTCCCCGAGCTCGCCGCCACCCTGACCGCCAACGGGCACCCGGCGCTCGCCGCCCTGGCGACGCGCCTCGATCCGGTGCCCGACGCCAGCGCCGCGATCCGCCGCGCGCTGGTCGACGAGCCGCCGGCGACCCTCAAGGACGGCGGCGTCATCCGCGAGGGCTTCGATCCGGATCTCGACGAGCTGATCCAGATCGCCCGCGACGGCAAGACCTGGTTCGCCGACTACGCCCAGCGCCTGCGCGACGCCTCGGGGATCAACAGCCTCAAGATCAAGTTCAACAACGTCTTCGGCTACTTCATCGAGGTCACCCGGGCGAACCTCGAGCACGTGCCGGCCACCTGGCTCCGCAAGCAGACCCTCGCCAACGCCGAGCGCTACTACACGCCCGAGCTCAAGGAGCGCGAGGAGAAGATCCTCGGCGCCGACGAGCGCCGGCTGGCCCTCGAGCAGGGGTTCTTCGACGCCCTGCGCGAGCGCCTCGGGACCTTCGGGGCGCGGATCCAGGCCACCGCCGCCGAGGTCGCCGCGGTCGACGTGCTCGCGACCCTCGCCGAGGTCGCACAGCGCCACGCCTACGTGCGCCCCGAGGTCGTCGCCGCCCCGGTCGTCGACATCCGCGGCGGTCGCCACCCGGTCATCGAGGCGCTGCTGCCGGCGGGCGAGTTCGTCCCCAACGACATCGCCCTCGACGGCGACGGCGCGCGGATGGTGATCATCACCGGCCCCAACATGGCCGGCAAGTCGACGGTGATGCGCCAGGTCGCGCTCATCGCGCTGCTCGCCCAGATGGGCGGCTTCGTCCCCGCCGACGCGGCCACCATCGGCCTCGTCGACCGCATCTTCACCCGCGTCGGCGCGTCCGACGACCTGTCCCGCGGCCAGTCGACCTTCATGGTCGAGATGACCGAGACCGCCCGCATCCTCGCCGAGGCGACCCGCCAGAGCCTCGTCGTCCTCGACGAGATCGGCCGCGGCACCTCGACCTTCGACGGCGTCTCCATCGCGTGGTCGGTGGCCGAGCACCTGCACGACACGATCGGCGCGCGCACGCTCTTCGCCACCCACTATCACGAGCTGACGGAGCTGGCGCTCACCCGCGACGGGGTCGCCAACATGTCGATCGCCGTCAAGGAGTGGAAGGAGGAGATCGTGTTCTTGCGGCGGCTCGTCCCCGGCGGCACCAACCGCAGCTACGGGATCCAGGTGGCCCGCCTCGCCGGCCTCCCGCGCCCGGTCATCGGCCGCGCCCGCGAGGTCCTCGCCAACCTCGAGGCCAACGCCCTCGACCCCGACAGCCGCCCCAAGCTCGCCCGCGGCAAGGGCAAGGCGCGCGGCGACCAGTGGCAGCTCGACCTGTTCGCGCCGCCGCCGACGCCGTCGCGGCTCCTCGAGGCCCTCGCCGAGGTCGATCCCGACGGCCTCACCCCGCGCTCCGCCCTCGACCTCATCTTCGAGCTCAAGGCCCTCGCGGCGTCGGAATCCGATCAGGAGAGGCCGCGATGATCCCGCGATCCCGAACCCCGCTGGCGCGCATCTCCGCGCGCTCCGCCCCGCAGAACAGGCCCCCCGCCACGAGCTTCGTCGACGCCTGGCGCGAGCCGGTCCTCGAGATGCTCGCCGACGACCCCCGCGTCTCGGGGCAGGCGCTCTGCGACGTGACCACCTACGCCGTCGACAGCATCGTCATCGACGCCTGCGAGCGCGCGCTGCGCGACGCCCTGCCGAGCGACGGCCACCCGGGCCCGCCGCGGCTGCCCGAGCGCTGGGCCGTCACGGCGCTCGGCGGCTACGGCCGCAACCAGATGTGCCTGCGCTCCGACGTCGACGTCCAGCTCGTCATCCCCGACGACGCGTCGGACCCGGCGCCGTTCATGCGGGCGCTGCTCGACCACCTGACCGCGGCCCGGCTCAAGGTCGGCCACGGGGTGCGCACGGTCACCGAGAGCCTCATGCTCGCCCGGGAGGAGCCGACCTTCGCGACCGCCGCGCTGACGAGCCGCCACGTCCTCGGAGACCCCACCATCACCGAGGCGGTGCGCGGGCCGGTGTACCGCTACCTCTCGGGTGAGGGGCTCGCCGCCCTCGTCGACGCCCTGCGCGCCGACCGCAGCCGCCGCGCGGCGCGGCTCGGCGACACCGTCTTCGTGCTCGAGCCGGATCTCAAGAACGGCATCGGCGGGCTGCGCGACGCCCAGCTCAACGGCTGGCTCGCGCTCGTCACCGGGCGCCCCTACGACCGGCGCGTGATGTTCGCCGAGGACTTCCTGCTCAAGGTCAGGATGGCGCTCCACGCGGTCGCGACCTTCAAGTGCGACCGCCTCGCCTTCGAGTACCAGGACGCGGTCGCCGAGATCCTGCGCCTGCAGCCCGTCGCCGGTCAGGCGCCGGCGATCGAGCTCATGCGCCAGGTCCACCGGGCCGCCCGGGTCATCGCCGGGCGGGCGCGGCGCCAGCTCGAGTACGCCGCCGACCGCCTCGACGGCCCGAGCCGGCTGCCGGTCCAGGGGCTGCCGGCGTTCGTCCACATCCGCGGCCGCCTCGCGCGTGCCGACGGCGCCCCGCCGCGCACGACGGACGACATCATCGACACCATGACGACCGTGGCGGCCACCGGGATGCCCCTCGAGGCGAGCCTCGAGGACGGCTTCGAGGCGCTCGCGACGCACCTCGGCGACGCTGCGTCGCAATATGACGAGCTCAACGCGCTACTACTGAAATTACTGGTTGATTCAGAGCCGGGAGCCAGCGCGGCGATCCATATGTTGCATCGCACAGGGCTCCTGACGGCGATCGTGCCGGAGTTCGACGCCGTCGTCGGCCGCATCCAGCGGGACCTCTACCACGTGTACACGGTCGACGAGCACAGCCTGCGCGCGGTCGACAAGCTGAAGGCGCTAGCCCGCGGCGAGCACGCGAGCGAGCACCCGCTGGCGCTGAGCTGCCTCGCGGAGCTGCCGTCGCTGCGGGCGCTCGCGGTGTCGGTGCTGCTGCACGACATCGGCAAGGGCTACGGGCCCGGACACCACGACCGCGGCGCCGAGCTGGTCGTGACCATCGGGCCGCGGCTGGGGTTGACGCCCGACGAGGTGGAGACCGCGCGCGTCCTCGTCCGTCACCAGGCGGACATGGCGATGATCTGCATGCGGCGCGACCTCGGCGACCCGCGCCCGATCCGCGCCCTGGCGCGCGCGGTCGGGGACGTGACGACCCTGAACGCGCTCTACCTGCTGACCGTCGCCGACTGGTCGTCGGTCGGCCCGGACACGCTCAACAGCTGGCACCGGACGCTGCTCCGGAGCCTCTACGAGCGCACCCGCGAGCTGCTCGAACAGCCGAGCCTCTTCACCGATCCCCTGGGCATCTTCGACGAGCGGCGCCGCGAGCTGATGCGCGCGGAGCTCGGCGCCGTCCCCGAGGCCCCGGGCAACGACTCGGACCCGATCGACGACTTCTTGAGCGCGCTCCCGACGCGCTACTTCAACACCGTGCCGACGGCCCGGGTGCGCGACCACTACCACCTGTGGCAGCGCTTCCGGGTCGACGGCGCGCCGGTCGTCGACGTCCAGCACCCCGACGACGGGGCCCTCGCGGAGGTCGCGGTGGTGTGCCCGGATCGCGCGGGGCTGCTGGCGCTCCTGACCGGCGGGCTCGGGACGGCCCGGCTCGGGGTCGTGGCCGCCGAGATCTACTCCCTCGACGGCGGCGGCGTCCTCGACATCTTCCGGATCGACGACCCGCACGGCCGCCTCGCCGAGCCGCGCGCCGCCGAGAGCGTGCGGGCCGCGCTGGTTCGGGCCGCGACCGCCTCCGAGCCGAGCCACACCCCGCACGCCTCGCCGCTCCCGACCGCCGCCGGGGCGCTGCCGCCGCTCCCGACCCAGGTGAGCTACAGCAACGAGGCCGCCACCGAGCACACCGTGTTCGACGTCATCACCACCGATCGCGGCGGGCTGCTCTTCGACCTCGCGATGTACTTCCGCGACAACGGCCTCTCGGTCGAGCTGGCCTTCGTGACCACCGAAGGCCGCAAGGCCCACGACAGCTTCTACGTCGTCGACGACGCCCGGGCCAAGCTCAGCCCGGAGCGGGCCGACGCCCTGGCCACGGAGCTCGCGACGACCCTCGCGATCTGACACACCTGGTCGGCGTGAGCGGGGGGTACGGGCGCCTTCCAAGCTCTCGTCGGGCCGCCCAGTGGGTTGGATCCGCCGGCCAGGATACACGTCCCCCGCGTCGGCCGGGGCGCGCCGCAGGCGCGTTGGGGGAGCGCGAGCGGCGTCGCGCCGAGGCGCCCCGTCGCGAGCAGCGCCCTGGCCACGGAGCTCGCGACGCCCCTCGAGCTCCGACGCGCCTCAGTCCTCTTCTCGGGCGAGGGGGTGGCCGGCGTCGTAGGCCGCGCGCAGGCTCCGGCGGGTCACGTGGGTGTAGATCTGGGTCGTGGCGATGTCGGCGTGGCCGAGCATCGCCTGAACGCTGCGCAGATCGGCGCCATGGTCGAGCAGGTGGGTCGCGAAGCTGTGGCGCAGCTTGTGCGGTGAGACGTGCGGGTCGACGCCGACCTTGGCCGCATACCGCTTGAGGTTCTTCCACATCGCCTGGCGCGTCATGCCGCGGCCGCGGGCGGTGACGAAGAGCGCGCTCGGCACCCGCCGCAGGCCGCGCCGCGTCGCCCGGTCGATGAGCTCGCCGCGCGGGCCGGAAAGCCAAGCGCGCAGCGCCGCGAGGGCCTCTTCCCCGACCGGGACGAGGCGGGTCTTCTGGCCCTTGCCCCGCGCCCGGACGACGCCGCCGTCGAGGGAGACGTCGCCGACGTCGAGGGTCACGAGCTCGCTCACGCGCAGCCCGGCGCCGTAGAGCAGCTCGAGCATGGCGCGGTCGCGCACGGCGCGCGGGTCGTCGCCCTCGGGGGCGGTCGCGAGGTCGGCCGCCCCCTCCTCGCTCAGCACCACCGGGAGCGGCCGTGACGGGCGCGGCGAGGGGACCATCGCGGTCGGGTCGTCGGCGCGGAAGCGCTCGCGGATCAGGAACTTACAGAACGTCTTGAGCGCCGACAGCGCCCGCGCCGCCGAGCGCGCGCTCAGCCCCACCTCGTCGCGGAGCCACGCGACCCACGCCTCGACCCGCGGCCGCGCGAAGCCGTCGACCGAGGCCCCGTCCCCGAGGAACTCCGCGAAGCGCCGCAGGTCGCGGGCGTAGGCCTCGACGGTGTGCGGCGAGTGCCCGCGCTCGAGGGCGAGGTAGGTCAGAAAGGCGTCGAGGGCGGCGTCCATGACCGCCGAGTATCGCCCCCCCACCGCCAGACGCCAGAAAGCGCGCGGTCCGATGTCCGAGCGGCCGCCGCGCCGACGCCAGGGTCCCGCGCCGCTCGAGGAACCCGCGGAGCCGCGCTCGAGGCCCTTAGAGGGTGTTTTAATATGGCGGAAACCCGGTGAACGCGCTACGATCCCCATCATTACATGCAACTGGGGGGA
>PHBI01000014.1 GCA_002841945.1 Deltaproteobacteria bacterium HGW-Deltaproteobacteria-14
GGCCCGCTGACCGTCTACCTCGCCGGCCACGGCGCGCCCGCCGTGCGCTCGGCCGACGTCCAGCTGGCCCTGTGGGGCGGCGCCGGCCTGCTCCCGCGCGACCTCGCCGAGACCCTGGACGCCGCGCCGCGCGGCCGCTCCGGACGCCAGGTGCGGCTCGTCATGTCGAGCTGCTTCTCGGGGGCCTTCGCCGACGTCCTCTTCACCGCCGCCGACCCGACCCGCGGCGCCGCCCCCGAGCTCCGCTGCGGCCTCTTCGCGTCGACCTGGGACCGCCCGTCGAGCGGCTGCGACCCCGATCCCGACGCCCGCCGCGGCGGCTACGGCGCCCAGCTGTTGCGCGCCCTGGCCGGTCAACGGGCCGACGGCGCGGCGATCGACGCCGCGACCCTCGACCTCGATCACGACGGCCACGTCTCGCTCCTCGAGGCCCACACCCACGCGCGGGCTGCCGCCGCGGGGTTCGACGTCCCCACCACGACCTCCGAGCGCTGGCTGCGCCACGTCGCCACCTCCGCCGGCTGGCCCGTGCCGCTGGTCGGGGCCGACACGGCGCCGTCGGCTCCGGTCGCGCTGCCCGAGGAGGACGCGGTGATCGCCGCCCTCGGCCCCCGCCTCGAGGCCGCGGGCGAGCTCGCGGTCGGCGCCCGGATCGCCGCGCTGCAGCGAGACCTCGCCGCGCTCGATCAGGCCCTCGCGGCCGCCTCGGAGGCCGAGGCCGACGCCGCCGACCGCATCGCCGCCGAGACCCTGGCGCGCTGGCCGGTCCTCGACGACCCGTGGCACCCGGACTACGCCGCGACGCTGGCGACCGAGCGGGAGGCCATCGAGGGCTGGTTCAAGGCCCACGCCGACTACCACGCCTACCTCGCGGCGAAGGACGCCACCGACCGCGCCTCGGCGCGCCGCGACGAGGCCCTGCTGACCCTCGGCCCGTGGCTGACCCTGCAGCGCGCCCACGAGACGCGGCGCCTGGCCGCGCACCTCGCCGCCCGGGGCGGCCCGGAGCGGACGACCTTCGACGCCCTGCGCGCCTGTGAGCGCGGCCTCGCCCCCTGAACGCCGAACGAGTGCAATGCAACACGATACGCCGAACGAGGCCGATTTGAACGCTGAAGACGACGCCGCATTGCGAGACGTTCCGGTGCTGCCCCACGCCCCGCGCCACGGCGAGCGGGTCGAGCTCGACATCGAGCGCCTCGGCGCGGCGGGGGAGGGGGAGGGGGCGCTGGTCCTGCGCGTCGGCCCCGAGCGCGCGCTCAAGCGCTACGTCGTGGCGGTGCGCAAGGCGATGGTCGGCGACCGCGTGCGGGCCATCATCGAGTCGCGCCGGCGCGGCCGCTACACCGCGCGGGTCGACGAGGTGCTCAGGCCGGCCGCCGGCCGCGTGGCGCCGCGCTGCCCCCACTTTGGCGCGCGCGAAGAGCCCGGGCGCGGCTGCGGCGGCTGCACCCTGCAGGCCCTCGACTACCCGGCGCAGCTTACCGTGAAGCGCGACCTCGTGCAGCGGGCGATGGCGAACCGCGGTCTGGATCCCGCCCTCGTGGCCCCAGTGCGCGGCGCCGAGGACCCGTGGCGCTATCGCAACAAGATGGAGTTCACCTTCGGCGACGACCGCGAGCGGCGCTTCGCCCTCGGCCTCTTCCCCACCGGCTGGCACAACGAGGTCATCGCGCTCACGACCTGTCACCTCGTGTCCACCGTGACCGCCGGCGTCGTCCCGCGGGTCCGGGACTGGGCCGAGGCCCGGGGGCTCAGCACCTACCGACCCCGGGACGACCGCGGGTTTCTGCGCCAGCTGACGATCCGCGAGGGCAAGCGCACCGACGAGCGCCTCGTCGAACTCGTCACCTCGCCGGACGTGGCGGTGGAGACCGTCTCGGGCCCACGTCAGGCCGAGGAGGTCGCCCGTGAGCTGCTCACGGCGGTGGCCGGCTTCGCCGAGGAGCTCGGGGGCCGCGTGTCGAGCGCGTGGTGGACGCGCCACGTCGCCATCGCGGGGCAGGCGACCCGGCTCGAGTCGACGCTCGTGGCGGGGACGCCGGTCTTCAACGACGAGCTGCTGCTGCCCGACGGCAGCGCGCTGCGCTTCGGCATCCACCCGCGCGCCTTCTTCCAGCCGAACCCACGGCAGGCCGAGGTGCTCGTCGCCGAGGTGCTCGCCCGGCTCGGGGCGGCGCGGACGGTGCTCGACCTCTACTGCGGGACCGGGACGCTGGCCCTGTGCGTCGCGCGATCGGTCGATCACGTCGTCGGCGTCGAGATCGTCGCCGACGCCATCGACAACGCCGTGGCCAACGCCCGGGCCAACGGCCTCGACAACGTCACCTTCCTCGTCGGGGACGTGGGGGAGGTGCTGCGCGAGCACGCGGACGCCCCGTGGCGCGCCGAGGTGGACGCGGTCGTGGTCGATCCGCCGCGGGCGGGGCTGATGCCCAAGGCGGTCGAGCAGCTCGCGGCCATCGCCCCGCCGCGGATCGTCTACGTCTCGTGTAGCCCCGCGAGCCTCGCCCGGGACATCGTGGCGCTGCGGGCGGCCGGCTACGAGGTCGAGGGCGCGATCCAGCCGGTCGACCTGTTCCCGCACACCTTCCACGTCGAGAACGTGGTGACCCTGCGCCGCACCTCGGACGCGGCGCTGATCCCCGCCAGCGAGGGCTGATCCGCTGTCGATCGCCGCACCCCGGCGCGCGATCCGCGCGGCCCCGTGGAGACCCGTCGCGGTTTCGCCGATCTCCATCGATCTGCACGGGGGACCCGCCCGAAGGCTTGATCGCGCACGCCGAGGCTGCGCATATGTTCAGCCATGACCGAGCCGATCACCGCCGCCGAGGTCCAAGACGCCATCGCCCGCCTGCGGGTGAACCGCCCGCTCCACTGGGACCTCGCGCGCCGGCTCCTGGTCGAGGTCCTGCGCCTGCGCCCCGAGCTCGCGCGCCTCGCCGGGGACTCGGCGGCGCCACCCCACGACCCGACGGAAAAACAAAGGCCCGCTACGTCACCGTAGCGGGCCCTTGTAGGAGGCCCTCCGCCCTTTGGAGGGCCTTGTCCGACTCGTGACGACCGCGCCGTTGGATGGAGCGAGCGGCCCGAATCAGCGCCGACCGGCTGTTACCCCGACCTGCGCGCGGCGGCTGTCTTGCACCGCCGTAAACTCTGTCCCCAGAGTGGACGAGTACGTTGTAAAAGGTCAACGAAAAGCGTCTTTGCGTTCGCAGCATCAAGCCCCCTCTCAGCGGTCGAGTCGGCGCGGTCGCCCCGCGTCGGGGTGAGGCCGTCTGGGGATGCATATCGCGCGGCGCGGATCGTCAATCGCGGTCGGCTTCGGTATCCTACCGGCACAACCCAGGAGGTCCCGTGCGACGCCTCACTCTCGCAATCATCCTCGCCGTCGGCCTCGCCTTCACGCTTGGCGGCTGCTTCGCTACCGCCTACGACGCTGAGTACGACTCGGTCTACGTCGACGACGCGCCCCCGGCGCCCTACACCGAGGTCGTGACGCGGGCCCCCGGCCCGGGCTGGGTCTGGGTCGACGGCTACTGGTCCTGGAGCCGCAACCGCTACGTCTGGGTGTCCGGCACCTGGCGCCGGCCCCCCCGCGCGAACCACGTGTGGGTCGGCGGCGTGTGGACGCGGACCAACGGCCGCTACCACTACGTCTCCGGCCGCTGGGCGCCCCGGGACCGCGCCGATTACTACCGCGCGCGTCGCCCCGCCCCGGTGCACCGCGCCGGCCCGCCGCCGGCCCGCCGACCGCGCCCCGACACCCGGCGTCATGACGCTCGCCCCGATCCTCGGCCCGACGCTCGCCCCGCTCCGCGCAACTGACGCCCCTCGCAAGCTCGCCTGGCGGCGGAGGTCCTCGAGGGGAGGCGTGTCCCGGCGTCCGAGGTGGGAGGCCGTGTTCAGGGGCAAAAGTAAAAAGTGAGGGTGCCTGACCCCTGCGTCTCGGCGTCCGAGGTGGGAGGCCGTGTTCAGGGGAAAAAGTAAAAAGTGAGGGTGCCTGACCCCTGCGTCTCGGCGTCCGAGGTGGGAGGCCGTGTTCAGGGGCAAAAGTAAAAAGTGAGGGTGCCTGACCCCTGGGTCCGGCGGTGCGCCGGCGCGGGTGTCAGTCGCTGAGGCGCGCGACGCGGCGGGCCTCGCGGCGCAGGAGCGCGGCGTGCTTGCGGGGCGGTGGGATCTCCACCTGGACCGGGCGACCGTCGTCGGGGTGGGGGAGGGTCAGCTCGACGGCCGCGAGGAACAGGCCGAGGCCCCGTAGGATCGTCCCGCGCGTGCCGTAGAGGCGGTCGCCGACCACGGCGTGGCCGAGCCCCGCGAGGTGCCGCCGCAGCTGGTGGGTGCGCCCGGTCAGCGGCCACAGGTCGACCACCGTCAGCCAGCCGCAGCGGACGGCGGCGCCATGCTGCACTGCAGCATAGCGCGTCTCGCAGGGGCGGCCGCCCAGCGGGACGGTGATCGCGCCCTCGCCCTCGAGGCGCCCGACGACCACCGCGCGGTAGCGCTTGGCGACGTCGCGGGACGCGAAGGCGGCGTTGAGCGCGGCGAGCGCCGAGGCGGTCTTGCCGATCGCGACCAGGCCGCTCGTCGCCGCGTCGAGGCGGTGCGCGGGCTCCGGTAGGCGCAGGGCGTCGGGCCGCGGCGAGGCCGCGAGGTTGGCGCTGAGCGCGTGGCGCAGGGTGCGGTGCTGGTTGCCGCTCACCGGGAGGCCGGGCGGCTTGACGACGACGGCGATGGCGTCGTCCTCGTAGGCGACCTCGAGGGCGAGCGGGAAGGGCGCCGGGAGCGGCCCCGAGTGTGGCAGCAGCGTCAGCTGTTGGCCCGCCGCGACGAAGCGACTCGGCTCGGCGGGGACGCCGTCCACGAGCACGTCACCGCGCTTGCACGCCGCCTTCGCCGCCGCGCGGGACGGCACGAGCCCCGGGAACAGCGCCGCCACCACCCGGTCGAGGCGGTCGGCGGCGCTCCCCGGCGGGACGGCGGTGGTGGTGTCGAAGGGTCGGGGCATGGCGGGTCTCGGGCGCAAACGAGACGAGGGTGAGAGGCCGAGCCTCCCACCCTCGCGGGTCATGTTAGGGGTGGCCGCTGGAGGCGGCTACGGCGTCGTGAGGTCGGGGCTGACCACGACGTCGATGCACGCGCCGCCGGCGACCGGCGTCGAGGTGTAGTCCGGGCCGGGGGCGACCGTCACCTCGACCAGGTGCAGCGCGGTGAAGCCGATCTGCGCTGGCCCGGTGCCGATGTTCGACGAGCCGGCGACCACCATGGTGCCGCCGGTCTGGAAGAACTGACGGGTGTCGTCGCCCTCGATGTCGACGAACGCGCGCACGCACTGGTCGCAGGTGGCGTAGTTGGAGTTCGCCGCGCTGCCGAGGTCGAAGGTGCCCGTCCCGTCGACGTAGAACTCGATCTGGAGCCAGTCGCTGAGGTCGACGGCGCCTGCCTCGGCCGACGTGAACTCGACCCCGAAGAGCCCCGCGTCGACGAAGGTCAGCTCGGGCCCGCCCACGGTCACCTGGAGGCAGGTCGGCGTCGCCTCGCAAACGGCGCCGCTGAGGTTGCAGGTCCCGCCGCTCGCGCAGTCCTCGCCGCACACCCCGCCGCAGCCGTCGGGCCCGCAGATGTGGGCGCCGCAGTTCGGGACGCACTCGGGCGCGGTCGCGATCAGCGTCGTCGGGCCGGCGAGCTCGTAGCACGCGCCGCCGGCGACCGGGGTGGAGAGGAAGGTCGTCGTGTCGATGCTGACCTCCTCGAGCCCCACGCCGGTCAGCGTGACGCCGAAGTCCTCGCCGCCTGGCGGGGTGGCGGCGTCGACGAGCATCGCGCCGCCGGTCTGGAAGAAGACCGCCGCCGGGCCGGTGGTCTCGTCGTAGTCGGCGTAGAGCACGACGCACTGGGTGCAGGTCTGGTAGTTCGTGTTGTCGCCGGCGCCGAGATCGAACGTGCCCGTGTCGGCCGCGTAGTACTCGATCGAGAGGATGTCGGGCGTGGCGTCCCCGGCGCCGAAGTCGCCGATCACCTGGTAGACGTCGTAGTCGGGGTCCTTGGCGAGGTCCCCGCTGACCGTGATCGGGCCGCAGGTGGGGCCAGCCGCGCCGGTCATCAGCGTCGTCGCGCCGGCGGTCTCGAAGCAGGCGCCGCCGGCGACCGGGGTCGAGGCGTAGGTCGTGGCGTCGATGGTGACCTCCTCGAGGCTCAGGTCGGTCAGGGTCGCGGTGAGGTTGGCGCCGCCCGGCGGGGTCGCCGCGTCCACGGCCAGGGTGCCGCCGCTCTGGAAGAAGGTGGCCGACGGGCCATTGGTCTCGTCGTAGTCGGCGTAGATGAGCACGCACTGGGCGCAGGTCTCGTAGTTCGCGTTGTCGGCGCTGGCGAGGTCGAAGCTGCCGGTGTCGCTGGTGTAGAACTCGAGCGAGAGCAGGTCCGGGGCGGCGCCACCGACGCCGAAGTCCGCGAGGACCTCGTAGATGGGGTCGGTCTGGTACTGCGTGAGCTCGCCAGCCAGGGTCAGCGGGCTGCACTCGGCCGGCGCGCCGGTCGTGAGCGCCGCCGTCCCGCTCATGTCGTAGCAGGCGCCGCCCCCGACCGGGGTCGAGAGGTAGGTCGTCGCGTCGATGGTGACCTCCTCGAGGCCGAGGTCGGTCAGCGTCAGGCTCATCGCCGCGCCGCCCGGCGGGGTCGCGGCGTCGACCACCAGCGTCCCGCCGGTCTGGAAGTAGTTCGACGCCGCGCCGGTGGTGGCGTCGATGTCGGCGTAGACCACGACGCACTGGGCGCAGGTCTGGTAGTTGGCGTTGTCCGCGCTGGCCAGGTCGAAGGTCCCGGCGTCGCTCGTGTAGAACTCGATGGCCATGAGATCGGACAGCGCGCTGTCGCCCGCGAACTCGCCCGCGAGGACGTAGACGGGATCGGTCTGGTACTGCTCCAGCGTCCCGGCCACCGTCAGCGGCCCGCACTCGGCGGGGGCGCCGGTGGTCAGGGTCGTCGCGCCGCTCGCCGCGAGGCACGCCCCGCCGTCGACCGGGGTCGAGGTGTAGGTCCCGTCCGCGATGGTCACCTCGGTGAGGGCCAGGTCGGTGAGGGTCACGCTGAACTCCGCCGAGCCCGGCGGGGTCGCGGCGGGCACGGTCATGGTGCCGCCGGTCTGGAAGAAGGTCGCCGCGGTGTCGCCCGTCGCGTCGTCGTAGTCGGCGTAGACCAGCACGCACTGATCGCAGGTCGCGTAGTTGGCGTTGTTGCCGCTGGCGAGGTCGAAGGTGCCGGCGCCGTCGGCGTAGAACTCGACCGAGAGGACGTCCGGGAGCGCGCCGTCGCCGACCCCGAAGTCACCGATCACCTGGTAAAGCGCGTAGCCATCGACCTGCTCGAGGTCACCGCTCAGCGCGAGCACACCGCAGGTCGGGCCGGTCGTGTCGGCGACGGTCGTGTCGGCGACGGTCGTGTCGGTGACGGTCGTGTCGGTGACGGTCGTGTCGGCGACGGTCGTGTCGGTGACGGCCGTGTCGGTGACGGCCGTGTCGGTGACGGCCGTGTCGGCGACGGTCGTGTCGGCGACGGTCGTGTCGGCGACGGCCGTATCGGCGACGGCCGTGTCGGTGACGGCCGTGTCGGTGACGTTGGTGTCCTGGGGGATCACGGTGTCTTGGGGGACGACGGTGTCCTGGGGGACGACGGTGTCCTGCGGGACGACGGTGTCCGGCATCGAGATCGTGTCAGAGGGCACCAGGATGTCGGATGACACCACGGTGTCGGCGCCGATGGTGTCGCCGCCGCCGCCGGTGCTGCCGCTGTCCCCACACGCCGTGAGCCCGAGGCCCGCACCGAGCACGAGCGCGAGCGCGCTCCTCACCATCGCCGAATTACGCATCGTTCGCCTCCCGTCGCGGTTCGCGACCGAAGCAAGCTAACAAGCCGACGCATCCGGCTGAAGCACTTTCTGTGCGCCGCGACGTCGCACCCCAAACGACGACGCGGGAGGTGGTCGCCCACCCCCCGCGTCGCGGTTTCAAGTCACGCTACAGCAGAGGCTACAGCGGAGCGGCCTCGAGGTCCGAGGTCACGGTGACGTCGATGCACGCCCCGCCCACGACCGGAGTCGAGACGAAGGTGCTGGCGTCGATGGTGACCTCGACGAGGTGAAGCCCCGTGAACCCGGCCTTGATGACGCCGTTGTCGACGTCCGAGGTCGCGTCGAGGGTCATCGTCCCGGCGCTCTGGTAGAAGATGCGCGGGGTGTCGTTGTCGCCGTCGACGTACATCAGCACGCACTGCTCGCAGGTCTCGTAGTTGGCGTTGGTCGCCGAGGCCAGGTCGATGGTGCCAGCGGAGGCGGCGTAGAACTCGATCTGGAAGACGTCCATGAAGTCGACCGCGCCGAGCTCGAGCGCCGAGGCGTCGTAGTAGAAGAAGCCCGAGTCGGCCCCGAGCACGGCCCCGCCGAGAGTGAACTGGTAGCAGGTCGGCGTGGCCTCGCAGACCGAGCCGTCGAGGTTGCAGGTGCCGCCCCCGACGCAGTTGTCGCCGCAGACGCCGCCGCAGCCGTCGGCGCCGCAGATGTGGTCGCCGCAGTTGGGGACGCAAACCGGGGCCGCCGGGGTCGAGTGGGTCGTCGCGCCGGACTGCGCGAAGCACGCGCCGCCAGGGACCGGGGTCGAGACGTACGTGCTGCCGTCGACGGTGACCTCCTCGAAGGACACGTCGGTCAGCGTGACGCTGAAGTCGGCGTCGCCGGGCGTCTGGCCCGCGCCGGTCGTCAGGGTGCCGCCGGTCTGGAAGAAGGTCGCGCCGCTGTCGGACTCGTAGTCGGCGTAGACGAGCACGCACTGCGAGCAGGTCTCGTAGTTGGCGTTGTCCCCGGTGCCGAGCTCGAAGCTGCCGACGTCGGTCGCGTAGAACTCGATGGAGAGGACGTCGTTCATCGTCGCGTCGCCGAAGCCGAAGTTCCCCTCGAGCTCGTAGGCCGGGTAGTCCTCGTACTGCTGGAGCTCGCCGGTCAGGGTCAGCGCGCCGCAGGTCGGAGCGGTGGTGTCGGTGGTGGTCGACGTGTCGGTGGTGGTCGACGTGTCGGTGGTGGTCGACGTGTCGGTGGTGGTCGACGTGTCGGTCGACGTGTCGGTGGTGGTCGACGTGTCGGTGGTGGTCGACGTGTCGGTGGTGGTCGACGTGTCGGTGGTGGTGGTCGTGTCGGTGGTGGTCGTCGTGTCCGACGTCACCGTGGTGTCGCCCCCGATCACGTCGCTGCCGCTGCTACCGCTGTCGCCACAAGCCCCAAAACCAAGGCCGAGCGCTACCACGAGCGCCGCCGTCGTCATCTGAATCCGCATCTGCTATCCCCTCGCTCTAGTCCGCGAAAGCGCGGACGCTATCAAACTTGCGGGGGGCGCAATAGGACTTTCATGTTTCCGAACGACGTCGTGTCCGCCACCGCATAGCGAGCAGCGCGGCCAGCAGGAGCAGCGCTCCCCAAGGCGCGCCGCCGGGTCCGCCGGCGCAGCCACCGCAGCCGGTGTCGCCGCCGCCGTCGAACTGCTGTGGACCGCCGGCGCCCCCGAGGTCGAGGATCGCGCCGTCCGGCAGCACGACGATGACGTCGTCGCCCTCCGCCACGTCCGCCGTCGCCTCGTCCACCGGCCCGACCTCCTCGACGACCTCCGCCTCGGCCCCGGTCGGCGGCAGCGCCGAGCAGTCGCCCGCGACCGCGAGGCACACTGCGGCCCCCTCGTCTGATGCGGCGCACACGTCGCCCTCAAAGGTGCAAGTGCCCTCCATCGAACACTCTTCGAGGCAGCGGAGGCCTGCGGCTGTTGCGATGCACAGCGACCCGTCGCGGCACCCCGCGTCCCCGCTGCACGGGACGCAGCGCGTGACCTTGCACACGCCGCCCTCGCAGGCCGTGCCGTCGGGGCAGCTGAGGATCTCGTTGGCGCAAGCCCCGTCGACCCCGCACCCGTCCACGGTGCACGGGTCGCCGTCGTCGCAGTCGGGCGCCACGCCGACACACGCGCCGCCCGCGCACGCGTCGTCGAGGGTGCACGGGTCACCGTCGTCGCAGACCACGCCGTCCGCGACCGGGGTCGCCGCGCACGCGCCCGCGTCGTCGCAGGCGTCCACCGTACACGGGTTGCCGTCGTCGCACGCGACCGCGGCGCCGCCGCAGACCCCTTCCGCGTCGCACGCGTCGCCGCTGGTACACGGATCGCCGTCGTCGCACGGCGCCCCCGCCGCGACCGGGGTGTAGGCGCACCCGTTGGCCACCGAGCAGCTGTCGATGGTGCACGGGTCGTCGTCGTCGCAGACGAGCCCCTGCCCGACGCACGCCCCGGACGCGCAGGCGTCGCCGCTGGTGCACGGGCTGCCGTCGTCGCACGGCGTCCCGTCGCCCGCGGGGGCGGTGACGCAGCCGTCGACCGCGTCGCAGGCGTCGACGGTGCAGGGGTTGAGGTCGTCGCACGCGATCGCCGCGCCGCCGACACAGGTGCCGCCGAGGCAGGCGTCCCCCGCCGTGCAGGCGTCGCCGTCATCGCACCCCACCGCGCCGGCCTCCGGCGGGTGGAAGCACCCGGTCGCGACGTCGCAGTGGTCCGCCGTACACGGGTTCGCGTCGTCGCAGTCGCGCTCGGCGCCAACGCACAGAATACCGCTGCAGGCGTCGTTCACGGTGCAGACGTCGCCGTCGTCGCAGGCGCTCCCGGCGTCGCGGGGCGCGAACAGGCAGCCGCTCGCCGGGTCGCACGCGTCCGTCGTGCAGTCGTTGGCGTCGTCGCACAGCTGCGCCATCCCCGCGCACACCCCACCCTCGCAGCGGTCGGACAGGGTGCAGGCGTCGCCGTCGTCGCAGGCGGAGCCGGGCGCCGCGGGGGTCGCCGTGCAGCCCTGCGAGGCGAGGCACGCGTCCACCGTGCACGGGTCGTCGTCGTCGCAGCTGATCGGGTTGCCGCCGCACACGCCCTCGACGCAGCGGTCGTCGGCGGTGCAGAGGTCGCCGTCGTCGCAGCTCGTGTCCGAGCCGAGCGCCGTGTGGACGCAGCCCCCGTCCGGGTCGCACGCGTCCGCAGTGCACACATCGCCATCATCGCAGGAAATAGCGGTCCCGGCGCAGGTCCCAGCTGCGTCGCACACGTCGCCGACCGTGCACGCGTCCGTGTCGTCGCACGCGGTGCCGGCCGGGCGCGGGAGCGCGAAGCAGCCGGTGAAGGAGTTGCACGACGCCCGGTGACACGCGTCGAGGGAGAGCTCCGAGCAGGTCCGCGCGGCGCCCTTGCACGCGCCGTTGGCCTGGCAGACGTCGTCGATGGAGCAGGCGTTGTGGTCGTCGCAGGCCGTGCCCACCGGGGCGAGCGCGTGGGTGCAGGCGCCGGCCGTCCCACAGCTGTCGATGGTGCAGGGGTCGCCGTCGTCGCAGCTCGGCCCGACGCCGGCGCAGACCCCCGCCGTGCAGTGGTCGCCGGTGGTGCACGGGTTGCCGTCGTCGCAGGCGACGGTGTCGGCGACGGGCGCGTTGACGCAGTCGCCGGTCGCGGGGTCGCAGGCGTCCGCGGTGCACGGGTTGGCGTCCACGCAGCGCGCCAGGTCGAGGCACTCGCAGGCGTCGCCGAGGCCGTCGCCGTCGCTGTCGAGCTGGTCGGTGTTGGGGGTGCCGGGGCAGTTGTCGGCGCCGCCGCAGATGCGGTCGAGGTCCGGGTCGCCGCCGCTGCCGGCGACGCACGGCGCCGGGCCGACGCTGATGGCGCCGGCGGCGAGCGCGGTGAAGGTGAACGCGCCCGCGCTGGCGGTGAAGTGGGCGCCGTCGAGGGGGGCGCCGTTCTGGACGGCCTCGTAGACCTCGGTCGGGTCGAGGCCCAGCCCCGCCAGGGTGAGGTTGGCTCCCGGGCCGCGGTCCGCCGAGACCTGGAGGAGGAAGCCGTCGCCGTCCACCGTCAGCCCCAGCGTGACCGGGGCGCTCGCGGCCAGCCGCGGGGTGTTGCCGAGCGAGACGGCGCGGGCGGAGACGACGGCGAGCGCGCCGAGGGCGCCGCCCTCGGTGCGGACCAGGGTTGCGACGCCGTCGGTGGCGACGCCACCGGCGGTCACGGTGGCGGCGCCGGGCGTGCGCCCGGTGCCCGGGTCGGGCGGGCCTGGCAGCGGCTGGAACACCGACACCAGGGAGGCCTGCTGGGCGGAGGTGCCGACGAAGACGCCCTCGATGGCCTCCTCGGAGCCCCAGGCGTCGGCGTAGCGCGTGTCGTTCTTCTGCAGCGACAGGGTGCCGCTCCCGGCGACGTCGAGGCGCAGGCGCTCGCCTCCGTAGGTCCACCGCTCGCGGACCTGGGTGGCGGTGCTGCCGAGGTCGGTCCGGGGGCCGCGGCCGCGCCAGGCGGCCTCGAAGGAGCGGGCGCTGTCGCTGTTGGACTGGAAGCGGTCGAAGACGGCGACGTAGTCGAGGTCGATGAGCGCCAGGGTGCGCCGCACCAGGCTCGCGCCGTCGTACGCGGAGACGCTGGTGGATACGAGGTCGGCGAAGTGGTTGGGGCGCTTGGTGGTGTCGGCGCTGTCGAGGCGGTCGCCGAAGCTGACCGCGGTCGCGTCGGTGACGAACGGGGCGCTGCGGCCGACGAGGGGCAGGTTGCGCTCGCGGGGGTCGAGGTAGTCGGAGCGGTGCTCCGAGGTCGTGACCGTGGGGCCGCCGCCCGAGGTCGGCAGGAGCAGGGTCCCGCGGGCGTGGAGCACGACGTCGAGGGGGTTCTGGAAGTTGTGGCCGCTCGTGAAGGCGAAGTTGAAGCGATCGCGGGCGGTGATGGTGGAGACCGACAGGGCGTCGGCGCCGTGGCCGCTGGCGAGCACCGCGATGAAGGCGTCGGAGCCGACGGTGCGCGTCGGCGAGCTGGTCGGCGCGGCGGGGGCGGTCGTGATGTCGGCGACGATGAAGCGCGTGACGCTGTGGATCTGCTGGTTGTCGAAGTTCTCGGCGTTCTGGGGGCTCGCGCTCCAGGCCCACTTCAGCGTCGCCGCGAGGTCGGGGTAGGCGGTGGCCAGGACGTCGTAGGGGAAGGTGTTGGGCAGGCCCTCCTCGAAGGGCGGCGCGCGGCCGTCCGGCTGGCGCACGACGAGCGCCGTCGCGACCAGCGGGCGCAGGGCGGACCACCAGCTGACGCCCATGGCGTTCTTCACGTGGTAGGCGGTCGGGACCAGGTTCGCGAGCGAGTAGTTGAGGTACCACGGGCTCTCGAAGAACCACCCGGTGGTGCTGGCGACGGCGTCGAGGGACTCGTTGAGGAAGGTCATGCCGGCGGCCTTCCAGCTCGCGGCGTCCCCGTGGGTCGGCATCGCGAGCGCGGCGGTGACGAGGGCGGCGCCGCCCTTGATGCCCCAGTTGTCGCGGTGGGCCCCGATGACGTTGTAGGCGCCGGTCAGGTTCCAGTCGTCGCGCAGGGCGTTGGCCCAGTTGGCGACGATGTTGCGCAGGGCGCTGTCGTGGCCCGAGGAGATGCCGCTGCCGCGCAGCAGATCGTAGGCCTCGGCCATCGACTGCAGGCGCGAGCTGTCCTGGAGGACGTTGATGGCGTCGTCGGGCGGGTTGAACCACTCGCTGACGGTGTTGACGGCGACCCGGGTGTGGACGCCGGCGAGGGCGACGCGGGCGGCGTCGCGGTAGCTCGCGTAGCCGGCGCCGGTCGGCGGCGTCGCGCCGAGCTGGTAGAGGAGCGCCGCGGCCTTGGCGAGCTTCGAGCGGGTGTCGTCGGTGGCGCTGCCGTTGGCGATCGAGGCCAGGCGTGAGTCGACGTACTCCTTGAAGCTCGCGTAGTAGCCGCTGGTCGCCGGGTTGGTGATCCGCGCCTTGAGGGCGACGACCGCGGTGGCGTTGGTGCCGTCGAACCAGAGCCGCGGCTTCGTCGGCGCTTGCGGCAGGTCGCCGAGGCCCGGGACCTGGATGCCCGCTCGCGCGGACGGCGCGAGCGGCGCGGCGAGTACGGCCAAGGACAACGTCAGTAGGGTGATCGTGCGCATCTGGGCGCCTCCCGTCCGGCATACAGTGGGCCGGCGACGGCTGTCAGGTCAATATGGGGCAGGGAACGCGCGGGTCGCGGGCCGTCGAGCGCGCGCGACGCCGTCAGAACTCGCCGACGATGGACACCTCGCGGAGGATGGCGGCGCGCAGCTTGGCGATGACGCGCATGACGTCGACGAGGGCCCAGACGCCGAGCCCGCCGGCGACCAGGCCGAGGACGCCGATGAGCCCTATGGCGGCGCGGACGCCGTCGGGGCCGGTGCCGGCGAGGCCGCTGGCGACCAGGACCAGGGTCAGGCCGAGCCCGAGGACGATGAGGCTCACCACGAAGGTCCGGCGGGCGAGGGCGGCGATCTCGGGGCGGCCGACGTGGGTCGCCGCCCGCGCCAGCGAGAGCAGGAAGGAGGCGACGGCGACGGCCAGGGCGAGGGTCGAGACGACGCCGAGCGCGAACCGGAAGGTAGACACGTGCTGGGCCGCCGCGGGGTCGCCGAGGTCGGGCGCGCTCAGGGCGAAGGCGAGCACGGACAGCGCCATGTAGGCGACGGTCAGCCACAGCGAGGTCGCCGCGAGGCCGCGCGCGCGGGTGAGCGCGGGGAGCCGGCGCCAGCCGTCGAGCCCGGGGACCATGACGCCGAGCACCACGAGGTAGCCGAGGAAGCTGAAGATCTGGAGCGAGGCGTTGAAGTCCGCGGCCGCCTCGGCGCCCTCGGTGGCGATCATCGACACGCCGACGATCGTCACCACCACCGCGGCGCCGATGAAGATGCAGAACGCCACCATCGCGCGAAAGCACCACCGGAGCCCGCGCTCGGCGTCACGCCAGCCGGGGTCAGCGCCCCATCCGCCGTCCTCCGAAGCTGTCATGCCCCCCCTCGCGTGGGTCGAACGTCACCCGCGCCGCACTATCGAGGCAACGGACCCGGTTGTCCATGGCCATGATAGGGGGCTTGTGGTCAGAGCTCGTGACGTCTTGCCGAAGCTGGACCCAGCTCCCATCGTAGTCGGTCGAGGACCTGCCGTCGCTTGGCTCAGGTCGCGGCGGTGACCCCGGTGATCTCGAAGATCACCGAGGCCACGGCGCCGTCGCGGTCGAGGACGACCAGCGGGGCTCCGCGGACGACGCGCTGCGCGCCGATGTTCACGTCCTCGCGGAGGGTGGCGTGGGTGGTCCCGTGTGGGAAGCGCTCGAGGTCGAGCCGGCGGCGCTTCTTGTGGATGACGTAGCGCGTGCCCGTGATCGCCGCCAGCTCGGCCACGTCTCCCAGCGCCAGGCCCTTGCCCGGCGCGAGGATGCGCTGCACCGCGAGGGCCTGCTCGACGGCGCGGGCCGTGAGGGCCTGGCGCTCGTCGCCCCAGGCGTTGCCCATGGCGTCGGCGAGGATCCGAAAGCGCGTCGTCTCGAGGCGGAACTCGTCGCTGCTGCGAGCCCCGGGGACCGTGTCCTCGGCGGGGGTGAACAGGCGCGTCCCCTCGGGGACCGCCGGGGTGTCGCCGCCGAGCTCGCGCAGATCCCCGGTGGCGAGGACCAGCACCTCGCTGGTGACGATGCGGCCGAGGTCGACGCGCTCGCCGAGCCGGACGTCGCGGGCGAGCACCACCTTGCCCTCGCGCGGCTTGTGGTTGCGCCGCACGCCGGGGCGGTAGATCCAGCGTCGGGTGCCGTCGGCCTCGGGCGGGGACAGGTCGATGATGGAGCCGCTCGTCGTCAGCGCCATCGCGCCCTGACGGCCGCCGGGGTGCATCGCGCCGACCAGCTCGAGGCGGCGCGAGAGCGCCTCGGCGCCGAACTGCAGCATGCAGACGACCAGCTCGCGGGCGCGGAAGTCCCAGCTCGTGCGCACGGCCGAGGTCGCGCGGAGCGAGGTCGGATCCCCGGCGAGCTCGCTCGGGAAGCGGGCCGCGAGCGCGTGCCGCTCCTCCTCCGCGAGGAGGCGGAAGTAGCGGAGCTGCTCGTGCGCCGCGAGGCGGGCGTCGGGAGACAGCGCCTGGTACTGCGTCTCCACCTCCTCCATGTCGGTGAGGCGAGCCGGGAACGGGGTTGGGTGGGGAGCGGTGGTCACGGCAGCACCTTCGCCCCGGCTACGATGGCGGCGACGACGCTGGGGTCGGCGAGGGTCGAGATGTCGCCGAGCTGCTCCGGAGCGCCCTCGGCCACCTTGCGCAGGATGCGCCGCATCACCTTGCCCGAGCGGGTCTTCGGCAGCCCCGGGACGAACTGGAAGAGGTCGACCCGCGCGTGGGCGCCGATCTGATCTCGCACCGACCTGTGGAGCTTCGCCTCGAGGGCGTCGCTCGGCGCGAAGCCCGGCTGCAGCACGACGTAGGCGTAGACCCCCTGACCCTTGATGGGGTGCGGGAAGCCGACGATGCCCGCCTCGGCGACCTCGTCGACGGCGACCAGCGCCGACTCGAACTCGGCCGTGCCCATGCGGTGGCCCGCGACGTTGAGCACGTCGTCCACGCGCCCGGTGATCCAGTGGTAGCCGTCGGTGTCGCGGCGACAGCCGTCGCCGGTGAAGTAGTAGCCCTTGTAGGCGCCGAAGTAGGTCGCGACGAAGCGGGGGTGATCGCCCCACACCGTGCGCGCCTGGCCGGGCCACGGGAAGGCCAGGCACAGCCGCCCCTCGCCGGGACCGCGCAGGATGCGGTCCTGGTCGTCCATCAAGAGCGGGACGATGCCCGGCAGCGGGAGGGTGGCCGAACCAGGCTTGGTCGCCGTGAGCGGCGCCAGCGGCGAGATGCTGATGCCGCCGGTCTCGGTCTGCCAGTAGGTGTCGACGATGTTGCAGCGCCCGTCGCCGACGATCTCGTAGTACCAGCGCCAGGCGTCTGGGTTGATCGGCTCGCCCACGGTGCCGAGGACGCGCAGGGTGCGGCGGTCGTAGCGGTCGACGTACTCGTCGCCCTGGGCGGCGAGGGCGCGGATGGCGGTCGGCGCGGTGTAGAAGACGGTGATGCCGTGGCGCTCGACCATGTCCCAGTAGCGGCCGGCGTCGGGGTAGGTCGGGACGGACTCGAACATCACGGTGGTCGCGCGGTTCGCCAGCGGCCCGTAGACGATGTAGCTGTGGCCGGTGATCCAGCCGACGTCGGCGACGCAGGCGTAGACGTCGTGTTCGCGCAGGTCGAAGACGATCTCGTGGGTGTAGGCCGTGTAGGTGAGGTAGCCGCCGCAGGTGTGGACGACGCCCTTGGGTCTGCCCGTCGAACCCGAGGTGTAGAGGATGAAGAGCGGGTCCTCGGCGCTGGTTGGCGTCGCCGGGCAGACCTCCTCGGCCTCGCCGACCGCGTCGTGCCACCACACGTCGCGCCCCTCGACCCACCCGATCTCCTCGCCGGTGCGCCGGTAGACCAGGACGTGCTTGATGTGCTGCTCGCCCTCGAGGGCCTTGTCGACGGCCGCCTTGAGCGGGATGGCCTTGCCGCCGCGGCGCCCCTCGTCCTGGGTGATGACGAGCTCGGCGCCGCAGTCGCGGACGCGGTCGCGGACCGCCTCCGCCGAGAAGCCGCCGAAGACGACCGAGTGGATGGCGCCGAGGCGGGCGCAGGCGAGCATCGCGATGGTCGCCTCGGGGACCATGCCCATGTAGATGATGACGCGCTCGCCCTTCTTGAGGCCCATCGCCTTGAGCGCGTTGGCGGTCTTGCAGACCTGGCGGTAGAGCTCGCGGTAGCTGAGCTTGCGGACGTCGCCCGGCTCGTCACCCTCCCAGATGATGGCCGTCTTGCTCGGGCGCGTCTCGACGTGGCGGTCGAGGCACGACTCGGTGACGTTCAGCACGCCGTCGGCGAACCAGGAGAAGGGCCCCTCGTCGATGGTGTGGTAGCTGCCGTCGAGGCCGCGGGTCGGCTCCTTCATCCAGCGCAGCCGCCGCTTGGTGACGTCGAGCCAGAACCCCTCTGGGTCGTTGATGGACCGCGCGTAGGCCTCGCGGTACTGCGCCATGTCGCGGATCGAGCTGTCAGAGCGCGTGCTGACGCGGGGGGGCACCGGGTAGATCTCGCTGCTCATCGGGCGCTCCTCGGGAGTGGGGCTCGGCGGGTGGCGCGGGCTGGCCGGTCGTGACGTGACCGGTCCGGCGCCACAGGCGGACGTCGAGGGTACCAAACGGGCCGCGCGGGTCAAACCGACCGCCGGCGCCGCCCGTATCGCCTCAGCCCCGCCCGCTGCCGGCGATCGCGCGCCGGAAGGCGTGGACGCCGGCAGGATCCAGGGGGCGCCAGCGCCCGCGCTCGAGCTTGCGCTCCACCTCGCCCGGCTCGAGCACCAGGCTCGTCACGTGGCGGCCGGTCGGCGTGAAGACGTGCGCGCGCTGCTTGGGGCCGAGCACCACCACGGTTTGGCGCTGGGTGTCGTTGAGGAGGCGCCCGTCGACGGCCGCGTGGGCGTCCTGGAGTGCCAGGCTGGTCGGCCGCTCGCCGCTCTGGTGGCGCACCTCGGCGTGCTGGGTGCGGTGCGCGCGGACCTTGAGGACGCGCAGCACGTCGGTGCGCAGGCGGTTGAGGATCTGCCCGACGAGGGCGTCGCGATCGACCGCCTCGCCGCGGCGCGCCGCGATGGCGAGCTGGCGGCCGAGGGCGTCGATCCGCTGCCGCGCGGTGCGCAGGACCTTGCGGAAGGCCTCGGCCGGCGAGCGCTCGTCCGCGTCGGCGGCGGCGGACGCGATGGCCTCCGCCGGCAGGCCGAGGAGGTTGAGGCGCAGCCGGTGGTCGCGGGTCCCTTGGGTGGTCTCCACGATCTGCAGGGTCAGGGCGACGCGCTCGGCGCCGCGGCCGCGGAGATCGAGGTCCCGCGGGACCAGGCCCAGGACGACCTGCCCGAGCACCGCGTAGGCGCGGCTCCCGCGACCGAAGCCCGGCAGCAGCTCGCCCGACAGCTCGTCGGCGGTCTGGACGAGGGCGAGGACCTCGGGCGGGTCGGCGTAGAGGCGGTCCACCCGTGGCTCGCGCCGCGCCAGGCACAGGTTCGGGAAGCTCTGCCACTCCGGGCGGCCGTTCGCCGCGTAGCCGGCGAACACCGAAGCCGCGTTCGGCGGGCTCGAGTAGGGGGACTCCGGCTGGTCGGTGTGGAAGCAGTAGACGTGCCCCTCGAGGAAGGCCATCGTCCCGCGCAGCGCCTCGTCGAGCCTCTCCCGTAGGGTCGCGACCAGCGCGTCGGCGGCGGCCGCGAGCGGCTCGGGGCCGGGGCCGAGCGGCACCGAGAGCGCCAGGTCGAGCGCGTCCACCGGGAAGCGCCCGCTGCTGGGCGCCCCCAGCTCGACGGCGAGGTCCCGGGCGAGCCCGCGCAGCTCGGCGAGCGCGCGCACGGCGCGATCACCCACGGGCGGGGCGCCCGCGTCGGGCGGCCGGCGTCGCTTCCTGCGGCGTCGTCGCGGGGGCCCGGTCGACCCACCGGGCGCCGCTTCGTCGGGGGGTGCGCTCATGGCCCGGGACCTTAATCCCGCCCCCATCGCTTGAACAGGGCGGCGTCGCGCCGGCGCTGTGCGAAAAGACCCTGCCGCGAGCGCACGATCACACGCCTCGGGCCCGCCCAGAGCCGTCCGGACGCGCCTGGAGCGCCCCGCTGCGCTGCGGCACGCGGCCTGCATGGGCACCCCTGCGCGCGGATCCCGCCACCGGTGGGGGGGCCGGCGCCGAGGCGCGATGACCGAGTTCCCGACCTGCATGCATCGCGGCGAGCCGATTCGGCCCGGCTGGCACCGCTGCGGTCACCCCCAGCTGCGCGTCGACCGCGGGGTGGACCTGCGCACCTGCAGCGAGTGCCACGCCGCCGGCGTGTTCTGCAATCGCCCGCCCCGGGACATGACCACCGACATCATGCGCAACAAGAAGCCCCACCTGCTGTCGCGGGTGTGGAGCCTGGCGCGCTCGATGCGCGCCTTCGCCAACGACGGCCTGACGACGGTGGACGAGACGCAGTATCTGCGGCGGCTCGAGATCTGCGACGCCTGCGACCAGCGCTGGAACGATGACTGCAAGATCTGCGGCTGCCGCCTGTCGCTCAAGGCCCGCGGTCGCGCCTTCAGCTGCCCCCTCGGCTACTGGCTGGCGGTCGCCAGCCCGGACGGAGCGGACCCCGACGGCGACGGCGGGGATTCGCGGGGATAGGCAGTGAACACCGAGGTTTGAGCTCGCTTCGTGGCCGCCTCGGTTTCACGCGGAGGGGGGCGCTCGCGTTGACGGTCGGCCCCGGCGCGCGGGACCGTCCGCGGCGTTGGCCTACCGAGCGGCCGGCGCTGTCGCGCGGTCCCGGCGGCCCCTGAAGCAGAGGTGTTCGAGATGGGGATCATGAAAGAGTTCAAGACGTTCGCCATGAAGGGCAACGTCATCGACATGGCCGTGGGTATCATCATCGGCGCCGCGTTCGGCAAGATCGTCTCGTCCTTCGTCAAGGACGTCATCATGCCGCCCCTCGGCGAGCTGCTCGGCGGCGTCGACTTCTCCGAGCTGATGATCAAGCTCAGCGACGCGGCGGACGGGCCTGCCATCCGGTACGGCGCCTTCATCCAGACCGTCATCGACTTCCTCATCGTCGCGTTCGCGGTCTTCATGGTCATCAAGGGCATCAACAACCTGCACAAGAAGGAGGAGGCCGCCCCGCCGGCCCCCGCCGCGCCGCCCGAGCCGAGCGCCGAGGTGAAGCTGCTGACCGAGATCCGCGACTCCCTGAAGTCCCGCGAGGTGGGCTGACGCCGCCGCGTCGGCGCCCCGTGGCTCGCCCGGCGTGACCGGCGCGCGTCCGGGGCGCCGCGCGGACCGCGCGCCGTCGCGCCCAACGGCCGCCCGGATCGGGGGCGAAGCGGAATGAAGTTCATTGCTTCCGCGGCGCGCTGAGGCTAGGTTCCGGGCGGTCCCCCCAAACTCGACCGCCGGAGTCGTTATGTTGCGCCGCACAATGCTGCTTTGGGCCTCGCTGGCCGCCCTCTTCACCGTCACCGCGTGCGATGACGCCGCGTCTACCGACGATCCGGGGGCCGAGGCGGTGCTGCCCGGCAAGGCCGACAACTACCTGTCGCCGACGTCGCAGGAGTACGCGGTGTGGGGGATCGGGCAGATCGAGCTCGATCCCGAGACCTGGGGCGAGGCCGATCCGGCCGCGCGCGAGGCGCACGTTCGCGAGCTCGTCGGCTACAACGTCAAGGCCTACACCCACTTCGTCAACGAGTACCTGACCGACAAGGGGCACGGCGACACCAACCAGGACTATGGCGGCTTCGCGGGGCTCGTGCGCGGCACGACGAGCGACTACGTCGTGGACGCGGTCGACGACGCCGAGCTCAGCTGGGCCTACATCTGGGAGGTCGAGATGGGCGGTCCGCGCGACCTCCTCGCCCGGGTCCCGCTGGTCACCGGTGAGGACGGCACGCAGTACGTCATCGTCAAGATGCCGAAGCTCACCGAGTCGCAGCTCCAGTACTCGAGCTACCCGAAGAGCTTCGACCCGGCCACCTACACCGGCGAGGTCGAGGACGTGCAGGTGGTCATCGAGCCGACCAAGGAGTCCGCCGACGGCTACCCCGAGTACCCGCAGCTGTTCGATGACGGCCTGCTCGACGTCGTCATCGTCGTCGGCGGCGACTACAACGAGGCGCGCTACGATCTGCAGCAGACCGAAGACATCTTCGCCTGGCTGAAGTCGGCCGGCTACAAGCACGACGCCAAGGTCTGGACCGACCTGAAGCTCGACTCGCCGCCCTTCACCGGCGCCATCGACGCCAACGGTAAGCCGGTCGCCGTCGAGATCACGCTGCTCTGGGGCGACATCGTGCCCATCGCGGACATCGGGCTCCTGCGCCAGCGCATCATCGAGGCCTACGAGAGCGCCGACGTCGTCATCTACGACGGCCACGCCGGCGAGGATCCCGACTACTCCGGCGTCGTCTACCACTACAACCCGCGCCACGCGATCAGCGCGACGCAGCTCGCGCAGCTCGAGCTGCCCGACAAGTACCAGGTCTACCTCTTCAACGGCTGCAAGACCTACGGCGCCTACCCCGAGGCGGTCATGAAGAACGGGACCAAGACGACCAAGAACGTCGACATCGTCTCGACCGTGAACTTCTCGTGGCTGTCGCAGCAGACGTTCACGACCTCGGGCTTTCTGCGCGAGCTGCTGTCGCAGGTCGGCAAGACCCACGACCCGCGCACCTGGCGCGAGGTGCTCACGAGCATCAACCAGCGCGCCAACTACAACGTCTACTACGGCGTCCACGGCATCGACGACAACCCGCACCTGAACCCGTACGCCGACGTCACGTCGCTGTGCGCGGCGTGCTCGCGGGACAGCGACTGCCCCGGCGTCGGCAACATGTGCGTGAAGCTCAGCGACGGCGGCAAGCACTGCACCGCCGAGTGCACCGCCGACGACGGCTGCCCGAGCGGCTACGTCTGTGGCGACATCGCGGTGGGCGGGCGCATCACCGGCCACCAGTGCCTGCCGCGGAGTTACGCCTGCGAGTAGGGGCGGGTACCCGGCTGGGTTGGACGCGGGCGCGCCCGTGGAGCCAACGCGGCCGCCATCCTTTGGTGTTGCGCTGCGGTATGGCATAGGCTCGTCGCTGGCCACGGAGGACGAGCATGCAGCGCCGGACGCAAACCTCTCTTCGGGTCGTGTTGGCCACCGCCATAGCGGTGTCCGCCTGCGCCGACGGCGACATGGCGGGCGGGGTGGGCGGCCACGTCGTGATCGACGTGGCGCCGCTCTCGCTCACCGGCGTCACCGAGGCGACCTACCGCGTCACCGTGCTCGCGGGCGGTGCGACCGTCTGGACGCGAGACGATCTGACGACGAGCGGCTACGGCGACGGTAGCGGTGGATTGAGCTACGTCGGGACCTGCGACGCGGACGCCGGCTCGAACACCGTACGCCTCGAGCTGCTCACGCTGAGCGACGCCAACGGCCCCATCCCAGCCTCGTCCTGGCGGAACCCGACGCCGATCGCGCGCGACGTCCCCTGCGACGCCAACACCGACGTCGCGGTCGACTTCGATCTGACCGTCATCCGGACCGCCACCCAGGGGTTCTTCGACACCGCCATCACGTTTGAGGACATCTTCTGCTCGGCCAAGCTGGACTGCGTCGGCGACGACGGGACGAGCGACCTCGATCTGCTCTTCGATCCGCACACCGGCGCCCGTGGCCCGACGGCGGTCCTCGGCTTCGCCTGCACGGCGGGGCCCGGGCAGGACACCTACCTCCACATGGATGACGTCGTGGTCGAGTGCGAAGTCGGTGGGCCCTTCGTCGTCGAGGTGGCGGGCGTCGTCGGCAACCAGAACCCGGCGTTCCCCGGCCCCCCCAACGACCTCGACCTCTTCTTCCAGACCGCGATCTTCCGGGGCAACGAGCTGATCGGCAGCGACCCTCCGGCGAGCAAGGCGTACTGGAACGTCGCCCTCGGGCTCAACGCCCCGGCGTTCGCGAACCGCGGCGCCTGCACCCTGGTCGCGACGGCCAGCGCCACGGACGGGGAGCTCGCCGGCGGCGTCACCCCAGAGGGCCAGCGCTGGCCGCTCATCACCTGGGAGGTCCCCGTGAGCGACGCCGGCGGGCGCACCTGCGCCGCGCACGAGCTCGGCGCTGACACCGGGGTGGCCGCGGTCTACAGCGAGGTGTCCGGGCACGCGTTCCACGCCAGCTACGCGCGCTCGTCCGAAGCCGTGGTGGTCCACACCGCCGCTCCGGCAGCGCCGCCGACGGCGTTGCTCTTCGCGACGGCGACCACGACGCGGCCGGCCGACGCGACCATGGCGTGCCCCGCGGGCTACCGGCGCGTCGGCTCGTGGAAGGCTGGTAAGGGCGCGGCGGACACCTGGCCCGAGGCCTCCGACTACACCGGGGCGGGCTACGACGTGGCGTGGTTGTGGCTCTGCACGACGGACGCCGCGCGCCTCACCCTCGAGATCACCGGCTCGAGCTGCGGCGGACCGACGACGTGGGCCGGCTGCACCGCCGCCGGTGGCGCGCTGCTCGGGACGTGGCACGTCGGCGGGTCGAGCTGCGATGGCGTGGCCGCCGCGGTCGCCAGCGACGGGACGACGACGGTGGACGCGGGCTGGATCGGGCTCTGCGGCCGCGGCGGCGCGCTCGCCACCGCGGAGGTCCGCGTCAGCGACTGCCCCGGAGGGAGCTACATCGCGTGCGCCGCCGGCTCCTCCTTCGCCGGGGCCTGGCACACGGACTCGGACACGACGGCCTGCCCGAGCGGCGTCAACGGCACGGGGTACGCGACGGGCGACCTCCCGGCGGGGTGGATGCACCTCTGCCGCCGCCCGCTGTAGGGGCGAGGCGCGCCGCCTCGCCGGGCGCCCATCCGACGCCGCAAATGGCTAGAAATAATAGCGAATGTGCGCGGTGAAGTCGACCGGATCGAAGTCGAAGTCGGGCACGATGAGGAAGCCCGGGCGGAACTCGAGCACGACGTCGATCGGGACCGGGATGATGCGGAACTCCAGGCCGACGACGCCGGAGGCGGCCACCGCGAGGTCCCCGTGGCCGTCGGCGACGCCGATCCCCGCGCCGACGCCGGCGTTCCAGCCGAGGACGAACGCCTCGCCGGCGGTGACGATGTCGGGGAGCTCGATCAGGTAGTCCACGCTGACCGCGAAGCCGGCGACGCGGTGCCAGCGGTGGTCGGCGCCGCCGCCGCCGAAGGACCCGAGGTTGAACTGCAGGGCGTGCAGGTCGGTCAGGTACCACTTGGCCGACAACCCGTTCGCGAGGGTGCCGGAGCCGAGGCCGAGGCCGATCTTGCCCGGGACGCGGATGTGGTCCGGGGCGGCGTGGGCCGCCGGCGTCGCGAGGGCGAGGGCCGTCACGACGAGGCTGAGGGCGACCGCGCGGGCGCGCGCGGCGTGGCGGGGCGTCAAGGACATCGAGCCTCCGAGGCTGAGGGGGCGGGGCGCGACGCGCTGCACGTCGCTGTACGGGAGTGTGCGGGTTGTGGGCGCCGCCGTCACCCGGGCCGGGACCGCGGCGCGCTCAGAGCACGCGGTAGCTTCGCCACGTGCAGCAGGGGGGGAGCGGCGCGCGCGCTCGGGCCGAGTCGGGACGCGAGTCGTCGCTCGCGCCGCGGCGCCCGAACCCGCGGCGAGGTTCAGTAAGGCAGGCACGCCTTGCGCACGACCGAGGCCTGACCGAAGCGCGGCTCGGCCTCGCAGGTCGTGCCGACCGGGCAGTCGTCGTTGCTCGAGCACTGGGCGGCGCACATGCCGCCGGTCATCCCGGTCTCCTCGGGCACGGCGACGCAGAAGGTCGAGGCGTAGCTCGCGTCCTTGTCGTCGCAGTAGCGCGTGCACGCGGTGGTGCAGATCCCGGCCGCCTCGCTGGTCGCGTCGCAGCGGCCGCTCTCGCACTGCGCGTCGCCGAGGCAGCGGTCGCCGGTCCACCCCTCGGTCCCGGGGACGCAGGCGGCGCGCTTCACCGAGGACTGCCCGAAGCGCTCGCTCATCGCCTCGACGAAGCCGTCGTAGCGGCGGCAGCCGTCGGTCCACGGCTGCGCCTGGTTGACGCAGATCCCGCGGGTGCGGTCGTCGGGGTCGGTCACGCAGAAGGTCGGCGGGGTGCCGGTCCGGTCCGAGCAGTAGCGGGTACACGGCGTCGTGCAGAAGCCGCGCCCGCTGTAGGGGTTGTGCTTGCAGAGGCCGCCGGGGAAGGCGCAGTCGGCGTCCGCGTCGCACTCGGCCTGGATCCACGGCTCGCCGGTGTCCACCGCGTGCCCGTCGCTGCCGCGCTCGATGGCCTTCTGGATGCGCACCGGCACCCGCTTGCCCTGGATGCGGGCGTAGACCTCGACGAGGTCGGCGCTCTCCATGCGCATGCAGCCGTGGCTGACGAAGCCGCGCCGCAGCTTGCCCCCGTCCCGCTGGGTGTAGCGGTCGACCGGCCCGTGGATGCCGTAGCCGCTCGACGGCGGGCCGGTGAGGCGGATGAAGGGCAGGCCGGCGAAGACCGGGACCTTCACGCCGTCGTCGCCGGTCCACCACATGCGGCAGCGGTAGTTCCACGCCCACTTGGCCTGCGCCGGCGTGGGGCCGTCGTCGACCGGGGCGACGTCGGTGCGGGTATAGAACACGCCGTCCGGTGCGCCGGTGGAGACCGGGGTGAGGCTCACGCCGTCGTCGATGGCGCCGGGGCCGATCGGGAAGACGCGATCGTAGTCGCCGGCGCGGTCGATGAGGTGGAGCGTCAGCCCGTCGAGGGACACGACGATCGCCGGGTCGGCTAGCGCCGGCAGGTCCGGGATCTCCTTGCAGGTCGTCGCGAAGCCCCACGCCCCGTCCGCCTTGACGCCCTCGACGTCGCCGACCGGCAGGTCGACGAGGAGATCGCCGGTGTTCAGGTCGAAGCCGGAGCGCTCGGCGGCGTCATCACAGGCGGCGAGGGCCAGCGAGAGGAGGAGGACAGCGGCGAGGATGCGCGACATGGGGTGGACTCCTGTAGCGCCGGCCCCTTATGACGCCCCGCGTCATAGCGCAAGAACGAAGCACATTCACCGCTCGAGGGCCGCGCCCGCCGCCGTCAGCCGACCCGGAAGCCGCTCGCTCCGGCGATGTCCTCGTAGGTGATGCGCATCCCGCGCAGGGACCGCAGGCTCGCGCGGTCGACGATGACGCGGACCCCGTGGGAGAGGAACACGACGTCGCCGTCGTCGGGGGCGTGCTCGAAGGCGAAGTCGCAGTTGGCGGGTCCGCCCGGGCCGCTGGTCAGGATGCGCAGCCCGGCGCCGGACATGCCGTGCTGGTAGGCCATGATCCGGAGCTGGCGGGCGGCCATCTCGGTCAGCTCGATCGGGGCACCCCCGGGCAGCGTCGCGGGCGCGGGGGGCATCGTATAGGTCCGCGGCGGGGGCGGCTGCGGCGGCCGGCGCGGCGCCTCGCTGCGGGTGCGCACCGGCTCGGGGGCGCCCGGCGTGAACTCGACCGTGATCACCCCGGGCGGCGTCCCGGGCAGGATCTCTAGGGGCTCGCCGCGCCCGGAGATGTCCATCCGGACGCGCTCGACGGTCATCCCGCCGTTGCGCGCGCTGAGGGTCTCGCGCTGCATCGCAGCAGGGCGCATCGGGATCGATGGCGGGACCACCTCACGCGGTGGTGGTCCCGCTGGACGGGTGCGTTCGGGGGGCGTTTCGCTGCGCCGCACAGGGGCCGTGGGGCGTCGCTCCGCCTCGGAGCGCTGACGCGCCGGGTTCGGCTTGGCGGCCGGTCGCTCGGGGCGCTCCACCCCGTCGATGTCGAGGTTGCGGAAGCGCTTGAGGATCTTGCGGTCGTCGCTGGGCATGCGCCCGATTATCGACGAAACGCCCGCCCGACGCCAGCGCGAGGCTGGGGGGAGGGCCGCCGGCGGCTGCGCGTTCAGCCCGCGTCGACGCCGAAGTCGACCATCATGTCGCCCGCGAGGGCTTCGAGATCGGCGCGCACGTCCGCGGCCGAGACCCCGCTCGGGAGCTCCACCACGGCCCGCGCCTCGAACATCCGGTCGCCCGACATCGGCGCGTGCGCGCAGCCGCTCTCGAGCTCGAGGACGTTGAGCCCGCGCGCGGCGAGGGCGCGCGCCATCGCGCGCATGATCCCCGGCCGGTCGTGGCCGACTACGCTGACCTGCAGCCGCGGCGGCGCCACCGGGGCCGCGTCGATCTCGCTCCCCGCGACAAAGACGGTCAGCTTCTCGCTCGCCAGGGCCGCCAGCGCGCTCCGGAGCCGGTCGGCCGCCGCGTCGTCGATCGCGACCTCGAGGATCCCGGCGAACTGCCCGGCCAGCTTCGCCATGCGGCTCCGCTGCCAGCTGCCGCCGTGGGCGACGACGGCCGCCGAGACGCTGTCCACGATGCCCGGACGATCAGGCCCCATGATGGTGAGCACGAGCACGGTTTCCATGGCCTGAGAATTACCACGCGCCCGCGCGGAGGATCAAATGCGCTCCGGCTCCGGCTCCGCCGACGATCGAGCGCGCTCGCTGCGGGGCGCTGGCCTTCGTCCGCCCCCGCCGGCGCGGCGGGAGGTGTGTCGGCGGAGCCGACGATCACCTTTCATTCAGGTTGCGCGTCCGCGCCCAAGCCCGGCGCCATCATCGCTTTCGTCGGTTTACCCCGGGCCGCCCGCGGGTCCTCCCCTGCCACAGCGCTCGCGACGACGTCCCGCTTTCCCCGGTCGTCGCTCGCACGTTCGGCCGGCCGCAGGTGCGTGGTGGCACCTGCGGACCGGCCATCTTAAACCACAAGGGTCAAAACCATAGGGGTCAGGCACCCTCACTTTTTACTTTTGCCCCTCAGCACGGCCTCCCACCGTGGGGGTCAAACCATAGGGGTCAGGCACCCTCACTTTTTACTTTTTCCCCGAACGCGGTCCTCGGCGCCGACACCCGGGCAAAAGGGGGCAGGCACCCTCGCTGACCTGAGGCCAAGCGGCGGCAGGTCGAGGACCGGGATCCGCAGCTGCGGGTGCGGGGGCGCGTGGTGGCCCCGCTACGGCGTCGCTACCGCCACGGCCAGGACCTCCGCGAGCCGCTCCTCGCTGAAGGGCTTCTCCAGGAAGTGGCTGGTCGGCGGGATGTCCTGGCCGCGAACCAGCATGTGCTGCGGGTGCGCAGACATGAAGACGGCGCGCGCGCCGGGGTGGGCCGCCACCACCCTCTCGGCGACCTCCCGCCCCGTCGTACCGGGCAGCGTCACGTCGGTCAGCACGACGTCGATCGCCTCGGTCACCGCCGCCGCCGCCGCGCCGTCGGCCGCCTCGACGACGCGGTGCCCCCGCTGCTCGAGGAACGCGCGGACCGTCAACCGCAGCAGCGACTCGTCGTCCACCACGAGCACCGTGAGGCGACGCCGCGCGGCCACGGCGGCCTCGTCGGGGCCACGCGCGGGGCGAGGCGCCGCGCGCGGCAGAAACAGCGCCGCCCGCGTCCCGTGACCCGGTGTGCTGGTCATCGACACCGCGCCCCCGGCGCGCGCGGCGATCTCCGCCACCAACGTCAAGCCGAGCCCCGAGCGGGCCTCGCCGCGGGTCGTGAAGAACGGCTCCAGCGCTCGCGCGAGCACCGACGGATCCATCCCCGGGCCGTCGTCGGCGACGCTGAGGACGCAGTACTCGCCTGGCTGGAGGCCCGCCGGCGCCGGCTCCAGGGGCACCGTGACCTCGCGCACGCCGAGGGTCACGGCGCCGCCGTTGGGCAGCGCGTCGCGCGCGTTCAGCACCAGGTACACGAGGGCCTGGTGGAGCTCCGCCTGGCTCGCCCGCACCGCCCAGCGGCCGTCGAACGGGATCGTGGTCAGCCGCACGGCGTCGCCCACGATGGTCTTGAGCAGCGGCTCCGCCTCCCCGACGACGGCGGCGAGCTCCAGCAGCGCCGGCGGCGCCGCGCTGCTGCGGCCCACCGTCTGCAGCTGCCGCGTCAGGGCCGAGCCGCGCAGCGCCGCCTCCTTGAGCTGCTCCAGGAACGGGTGGGCGCGGCTGTCCGTCGGCATGAAGTGCTTCGCCAGATCCGCGCAGCCGATGATCCCCATCAAGATGTTGTTGAAGTCGTGCGCCATGCGCTGCGCCAGGCTCCCCACCGTCTGAAGCTGGTGCGCCTCGCGCATCTTCGCCTCGAGCCCGCGCTCCCGCGTCAGATCGCGCGCGGCCAGCACACACGCCGCCGGGGCGACCTGGCACGGCGCCCCCTGGACGCCGACGATGCGCCCGTCGGCCAGCGCGATCTCCGCGCTCTCCCCCTCGCCAGCCAGGGCGCGGGTCACGAGCGGCGCGAGGCCCAGCGCGGCGGTCGCCCCGATGAGCTCCGCCAACGTGCGCCCGAGCACCTCCGGTCCGATGGCCCCGAGCGCGGCGCCGTTCGCCGAGACGACCCGCAGGTCGCCGTCGAGCATCACGACCGTGGTGTCGTGATTCGCTCGCTTCGGGACGTGCTCGGCGATGTGCTCGGACATACGCGGGCCTCGGACGACGCAGGGGACACCGATGACGCTGCCCTACCCGGACCGCGGCGCGTCCCGGTGGGGCCATGGGTTTCAGAGCGAGCGGCATCGACCGCGGCTGGACCGCTCTCCGCGACGAGACCAGCGAACCACGCCGACGTCAAGTGAACGCGCTTGCGGCATTGTCACCGTCGTGCATACCGTGGCTGTCATGCGACCTGTCCTCGCCGCTGTCTTGAGCTCATTGCCCGTCATCGTGGCCGCCTCCTGCGCCACGAAGCCGGCCGCGCGCTGCTCTTCCACGACGGACCGAATCATGCCCGACGACGCCCCTGCGCTCCCCGCTACACCCCGGGAGGACGTCGTGGACGTCCTCCACGGCGTCACCGTCCCCGATCCCTATCGCTGGCTCGAAGACCCCTCCGCGCCCACAACCCGCGCCTGGGTCGGCGCCCAGGACGCCCGGACCCGCGCGACCCTCGCCGGGCTCCCGCAGCGCGACGCCCTCGCCCGTCGCTTCGCCGAGCTCTTCTACGTCGACGCCGTGTCCGCGCCCTACCACCGGGGCGACCGCTACTTCTACACGCGCCGCCACAAGAGCCAGGAGAAGGCGATCGTCTACTGGCGGGCCGGCGACGACGGTCCCGAGCAGGTCCTGCTCGACCCCAACCAGCTCAGCGCCGACGGTAGCGTGTCCATCGGCGGCTGGTACCCCAGCGAGGACGGCCTCCGCCTGGCCTACAAGCTCAAGGTCAACAACGCCGACGAGTCGACGATGTACGTGCGCGACGTCGCCACCGGCGAGGACAGCGCCGTCGACGTCATCCCCGGCGCCAAGTACGCCGACGCGCAGTGGCTCCCCGACGGCAGCGGCTTCTACTACACCTGGCTCCCGACGGACTCGACGATCCCCGTCGCCGACCGCCCGGGCTTCGCGGAGGTGCGCCTGCACCGCCTCGGCACCTCGCCAGCCGCCGACGTCGTCGCCTTCCCCGCCACCGGCAGCCCGCGGACCTTCATCGGCCCGAGCGTGTCGCGTGATGGGCGCTGGCTCATCATCTACATCCAGCACGGCTGGAACACGACCGACGTGTGGTTCAAGGACCTCGCGGCGAAGGCGGCGCCGACCGCCCCGCCGGTCGACCCGGGGGCCGTGAAGACCCTCGCGACGGACGCGTGGATCGCGGCGAACGCGCGCGCGCTGGGGTTCCAGCCGCTGATGGTCGGCACCGAGGCCCTCGCCGAGGTCGACGTCCACGACGGCGTGTTCTACCTGATGACCAACGACGGGGCGCCGCGCTACCGCGTGTTCGCGGTCGATCCGGCCCACCCCGAGCCCGCCGCCTGGCGCGAGGTGGTCCCCGAGGCCGAGGCGACCCTCGAGAGCGCGCGAGTCATGGGCGGGCACCTGCTGCTCCGCTATCTCCACGCGGCGTCCTCGCTGCTCGAGGTCCGCACCCTCGCCGGGGCGCTGGTGCGCCGCATCGACCTGCCCGGGATCGGGACCGTCGACAACGTCGTCGGCAACGCGACCGATGACGCCGCCTGGTTCAGCTTCAGCTCGTTCACGCGGCCGCCCGAGATCTACCAGACGTCGATCGCGAGCGGCGCGACGACGCTGTGGGCGAAGGTCGAGCTGCCGGTGGACACCTCGCCCTTCGTGGTCGAGCAGGTCTGGTACCCGTCGCGCGACGGCACGCCGATCTCGATGTTCATCGTCCACAACGAGGGCGCCAAGCGGGACGGGAACAACCCGACCCTGCTCTACGGCTACGGTGGCTTCAACGTGTCGCTGACCCCGAGCTACGCCTCGTCGGTCGTGATCTGGCTCGAGCACGGCGGGGTCTACGCGGTCCCGAACCTCCGCGGCGGCGCGGAGTACGGCGAGGCGTGGCACCAGGCGGGGATGGGGGCGAACAAGCAGAACGTCTTCGACGACTTCGTCAACGCCGCCGAGTACCTGATCGGCGAGGGCTGGACCCGCCCCGAGCGGCTCGCGATCCGCGGCGGCTCGAACGGCGGGCTCCTCGTCGGCGCGGCGATGACCCAGCGGCCCGACCTCTTCGGCGCCGTGATCTGCGCGGTCCCGCTGCTCGACATGGTGCGCTACCACCTCTTTGGCAGCGGCAAGACCTGGATCCCCGAGTACGGCTCGGCCGAGGACCCCGCGCAGTTCACCACGCTGCTGCGCTACTCGCCGTACCACAACGTCACCCGCGGGGTGTCGTACCCGGCGCTGCTCATGGCGGCCGCGGACAGCGACGACCGCGTCGACCCGATGCACGCGCGCAAGTTCACCGCCGAGGTGCAGTGGGCCAGCGCCAGCGGCCGCCCGGTGCTCTTGCGGGTCGAGCAGAACGCCGGCCACGGCGGCGCGGATCTCGTGCAGAAGACCGTCGAGAACTACGCCGATCAGTGGGCCTTCCTGCTGTGGCAGATCGGCCGCTGACGCAGGCCTCGAGCCCCTCTCCGCCGGTGCTCGGCGCTCGCGAACGCGCGCCCATCCCGGCCCCGGATCCCCTCGCCGGCTCCCGCTCACGCAGTCCCACGCGCTCTCGCCCCCCCCTCGCGCCCCCGCTCTCCCGGGCCGGCTATGTACGCGGCGGCTCCCGGCCGCTAAACTCTGCGGCGTGAAGGAAACTCACTTCGATTGGATCATCGTCGGCTCCGGCTTCGGCGGCAGCGTCTCCGCGCTGCGCCTGACCGAGAAGGGCTACCGCGTCCTGCTCATCGAGAAGGGGCGGCGCTTCGCCAAGACCGACTTCCCGAAGACGAACTGGGACCTGAGGCGCTGGATGTGGGCGCCGCAGGCGGGTCTGCGGGGGATCTTCCAGATGTCCTTCCTCGAGCACGTCACCGTCCTGCACGGGGTCGGGGTCGGCGGCGGCAGCCTCGTCTACGCCAACACCCTCCCGCAGCCGAAGGACGGCTTCTTCAACGCGGCGAGCTGGTCGCACCTCGCCGACTGGAAGGCCGAGCTCGCCCCGCACTACGACACCGCCCGGCGCATGCTCGGCGCGGCGCGCAACCCGCTGATGACCCGCGGCGACTACGTCCTCAAAGAGATGGCCGCGGAGATGGGGCGCGCCGAGCACTGGCACCCCACCGACGTCGCCGTCTTCTTCGGCGAGCCCGCCGTCGACGTCCCCGACCCCTACTTCGACGGCGAGGGCCCCGCGCGCACCGGCTGCACCCACTGCGGCGCCTGCATGACCGGCTGCCGCGTCGGGGCCAAGAACACCCTCGATCGCAACTACCTGTATTTGGCCGAGCGACGCGGCCTCACCATCGTCGCCGAGACCGAGGTCCGCGCCGTCCGCCCCCGCGACGCCGGCGGCTACACCCTCGAGTGTCGCCGCTCGCTCTCCCCCCACGTCGGCACCGTCTACACCGCCGACCGGGTCGTCCTCTCCGGGGGCGTCATGGGCACGGTGCCCCTGCTGCTCGCGATGAAGGACGATCGCCGCGGCCTGCCGCGCCTGTCCGATCGCGTCGGCGACTTCGTCCGCACCAACAGCGAGTCGCTGACCGGCGTGATCGCCCCCGACGCCACCGAGTCCTTCGCCAAGGGCGTCGCGATCACCTCGATCCTCCACACCGACGATCACAGCCACCTCGAGACGGTCCGCTACGGCGCGGGCTCGGGGTTCTTCCGCGCCATGATCCTGCCCCACGCCCCGGGCAAGACCGTCGCCCGGCGCTTCGCGATGACCCTCGCCGCCCTCGCGCGCCACCCCGGCCGCTGGGCCCGCGCCTTCACCGTCTCCGACTTCGCGACCAAGGCCCAGGTGATGCTCTACATGCGCGCCCTCGAGGGCACGCTCAAGATGCGCCTCGGCCGGAGCCCCTTCACCGGCTTCAAGAAGGGCCTCGTCACCGTCCTCGACGACCCCGAGTCCGCCCCGCAGGCCTTCATGAGCGAGGCCACCGCCCTCGCGCGCCGCTTCGCCGAGAAGGTCGGCGGCGTCGTCGGCACCCTCTTCACGGAGACCCTGCTCGGCACCCCGTCCACCGCCCACATCCTTGGTGGCGCCTGCATGGGCGCCACCCCCGACCAGGGGGTCATCGACGCCGACCACCAGGTGTTCGGCTACCCGGGGCTCTACGTCATCGACGGCTCGTCGGTGTCGGCCAACCCGGGGGTCAACCCGTCGCTCACCATCACCGCCCTGGCGGAGCGGGCGATGGCGCGCGTGCCGGCGGCAGCCGCTCGAGGGTGATCTCGTGGGTCAGCGACTGGCTGCCCCGCCCCTCGACGTTGACCGACAACGGGCGGTAGCCCGGCGCCGCCAGGTCGAAGCGGTGGCTGCCAGCGGGGACCTCGAGCTCGATCGGCGTCCGCCCGAGCACCCCGCCCTCGTAGCTGACCACGGCGTTGGACGGCGTGCTGCGAAGGGTCAGCCGCGTCATCGCGTCCCCGCCCGGTCCCGGCTCCGGGGGGCCGGGGACGGTCACGCCCGGGACCGGCCCCGGGACCTCCTGGGCTCCCCCCGTGGCCGGCCCGACCTGCGCCGGGGGATCGACCGGCCCGACCACCACGCTGGCGTTGTGCTCGCTGGTGGCGAGCGTGACCAGGATCAACACCGCGAGCGCCGCGAACACCGCCCCGGCCGCCCATGACGGTGGGGCGGGGCGGCTCGCCTCGCCGCGCCCCGCGCCCCGCACCCGGTCGGTCGCCGGTCCCGTCCCCCGCACCGGGACCTCGATCGTCGGGGACGGCACGCCGCTCACCGCGTCGCGCCGGGTGGCGACCGGGCTGGATCCCGGCCGGGTGTTGCTCGGCCGCTCGGGGCGCGTGTCCGCGGGCGCGCGCAGGGCCCCGTCGAGCGTGCGCGGCTGGGGGACCTCGGCCTGGGCCGCGGGGCGGTCGATGTGCGCCGCTCGCGACGGCTCGCTCATCCGGCGCTGGTGCCGCGGCGGGGCAACCCACTCCTGGGAGGCCGGCGCCCCGATCTCGCTCGCCCGTCGCTCTTGCGTTGCGACGTTCGCCAGCCAATCCGGGACATCGTCAATGGCCTGCTGCGTATCGCGTCGCGAGATGTCGGCCTCGGTCAGCCCCTCCGCGTCGGTCTCCGCGGGCGGTCCACCGGGGGGGGGCGCGGCGCCCGCCCGCTTGGCCGCGCGGGAGTAATACGCCAGCTCCGCCGCGGTCATGCGCGGCTGACCGATGAGGGTCTCGCGGCGGGCCGCGAGTGGCGTGGCGGGCGCGGCGGGGATCGCCTCGGTCGGGATCTCCAGCAGGGTCTCGGCGACCGCGATCGCGCCCGCCGGGCTCTCGGCGACCGCGAGCTCCAGCGCTGGGTCCGGGATCGGCTCCGCCGCCGTGAGCGCGACCCGCACGATCGGCAGGACCGGGACGAGGGGCTCGGGGGGGAGCGTGCGTGGGCGGCGGCCGGTCACCGGGCGCGACTCGGCGGCCGCCGCGGACAACTCGTCGAGGGGGATCGCGGCCTGCTCGCTCGTCTGGAGCATGACGTCGTGCATCGCCCGCTTCATCGACGGCGCGGTCGCGAGCTGGACCCGCGCGTCGCGGCCGGTGCGGGGGCGCCGCTGGTGCTCGATGTCGTCGAGGGCGGCGCGCAGCTCCGCGGCGGTCTGCAGCTCGGGCGCCCCGTCCCGGGCCCGCGCCAGGATCGGGGCGAGCTCCTCGGGCACCGGCGTGTCCGGGGTCGCGGCCGCGAGCACGCCGTCGACGATGTCGGCGAGGGCGTCGGCGACCGCGATGACGTCGATCTCGGGGGACCGCCCCGGGCCGGCGTCGAGGCCGATGCCGAGGATCTTGGGAGACAGCACGCCGTGCGAGCGCTGGATCAGGAAGACGCAGTCGCCGTCGAGGGCCCCGTGGACCAGGCCGCGCTCGTGGGCGACCTCGAGCGCGCCGAGGAGCTGCTCGGCGAGGCGGAGGATCTCCTGGACCGTGAAGCGCCCGCGCTCGCTCGCGGTCGCGAGGGTCTCCCCCTCGAGGCCCTCGTAGGCGATGAACGACCGCCCGTCGTCGAAGCCGTGGTCGATCGGGGTCGCGAGGTGCGGGTGCTGGACCGCGCTGACGATGAGGAAGCGGCGCGCGACGCGGCCCGCGTCGTCGTCGTTGCTGGGGAACACGAGGGTCACGCGCTGCTGCGAGTCGACCGTCCAGCCACGCCACACGGAGCCGCCGAAGTGGCCGCGGTGGATGGGCGAGCCGAGGCGATAGGTCGCGGCCACGACGTGGCCTGGCACCAACTCGCGCATCACGCGAGCCCTCCCGAAACGTCCGCCCGAAGGCGGCTGCAGGAAGTAGGCTGCACCACGTCTCTTTTCCTACTCACCGGTTCGTCGCCGTGCGTGTGAACGGCTGCATTCTACCGCTTCCGACTCCGGTGGCCAGCAACGGCAGGACATTTCGGGTCGCGACCGTCGCGCCCGGCGACTGGACGCGACCCACGGTCACACCGCTGGCGGGAGCGCGCGGCGCGCCAGATCCGCTACGAGGTCCACCCACAGCGGGTGGCTGTTCACGCACGGGATCGCGAGCAGATCCTCACCGCCGGCGCCGATGAAGCTCTCTCTCGCGCGCATCCCGATCTCCTCGAGGGTCTCGAGGCAGTCGGCGACGAACGACGGGCACAGCACCGCCAGCCGCCGCACCCCGCGCTGCGCCAGCGTGATCAGGAGCTCGTCGGTGTAGGGCTTGATCCACGGCGTCCGGCCGAGCCGCGACTGAAACCCCACGGTCCAGCCGTCGGCCGCGAGCCCCATGCGCGCCGCCAGCCCGCGCGCGGTCGCGAAGGACTGTGCGCGATAGCAGCTGCGGTTGTCTGGCGTCATGGCGTCGCAGCAGGTCGCGCTCGACAGGCAGCGCTCGTCACCGAAGTCGGTCGCCTTCACCTGCCGCTCCGGCAGCCCGTGGAAGCTGAACAGCACGTGGTCCGCGCCGAACCCCGCGAGCTCGTCGTTGGCCACGGCGGTGACGGCGTCGAGGAACCCCGGCGCGTCGTAGCAGTCCCCGACGACGCCCAGCGCGGGCACCACCGGACGCTCGGCCGCCAGCGCGTAGAGCCGCTCGAGGGTCGAGCCGGTGCTCGACGAGGCGTACTGCGGGTAGAGCGGGAAGACCACGATCCGCTCGACCGCGGCGGCCTCGAGGCGCGCCAGGGCGTCGGGCAGCGACGGGCTGCCGTAGCGCATCCCGAGCTCCACGTGCCACCCCGGACCGAGCCGCTCGGCGACGTTCTGCGCCAGGTCCTGGCTGTGAAAGAGCAGCGGCGAGCCGCGCTCGGTCCAGACCTTCCGGTAGGCCTCCGCGCTCTTCTTCGGCCGCGTGCGCAGGATGATCGCGTGCAAGAGCAGCCAGCGCCCGACCGGGTTGATGTCGATGACCCGCGGGTCGGAGAGGAACTCCGCGAGGTAGCGCCGCACCGCTGGCGTGGTGGGCGCGTCCGGTGTCCCGAGGTTCACGAGGAGGAGTCCGCTCTTCACGTCACGCACCTTTGCACGCTGTGTGGTGTTCCTCTACACCAATCGGCCCGCGTCGCAACCCCACGCAGCCGCGTTCGGCGCCGGTGGGGTGGGCTGTCGCGCGGATCCGTCGGCCCTGGCACGGCGCTTGCGTTCATGGGACCGACCCGCGACCCGTGCGCCGACCGAGGAGGTCTCCGTGAAACGCAGCAAGAGTGGGCCCGTTCTGGCGCGCAGACCTCGCCTCGTCCTGTGGTTGTTGCGCCGCGCCGCCGTCATCGCGTTCGCGGCCGCCTGCGGCTTGGCGACCCCGGCGTGGGCGGGCGGCGGGACCACCGTCGAGGACGTCATCGCGGGGGACGGGACGGCGGTGGGCGGCACGAACATCTCGGACCTCAAGGAGCAGATCAAGCGCGACCGGCTGTCCTGCGCCGGCGGCGAGGCCGGAGTCGGTGTGCTCGCGGCCCTCGGGGCGCTCGGCCTGATGGGGGCGCGGGTCCGGCGCCGGGTGGGCTGACGCGCGGTCGTCCGGTTCGTCCCGGCTCTGCGCCGAGGCTCCACCGATCGCCGCCCGGGCAGGGCCGGCGACGGCACGCCCGGCGGCATGCTGCGGTGCGCTGCCGTAATCACCTTGACCCGAGCGGTGCTGATCCCTTTTCATGACGGGCCTCGCGAAACGGCCCTCACGGATCTATGGTGAGCCATGCGCAGATTGTCTCACGTCGCCTCCAGCCTGCTCCTCTCGATCGCCGTCGTCGCCTGCGGGTCCGATCCGGCGCCGGGGAACTCTGACACGTCCAGTGCCGACATCGTCACCGGTGACGACGTCAGCGACACGTCGGCGGACGTCGAGGACGACGCGAGCGACTCGAGCGTCGCCGACACGGCGATCCCCGTAGACACGGCTGAGCCGGTCGACACGACGCCGAGCACGCCGACCTTCGTCGAGATCGTGTCGCCCCTCGACGGCTCGGCGGTCCACGAGAGCATCCCCGTCAAGCTCATCGCGGTCGGCCGCGACGAGCTCAGGGTCGACTTCGTGAACGTGAAGGTCAACGACATCACGGTGTTTCGCGACACGAAGCTGCCGACCGAGTTCGTGCTCGACACCCGCGACTACGGCCCCGGCCCGATCACCATCGTGGCCTCGGCGCAGCTGGGCTTTCAGCAGGGCACGCACCGCATCGTCGTGACCCCCGACAACCCGCCAATCCGCTACCAGGTCGTGACCCCCAAGGAGCGGGTGGTCAAGAACGGCCAGGTCATCAGCATCACGGCGCAGCTCACCGGCCCGCCCGAGCTCAACGTGACGGCCGACTTCTCGGCGATCGACTCGAACTACACCCCGGGCAGCGAGACCGCCTACCCGATCGGCGGCGGCACCTACGCCATCTCGTACGTCGTCTCGACCACCAACCAGCGCCGCGACTCGAGCTACGTGATCCCGATCACGGCCTCCGCGGCGGACTGGAACGTACTGTACAAGCAGATGACGCTGACGCTGCAGAACGAGCCCTCCAACCCCATCGCCGTGCGCGGCGGGATCTTCGTCGACGCCTCCCTCCCCCAGCCGACCCCCGGCTGGACCTCGGCCGCGCCGGGCATCACCTCGGGCACGTCCTTCATCGTGACCGGCGGCTCCGCGGCGATGGACGTCGACTTCTCCTCCACCGGCGACGCCGCCGAGATCGTCGGCCTCATCGTCGGACTCGAGGGGCACGCCGGCTACTACCAGGTGCCGCTCAACGGCTCGACCGGGACCGAGGCCCTCGGGATCTTCCTGCGCGCCTACGCCTCCTACGAGTCGCCCCCGTCGCTGCTGCCCATCCGCGTCGCCATGCGCGACGTCTTCGGCCGCGTCTCCCCCTACGGCGCCTTCCTCTACAACGTCGCGCCGGTCGGCTCCGGCGACATCCAGGTCAGCGTCAGCTGGGACACCGAGACCGACGTCGATCTCCACGTCATCGACCCGTTCAACTGCGAGATCTACTACGGCAACAAGACCGGCTGCTCCTCAGGGGGCGAGCTCGACCTCGACTCGAACGCCGGCTGCGGCATCGACGGCGTGAACAACGAGAACATCTACTGGCCCCCGGGCGAGGCCCCGATCGGGACCTACACCGTCGGCGTCGACTGGTGGAGCGACTGCGACAACCAGCCCGCCAACTACGTCGTCACCATCAACGTCTGCGGGCGCGTCGAGACCTACGAGGGGCACTTCGACGCCGGCACCAGCGACGGCGGCGGCCAGGGCTTCACCCACCTCATCACGACGTTCTCGAACGCGGTCTGCCAGTCGACCGTGCGCGGGCGCGTCCGCTACGAGGACCGGACCTTCGACCGCGACGGCTTCGGGGCGCGCGCCTGGAGCCCGGTGCGGAACTCGCTCATCGAGCTGCGGCGCCTGTCCAACGGCGAGGTGCTCGGCACCGCGGCGACCGACCGCAACGGCAACTATGAGGTCCAGTTCACCAACGACGGCCCGCCGGGCCTGGTCATCGTGGTCCGCTCCCAGACCGACGCCGACGAGGGGCTGCGCGACATCCAGGTGCAGAACCACCCGAAGTTCAAGAAGATCTACGAGGTCTCGAGCCCGCCGATCGTCTTCGATCCCGGCCAGGAGGTGGTCGTTCAGGACATCGACATCACCGTCGACCTGAACGCCGGCGCCTTCAACGTCTTCGACGTGCTGCAGCGCGGCTACGACCTCGTGCGCCGCATGACCGGCGAGGACCTCGGCGGGCTCATCGCCTTCTGGGCGACCGGGACCGACACGACCGACACCTTCTACTGCTCGAAGCTCCTCTACGACGAGGGCGTCTGCACCGACCTCAGCACCGTCAGCGTGCAGGGCAAGGAGAGCGACCGCGACGAGTACGACGACATGGTGATCCTGCGCGAGCTCTTCCGCTTCGCCGTCGATCGCCTCAGCGTCCACGACCACCCGGGCGGCGAGGTCGACGGGACCCGCGACATCCCGGCGCGCGCGTGGATGGAGGGGCTCGCGACCTTCTTCGCCGACGACGTGCTGTCGACCCGGTTCTTCGTCGACAGCCGCCCGTACGGGGTCTACCTCGTCAGCGATCTCGAGGGCGCCGAGAACCCGTTCGCCTTCGGCACCTCCGACGAGACGATGGCCGGGGACGTGTCGCCGCTGCTCGTCTCCGCGGTCCTCTGGGACCTGGCAGACGGACCCGACAGCGAGGTCTTCGACAACGTCACGCGCCTGCAGAACGGCATCTACGACACCATCTTCCACTACTTCACCTCCGAAAAGTACGTCGACCGCGGCGCGCCGGGGGTGGATCTGGTGGACTTCCTCGATGGGTGGTTCTGTCGCGGCTGGGCCAACCGGGTCCAGATCGAGGCGATCCTCGCCGCTCGCGGCTTCGCCTACGACTTCGGCGGCCCGACGGGCTGTGATCAGCAGTAAGGAGGGTTGCGATGCGTACGCTGAAAGCCACACTGCGTCAGCTCGAGGGTTCCGCCCGCTGGCTCGCGATCCCGCTCGCCGCCCTGGCGCTGACCGGCTTGTCCGCGGGCTGCGAGTCGACCACCGGCGGTGACGCCGACACGGTCGAGCCGACCGACACCGTCGAGCCCGCCGACACGTCCGATGTCTCGCTCGACACGGCCGAGGTCCGGACGGTGATCTGCGAGGTGGACGCCGACTGCGTGCCCCTCGTGACGGTCGCGACCTGCCAGCACGCGGTCTGCAACGCCAACGGCACCTGCAGCGCCGCGCCGATGGACAACGGCAGCGCGTGCGACGACCAGAACCCGTGCACCGACGGAGACACGTGCCAGGAGGGCGTGTGCGCGCCGGGCGGGCCGCTCGCGTGCGACGACGACAACCTCTGCACCGACGACGCGTGCGACCCGCTGCGCGGCGGGTGCGTACACGCGGACAACGCCGCCGACTGCGACGACGGGAGCCTGTGCACCGAGAACGACCGCTGCTTCGACGGGACCTGCCAGGGCGAGTACCTCGACTGCGACGACTTCAACCCGTGTACCGACGACCTGTGCGACGACGAGCTCGGCTGCCAGAGCGTCAACAACGACAACCCCTGCCTCGACGGCGACGCCTGCACCACCGACGACCACTGTGACGACGGCGTCTGCGTGGGGACCCACATCGAGGGCTGCGGCTCGCCGGTGTGTGGCGACGGCGCCTGCGAGGAGGGCGAGGACTGCCACACCTGCGAGGCGGACTGCCCGACCTGCTGCCCCTCGGGGCAGGTGGCGAACTGCAACGGCGGCTGCACGACGGCGGGCTGGATCGACGACGGCTACTGCGACAGCGTGCTGAACTGCGCGGCGACGCAGTGGGACGGCGGCGACTGTACGCCGACCTGCGGGTTCGAGGGCATCGAGGACTGCAACGGCGGCTGCGCGACCCCCGAGCAGCAGGGCGACAGCGAGTGCAACGACGGGACCGGCGACGGCCCCGACCTGAACTGCGCGGAGTTCGAGTTCGACGGCGGGGACTGCGCCCCGTGCCCCGACGGCGAGGTCGCCGCGTGCGGCGGCGGCTGCGTGTCGGCGGCGATGATCGGCGACGGGACGTGCGACGCGCAGCTCGACTGCGCCAAGAACGACAACGACTCCGGCGACTGCTGCCCGAGCGGGCAGGTCGGCAACTGCAACGGCGGCTGCACGACGGCGGGCTGGATCGACGACGGCTACTGCGACAGCGTGCTGAACTGCGCCGCGACCGGGTGGGACGGCGGCGACTGCGAGCCGACCTGCGCGAGCGACGAGGCGGAGGACTGCGCCGGGAACTGCGCGGCGACGGCGCTGCAGGGGGACGGCGAGTGCCAGGACGGGACCGGCGGCGAGCCGGACCTGAACTGCGCGAACTTCGACTACGACGGTGGCGACTGCGGGACGTGCCCCGAGGGCCAGGTGTCGGGGTGCCTGGGCGGCTGCGTGGACGCGGCGCTCATCGGCAACGGCACGTGTGACGTCGCCACCAACTGCGTCAAGAACAGCAACGACGGCGGCGACTGCTGCCCGGTCGGCAAGATCGCCAACTGCAACGGGACGTGCACGACGGCGACCTGGCTCGGTGACGGCGGCTGCGACTCGTCGCTGAACTGCGTCGCGCTCGGGTTCGACGACGGCGACTGCACGACCTGTGGCGCGGGCGGGGTGAACGACTGCAACGGCGCGTGCCGCGACCTGACGCGTCAGGGCGACGGGCACTGCGACGATGGCACCGACGGCATCGACTTCAACTGCGCCGAGGCGGGCTACGACGACGGCGACTGCGCGATCTGCGAGGTTGGCGAGGTCCCGGCCTGCGGCGGCGGGTGTGCCCCCGACACGATCGGCGACGGCGTGTGTGACGACGCGATGGCGTGCGATAAGAACGACAACGACAGCGGCGACTGCTGCCCGAGCGGGCAGGTCGCGAACTGCAACGGCGGCTGCACCACGGCCGGCTGGGTGGGTGACAACTACTGCGACAGCGCGCTCAACTGCATCGCCACCGGGTTTGACGACGGGGACTGCCTCGACTGTACGGCGACGCAGACCTTCGACTGCAACGGCGGCTGTATCGACCCCGCCCGGCTCGGCGACGGGACCTGTGACGACGCGACCGGGGCGGACCTGAGCTGCGCCTACTACAACCTCGACAATGGCGACTGCACGCCGTGCCCCGACGGGCAGGTGTCGTCGTGCCTCGGCGGGTGCGTGGACGCCTCGCGCCTCGCTGACGGGGCGTGTGACCCGGAGCTCGACTGCGCGAAGAACGGCAACGACAACGGCGACTGCTGCCCGGCCGGGAAGATCCCCAACTGCAATGGCAGCTGCACCACGGCGTCGTGGGCCGGCGACGGCAGCTGTGACAGCGTCCTCAACTGCGTCATCGGCGGGTTCGACGGCGGCGACTGCACCACCTGCGGCGCGGGCGGCGTCAACGACTGCAACGGGGCGTGTCGCGACGCGATGCTGGTCGGGGACGGGATCTGTCAGGAGGGCGCCGACGGCGGGGCGGACTTCAACTGCGCCGATCACGCGCTCGACGGCGGCGACTGCGCGGCTTGCGACGGGACCGACATCCCGGCGTGCGGCGGTGGCTGCGCGGCGGACACCATCGGCGACGGCACCTGCGACGACGCCATGTACTGCGGCAAGAACGACGACGACGGCGGCGACTGCTGCCCGTCGGGGCAGGTCCGCAACTGCACCGGCGGGTGCACCACGGCGGGGTGGGTGTCGGACGGCTACTGCGACAGCGTGCTGAACTGCCTCGCGACGGCGTTCGACGGTGGCGACTGCGTCGACTGCACCGCGGCCGAGACCTTCGACTGCAACGGCGCGTGCATCGACCCCGCGAACCTCGGGGACGGCAACTGCGACGATGGGTCGGCGGGTCCGGACCTGGCGTGCGACTACTACGAGGGGGACCAGGGCGACTGCGCGCCGTGCCCCGAGGGCGAGATCGCGGCGTGTGGCGGCGGGTGCGTCCCGGCGAGCCACGTCGGCAACCACGTCTGCGAGGTCGAGCTCGACTGCCCGAAGAACAGCAACGACGGCGGGGACTGCTGCCCCGACGGCAAGATCCCGAACTGCAACGGCGGCTGCACGACGGCGTCGTGGCTCGGCGATGACGACTGCGACAGCGCGTTGAACTGCATCGCGACCGGCTACGACGGCGGGGACTGCGTCGACTGCGGCGCGGACCAGACCTTCGACTGCCAGAACAACTGCGTGGACCCGGCGCGGCTCGGCGACGCGACGTGCGACGACGGCTCGGGGGACGTCGACTTCAAGTGCGACTACTTCGCCTGGGACGACGGTGACTGCGAGCCGTGCTCCCATGACGGGCTGGCGGCGTGTGACGGGACCTGCGTGGATCCGGGGCTGCTCGGCGACGGCACCTGCGACGAGATATTGCACTGCGGCAAATGGAATGATCCCGACTGCTGCCCGGCGGGTCAGATCACCAACTGCAACGGCGGCTGCACCAACGCCGACTGGATCGACGACAACTACTGCGACAGCTCGCTGAACTGCGAGGCGACGAACTGGGACGGCGGCGACTGCACCCCGCCGTAGCGGCTGCGCTGCATTGCAGCATCGAGTGAACAGGGGGCGCTCTTCGGGCGCCCCCTTTTCGTTGCGGAGCGGTGCGCCGGGCTCGGCTGCCGCAGATCCAGGCGGCGACCGCCGTGGGCGCGTCGTCGAGGACGCCGTCGCGCGCACGGCGTCAGCGCGCTCGTCGAGGCTCGGCCCCGGCGCAGGGGGGGCCGCTCGGAATCCACCTCCCGCGTAATGGACGCGAGGCGCCCGAGGGGATAGCCCCGCGCGGCTATGGCGCTGGGGGCAGGTCCTCGACCAGCGGGCGGAGGTGGCGGGCGTAGTCGATCCAGGTCCCGAGGGTGTCCTCGGTGGGCAGGCGGTAGCGCAGCGACGTCCCGGCGGTGGCCGCCTGGAGGCGGGTCAGGAGCTCCTCCGGCGCGGCGTGGGCGAGGTCGCTCGTCGTCCGGACGCCGGCCTGCTGGAAGGCCTCGACCATGCTCGGCCCGACGCCGTCGACGCGCAGCAGATCGCACTGGGTCGCCAGGGTCCCGAGGCGCTCGTAGGCGAGCCCCGTCGTCTCCGCGAGCCACGCGCGCCGGCGCTTGCTGGCCGTCCAGCTCAGCAGCTCGCGGGTGTCGTTGATGCCCGCCCGGGTCAGCACCCGCTGCTCGGCCCGCGTCACCAGCTCGATGCGGCTGAAGCGGTAGTGCGACGCGTGGCCGTCGCCCGTCGTGATGAGCGCCAGGATGAGCACGAGCGGAGCGAGGGCGAGTCGGTGAACCATGCGGCCCATGACGCCCCGTAACCGGCCGTATTCACCGCCTCTTGCGGGGGTTCCGGGCGCCCGGGGCTTTGGGGGGCAGGGCCGTGCATGCGTCCACGCAGGCGGCGATCCAGCGCCCCAGCGCGTCGTCCTCGGCCACGCCGTTTGGGCCGACGAAGAGCATCCCGGGGCTCGGCCGCCCGGTGAAGTCCATCTCGCGGGCGTGGGGCTCGCCGAGCCAGCGCGCGTGGTTGGCCTTGCCGACCCGCGCCATCAGGTCCTCCCGCAGGATGCCGCAGCACATGTTGCCGCGGATCATGAAGGCCAAGCCCCCAAACATCTTCTTCTCGACGACCTCGCCCAGGTCGTCGCGGTCCGAGAGCACCTCGCGGACGCGCTGCGCCAGCCCCTCGTCGAACGCCATCCGCCCGCCTCCCGCGCTTCGCCGCTCGGCCGCTCCTCGCGTGCGGTGGCCACGATATGCTATCCTCCTCAAAGCCCACCACCACCGGAGCGCCCATGCAACCGATCCGCAAGCTCATCGGAGACTTGCTCTCCCTCGACGTCCCTGCACCGCAGGTCGCGGTCGGGGCTACAGTCAGCGAGGCGATCGCGGCCATGCGCGCGCACCCCGTTCACTCCGTCGTCGTGACCGACGAGGGCGCCGTCGTCGGCATCTTCACCGAGCGTGACCTCCTCACGCGCGTCTGTGCCCGCGACCTCGACCCCGCCACCACCCCGATCGCCGAGGTCATGACCCCCGACCCGGTCACCCTCCCCGAGAGCGCCTGCATCACCTACGCCATCCACCACATGGGGCTCGGCGGCCTCTCCAACGTCCCGATCATCGACGACGACGGCAAGCTCGTCGCCCTCGTCGGGGTCGAGGAGGTCGTGCGCCACCTCGACGAGGTCTTCGCCGATCTCCACGCGGCGTCCTTCGTCGCAGACAAAGACTCGCCCTGGGTCGATCTCGGAGGAGGTGCCTGATGTCGCTCGATCTGCTCGCCAACGCCCGCGTCTCTGAGATCCCTCGCCGCCAGCCCGTCCTCGTGGCTCCTGACACCCTGACCGGCGAGGTCGTCCGCCGCGTCGCCACCGCCGGCCGCGCTCACGCCATCGTCGTCGACCCGGCCGGGCTGCCGCTCGGGATCTTCACCCAGCGCGACCTCGTCACCCGCATCGATCACAGCGACGCGAGCTGGAAGAGCCTGCCCATCTCGACGCTGATGACCCGGGAGCTGGTCACCGTCACCGAGGACATGAGCCTCACCGACTGCTTGGCGCTCCTCCACAAGCACCACGTCCGGACCCTCCCGGTCACCGCCGGCGGTCGGGCGGTCGGCGTCGTGTCGATCCGCGACATCCTCCACCACGCCGCCGACGCCTTCCCGGCCGAGTTCCAGAACCTCCCGCCGGACCCGAGCCTCGAGGCGCAGCACCCCTGGGGCGGCTGACCGGGGGCGACCCGGCGGCGGTCAGTCCACGCGGGTCAGGACCATCGTCCCGTGGGAGCACCACGCGGCGTCGCCGTCCGGCGGCGGCGCTTGGCCGAGCAGCATCCAACCGTCGACGAAGCTGCCGGTGAGGCTGCTGCGGTAGGACGCCAGCTCGACGTGGACCCAGGTCATCGGCGACGGCTCGCTGCAGTAGCTCAGCATGTCGAGGTCGAAGGACACGGTGCCGTCCCCGGCGACGAGCAGAACGGTCTGCGCGCCCATGACCTCGTGGATCCAGGCGGGACAGCCAGAGTCCACGCAGTCGCTCGGGACCAGCGTCATGATGAGCTCACCCTCCTCGACCCCGATCTCGGCGTCGAACGGGAACACCAGGCCCTCGAAGCCGTCCACGCGGACCTCGCCACGGTACATCCCGGGTAGGCCCAGGGCGTTCGTCTGCAGGCACCACCCCGCGACGTCGAGCCCGTCGGCCGGCGGGCGCGCCGGCACGTCGGCCTCGCCCGCGCCCCCGGGCGCCTGGGCGGCCCCGCCGTTCATCCACGAGGATCGCACGGTCCCCCAGACCCAGTAGGCGGCACCCCAGACGACCGGCGTGCAGGTCGACCCGCAGCTCTCGAAGCAGGCCCACGGGTCGCCGTCCCACCCGGTCGGGGCGAACAGCTGCACCGTCGGCTGGGCGTAGAGCGTCGCCGCCGCGCCGACGGGGTACTCACAGGTCTCGCACGCGTCCTCCGCTCGCCCGGCGAACGGGTAGTAGCAGGTCGCGCCCGCAGGGGAGTAGGGCACGGCGTGCCCCGCCAGCGTCGCCGTTTCGCCGGCCCACGCCGTCCACCGGAACGCGTCGGCGTTGATGGCGTTCGCGCCGCTGCAGCCCACACCGCAGCCCGGGATGAGGGAGTGGACACAGGTGTCGTTTGGGCCGCAGGTGTCCTCGGTGCACGGGTCGCCGTCGTCGCAGGTCTCGGCGGTGCACCAGCCGCAGCCGATGATGGGCTCGTGGGCGCAGTAGGCCCAGGTGTAGTCGGTGCAGTCCGCGCCGGTCGCGTAGCACACGTCCCGCGTGCACGCGTCGCCGTCGTCGCACCCGGCGTCGTCGGCGCACTCCGGGGGCTCGGCGGCGGCCCGCTTGTCGGTCGTGGAGGTCGCCGTGCACAGCCCCGTCGCCGGGTCGCAGGCGTCGACCGTGCAGGGGTCGCCGTCGTCGCAGACCCTACCGGCGCACAAGTTCGTGGTCGTGGTGTCGCTGGCGACCGTCGTGTCTGACGCGACGGTGTCCGTCTGGCCCTGACGGCCGCCGCTGCGCGCCTCGAGGCAGCCGGCGAGCAGGAGGCCGGCGAGCGCGGGGACGGCGAGGATGAGTCGAAGGTCACGGGTCGACATGGCGGGGCTCCGCGGGGGGGCTGGGGGCAAGCTGTGTAGAGCCTACGGCTGGCGGGTCAGCGACAGCGTCCCGTGGGCGCAGTAGGCGCCGTCGCCGCCGCCGCCGCCGCCGAGGAGCTTGTCGTGGTAGTCGCCGGCGAGCGTGTTGCGCTGCGAGAAGAGTTTCGCTGTCGGCGGCGGTAGGACGGCGTTGCAGATTGTGGGCGACGCGATGTCGAAGGCGATCCAGCCGTCCCCGACCGTGACCGGGACGGTCTGCGGGAAGAGGTAGCCGATGGCACTCTGGCCGCAGCTCGGGCACTCCGGCTCAGAGAGCCGGGCCCGCAGCTGGCCGTCGGTGGCGATGAAGAGGTCGGCCTCGAGGTCGAAGACGTTCTCCGGGAACACATCGGTCGTGTAGGTCCCGACGTAGCGTCCGACCAGCGCCGTCGGGGTCGTCTGGAGGCAGTAGTCCCAGACCATCAGTCCGTCTGCGGGGGGGATCGCGAGGGCGTCGCTGGCGCCGGCGCCGTCCGCCGCGCCGGCCAGGTCGTAGCGGCTGTAGGTCGTGCCCCAGGCCCAGTACGCGGCGTCGTAGAGGAGGGGAGCGCACACCGGCGTCTGGTCGCTGCAGTAGTTGTAGTAGCAGTACCAGGTGGAGTCGTCGCCGTCGGGGAGCGCGCTCGCGGACAGCGCCATGACCGCCCCGGCCGTGTCCATGAGGCCGGGGCCGCCGCTGCACTCGCACAGGCCGTCGTCGCAGTAGGCGTAGGGGGCGGGGGCGACCGCCCCGGCGAGCTTCACCGGCGTCCCTACCGGCACGCCGTACATCGCGTCGCTGTGCGACCTGACGTCGACGCCGCTGCAGCCGAAGGCGCAGTCCTCGGCCGGCACGAACTCGCAGCTGCCATCCGCCTTGCAGACGTCGAGGGTGCAGGGGTTGCCGTCGCTGCAGCCCGCGACCTGACAGCCGCCGCAGCCCGCGATCGGCTCCGAGCTGCAGTAGGCCCACTCGAACGTCCCGCAGCCGCCGGCGCCGGGGACGCAGTTGTCGGCGGTGCAGGGGTCGCCGTCGTCGCAGTCTTTGTCGACGACGCACATCGGGTAGGCCGCCTCGGCGGCGGTGCTTGGGACCTGGTAGTGCTGGCACTCCCCGGTCGTCGCCTCACACTCGTCGTAGGTGCACGGGTCGCCGTCGTCGCACGACTCGCCGGCGCAGAGGTCGACGGTGGTGTCGCTCTGGACGCTGGTGTCCGTCGCGACGGTGTCGCCGCCGCCGGTGTCGCTGCTCGCCCCACCGCGCCCGGCTTCGAGGCAGCCACCCGCGCTGGTGGCGGTGGCGAGGATCATGGCGAGGAGCAGGGCGATGCGGTTCATACGGCCTCCGAGGCGAGCGTTGGCGCAGAACGCAAGCCGCGTGCCAGCAGCAAACACTCCGGATTTACTGGCGGTATTCGGTAGGTTCCCGCCCTCGCACCCGCGAATGATCACAGGTGTAGAGAACTTGCACACCGTCCGCTACCGGCCCGGCGCGTCCGTCCGCGCCCGCGCAGTCCCCGCCGCTGAGCCGGGTCAGCCTTCACTCACCCCACGGGTTCGCCTCGTCGAGGCGGTCCGTCTCGCCCCCGGGCAAGGGCGGCGGCTCCTCCCCGGCGAGGAAGCGGGAGAGCTCGGCGTCGGTGGCACCGATGGCGCGCGCGACGCGGCGCAGGTACACCCCCTCTCGGGCGTGCAGGACGCTGTCGGCGTCGGTGACCCGGGACACGAGATCGAGGAGCTCCACGCGATCGCGCTCGCTGCTCGCCCGGAGCTGGTGGCAAGCCACCTCGACGTCGAAGGCCCGCGGGTCGAAGGCGCGCATCGCCTCCTGGACCGCCGGCGGCAGCGGGGCCTGGTCGACGAAGCGCGACAGGATCTCGGCGATCACGACCGCCTCGGTCGCGGCGTAGAACCCGTCGGCGTGGGCCGCGCCCAGCAGCACGCGGGCGAGCACCGCCATCTGGGCCACGTGTGGTTCGAGGCCGTCGACCACCTCGCCCGCGCCGCGCGTGACTGCCTCCTCGAGCGCCTCGGGGGGCAGCGGAGGCGGGCGGAGGGCCGGGTTGAGGGTCGCGTGCAGGTCGTCGAGTCGCATCAGCGGTGCTCCGGCTCGGAGATGGCGTCGAAGGTCGCGAGGATGGCCCGCCCCATGACCCGCATGGCGACGCCGATGGCGCGCTCGTCGACGTCGAAGGTCGGGGTGTGGAGGTGGCGCGTCGGGTGTCCGGGCGTCCGTACGCCGACGCGCAGCATGTAGGTTGGCAGGGCCGCGCTGAACTCGCCGAAGTCCTCGGCGCCAGTGCTCGGGACCGTGACCTCGACCACCCCGGAGGGGCCGAGGACGTCGTCGGCGGCGAGCTTCAGGACCTTGTGCAGGCGCGGGTCGTTGTGGGTCGGCGGGGAGCCGAGGGCGAAGCTGACGTCGGCCGAGCAGCCGTGCACCAGCGCGGCCGCCTCGGCGGTGCGGCGCACCTCGCGGTGCAGGCGCTCGCGGGTGTCGTTGTAGAGGGTCCGCAGCGTCCCGGTCAGGCGCACCCGCCCGGCGATGACGTTGTCGGCGTCGCCGCCGTGGATGGTGCCGAGGCTCAAGACGGCGGGCTCGACCGGATCCACCACGCGGCTGATCATCGCGTAGAGGGCCTGCACGACCCCGGCGGCCCCCAGGATGGCGTCGTGGGCGAGGTGTGGCCGCGCCCCGTGGCCGCTCTCGCCGATGACCTCCACGCTGATCTTGTCGGAGGTCGCCGTCAGCGGCCCGACGCGCACGCCGACGTGCCCGGTGTCGCGCATCGGGTCGGCGTGCAGCGCGAGCGCCGCGCGCGCGCCCTTCGCGACGCCCTCGCTCAGGACGGCGGCCGCGCCGCAGGGGAAGACCTCCTCGGCGGGCTGGAACACGAAGCGGACGCGGCCCGGCAGGTCGGGGCCGAGGCGGTGGAGCGCCCGCGCCAGCCCCGCGGCGACCGCGGTGTGGAGGTCGTGGCCGCAGGCGTGGCAGACGCCCTGCACCTCGCTGACCACCGCGGCCCCGCCGCGCTGCTTCATGTCCTGGATCGGCAGCGCGTCGATGTCGGCCCGGTAGATGACGGGGGCGTCCCCGGCGCCGACGTCCACGACCAGCCCGGTCTTGGCGACCGGGTGGGGCTCGAGCCCCGCCGCCTCGAGCCAGTCGCTCAGAAACCGCTGGGTGCGGTGCTCGTGCCACCCGAGCTCGGGGTGGCGGTGGAGGTGGCGGCGCACCCCGATGGCCGCCGACTCGACCTCGGACAGCAGCCCATCGAGCCGTTGATGCAACGCAGCGCGCCGCTCCTGAGTGATCCCAGTCTCCACACCCAGCTCCATTGTGCGTTTGCAGCAAACGAGGTGGCGGCGGGCCGCCTCACGGACGCCGAGTCAGCATAGCATGGATGCGCGCTCGGCTCGTGGTCCGGAGCGCGCGGGTCGCGCTCGGGGGGGGCAGGTCACGTGGGGGTCCCGTCGCGGCGTCGGATGCGGTATGACACCGGCGACGAGCCAGACCGGAGGGACACGTCATGGCCATCGAGCTGCCCGCTCCGCCCCCGCCGACGCGTGACATCTACACCAACCGCACGCTGAACCTGCGGGCGATCCGCGCGATCGGCTACGACATGGACTACACGCTGGTCCACTACCACGTGGATGTGTGGGAGCGGCGCGCCTTCGAGTACGCCCGGGACCGCATGGTCGAGAGCGGCCTGCCGGTCGGCCACCTCGAGTTCGACGACCAACTCGTCGAGCGCGGGCTCATCATCGACACCCACGCCGGCAACGTCGTGAAGGCCGACCGCTTCGGCTACGTGAAGGCCGCCGCCCACGGGACCGCGCCGCTGCCGTTCGTAGAGCTGCGCGAGCTCTACGGCCGGCTCTTCGTCGATCTGCGCGACGAGCGCTGGGTCTTCATGAGCACGCTGTTCGACCTGTCGTTGGCGGGCCTCTACAGCCAGTGCGTCGATCTCCTCGACGCCGGTCGGTTGCCGGGGGTGATGGGGTACCGGGATCTGTTCGCGCGGGTGCGCCGTGGGCTCGACTCGGCGCACATCGAGGGGGCGCTGAAGGCCGAGATCATGCAGGATCCGGCGAGCTACGTGGACCTCGACCCGGACGGCCCGCGCGCGCTCCTCGACCAGAAGGACGCCGGCAAGAAGCTCCTGCTCATCACCAACAGCGAGTGGGTCTTCACCGACGCCATGATGCGCTTCGCCTACGAGCGCTTCCTGCCGGCCGGGATGCGGTGGCGCGACCTCTTTCACATGGTGATCATCCAGGCGCGCAAGCCGAGCTTCTTCACCGACTCGAACCCGATCTTCGAGGTCATCAACGATCAGGGGCACCTGCGCCCGCTGGTGGGGCTGCCGCAGGCGGGCGGCGTCTACCTCGGCGGCCACGCGGGGCTGGTCGAGCAGGCCCTCGGCCTCTCCGGCCTCGACTTCCTCTACGTCGGCGACCACATCTTCAGCGACGTCAACGTCTCCAAGAGCACGGTGCGGTGGCGCACGGCGCTGGTCTTGCGCGAGCTCGAGCGCGAGATCGAGGCCGCCCATGACTTTCACGCCGACGAGGTCGAGCTCGGCGCGCGGATGGCGGAGAAGTCGACCCTCGAGCAGCAGCTCGCCCAGCTCCGCCTGCTGCGACAGCGGCGCAAGCACCGCCGCCCTGGCGCCGTCGACGCGCCGCAGGGCCAGATCGACGCCGAGCACGAGCGCATCAAGCAGGCGCTCGCGCAGCTCGACACCGAGATCGCCCCCCTCGCCGAGCGCGCCAGCCGCGTGCAGGGGCGCTGGGGTCCGGTGATGCGCGCCGGGATCGACAAGAGCCACATGGCGCGGCAGATTGAGCGTTACGCCGACGTGTACACCTCGCGCGTCTCGAACTTCCTCTTCGCCACGCCCCACGTCTACCTGCGGCCCCCGAAGAGCAGCCTCCCCCACGACCCGTGATGTGAGAGCCCATGAGCAGGAGCGCCGTCGTCTCGAGGATCGCGCACGAGGCCTGCGTCAACGCGCCGTCCTCGATGCCGTCGGGGGCGTGGTGGAGCCGCCTGCCGTGGGACTTCGCGAAGAGCGACGAGAGCTTCGATCTGGCCTGGATCGATCGGCTCCGGGTCGAGGCCACGGCGGTGGTCGACGTGGCGGTGCGCACGAGCGGCGCCGCGGCGCTGGCCGGCTTGGCCGTCCCGCTGGGCTACCACCCGGGGGCGCTCCGGGCGGCCTTCGGGGACCGCGAGTTCTACGAGGGCTTCGCCCGCAACGGTGATCCGGCGCGCTTCTTCGCCAAGCCGCGCGAGCGCGCCGCGATGCGGGTCCGCGAGGTTCGCCCGCCGCTGTTCACGCCCCGGGACGCGGTGGTCGAGGACCTCAAGTTCGAGAGCGGCTTCACGCCGGTGAACCCGCGCTTGCGCAGCAGCTACCTGAGTCATCGCCAGAACCGCTTCGCGCACGTGCGCTACTGGCGCCACCGCGGCGGGCCGCGCCCGACGGTCATCGCCATCCACGGCTTCGGCGCCGAGGGCTACGCGCTGAACTCGTGGTTCTTCGCGCTGCCGTGGTTCTATCGCGAGCTCGGCCTCGACGTGGCGATCTTCAACCTGCCGTTCCACGGGCGGCGCCAGACGCGGCTGTCGCCCTTCTCGGGGCACGGCTTCTTCGCCGGCGGCCCGTCGCGCATCAACGAGGCGTTCGCGCAGGCGGTCTACGACTTCCGGACGCTGGTCGACTACCTCGTCGAGGACCGCGGGGTGACCGCCCTCGGGGCCACCGGGGTGAGCCTGGGCGGCTACACCACGGCGCTGCTGGCGGCCACGGAGCCGCGCCTGGCCTTCGCGATCCCCAACGTCCCGGTGGTGACGCTGGCGGACCTGATCCTCGAGTGGGAGCCGCTCGGGACCTTGATGCGCGCGGCCATGCGCGGCTTCAAGAGCGACATCACGGAGCTCCGGCGGCTGCTCGCGGTGTCGAGCCCGCTGAGCTGGCGACCGGCGCTCCCGAAGTCGCGGCTGATGGTGATCGGCGGGGTCGGCGACCGCCTCGCGCCACCGAAACACAGCCGGCTCCTGTGGGATCACTGGGAGCGCTGCCGGCTGCATTGGTTCCCGGGGAGCCACCTGCTGCACCTCGATCGCGGCTCCTATCTCCGCGAGATCGCGAAGTTTCTCGACACCCTTGGGTGGCTCGAGCGCGACCCGCGCGACTGATGGGGATGCGCGAGATCGCTCGCGATCAATTCTTGCGCTCTCCGCAACACACCCGTTGCCAGCCGTCGCATCGGGGGATGCAGGACTCGTCCTGGCACCGCGCCCCGGGGTTCGATACGACCCCGGGGCGCTCTTGTTGCTCCGAGTAGGGGGCATCCGGAACAGGGGGCGACGCGAAGCGGGCCGGGCGGTGGCGAAGCTCTTTACTTTTGCGTTGACGGTGGCGCCGTTCGTGGCCGCAAAAGTAAAAAGTAAAGGTGCCTGACCCCGCGCGGTTCTCCGAAAGGTGCCTGACCCCGCGCGGTTCTCCGGGCTGGTCTCGCGCGTTCCGACGCGGTCTCAGCTACTGGGTGAGCTTCACCGTCAGGTCGTAGCTGAAGGTGCCGGGGCCGGCCGCGCCGTTGAAGTCCATGACGGCGAAGTAGAAGTCGACCGGGTCGGCGCCGCAGCTGCCGTTGCAGACCACGAAGCCGCCGGTGATCGAGGCCGCGCCGTTGCCGTCGGCGTCCCACTCGACGTCCTGCCACACCATCTGGTTCTGGTCGGACTTGAAGACCGCGATGGCCGGCACGAACTCGCTCGACCCGGTGCGCGTCAGGCTGATCGTCGGGGTGGCGTTCGCGGGCGCCGTGAAGCGGTAGTACTTCGTCTCGCCGCCCAGCGTCAGCGCCTGGCTCGACACCGGGTGGGTCGGCCCGACCGAGAGCGTCCCGAGGTCCACCGGCGCAAACGCCGTCGTCCGCAGGCGCAGGGTGTAGCGGTAGGTCGTGCCCCCCACCGTGGTCGGCCCGTAGCCGGTCGGGGTCCAGGCGTCGTAGTTCGCGCCGTCCTCGACGACCAGGTAGATGGCCGAAGCCGACACGTACGGGAAGGCGATCGTCGTGCGCGCGCACGAGTCGCCCGGGGCCACGTCGCTGTTGAACGTCCGGATCTGGAACCCGTCGCTGGTGTAGACGATCGGGTCGATCGGCGAGCCGCTCGCCCCGGCCTGCACCGCGATCTCGATCATCGTGCGCGGCTGGGCGCGCAGCGCGATGACGTCGATGTCGGGGCCGATCCCGATGTCGTAGGTGTGCGAGCCGCCGTCGATGACGCCGAGGCCGCCGGCGTTGCTGCCCGGGCCCCCGAGATCGATCTCGGCGAGCCCGACGTGGGCCGCGTAGGTGCAGCCGGTCACGCAGTCGGGCCACTCGCTCGTGCCCTGGCCCTCGGTCACGAACGCCTCGGTGCCCACCCCGGGGTCGACCTCGCACAGGGTGCCGGTCGGCGGCTGCACGGTGTCCTGGGGCGGCGCGGTGTCCTGGGGCTGAGCGGAGTCCGGCGCCTCGATGGTGTCCGCCTCGACGACGTCCTCGACCGGGTCGCCGTCGGGGACGCAGACGAACACGAGGTCCGCGCTGCCGCTGGTGATGCCCTTGCAGCCCCACCCGTTCGGGCACTCGTCGATGCACGTCTTGGAGCAGACGAAGCCGTGCGGCCCCTCGACGCAGTACTCGGTCTCGCAGTCGCTGTTCTCGTTGCACGGGTTGCCGAAGTCCGCCGGGAGGTTCCCGCTGTACACGGTGTCGGTCACGACCGTATCGAACAGCGCGACCTCACCGAAGCTCGTGTCGAAGCCGGTCTGCGACGACCCGGTGGAGCTGCCGCTGCAGGCGGCGAGCGGGGCGAGGAGGGAGGCGGCGAAGATGGGGGCGGTCAGGCGCATGGGCGGCACGATAGCGCGCCGCTCCCCTGCACTCAACGCTGGCCTGCGCGGACCGTCCCCAGGACCGCCGTCAGCCGATGGTGTGGACGAGGATCATCGGCCCCTCGGGAGCCGTGTCCTCGCGCAGATCGATCTCGCCGCTGATGGCCCAGAGGTTCTCGCCCTCGGGGTCCACCAGGACCTGGGACACGCGCCAGCGGTGCTTGCCGTCGGGTTGCACCGTCGTCTTGTCGGTCAGGCGCGCGGTGTGGTCGAAGATCAAGCGGCCGTGCTCCTCCAAGAACGGCTCCAGGGCCGCCTGGAAGCGCGCCGCGTCCCACGGGTCGTCCGGGGCCTGCGCCACGCACGCCGCCGCCTCCTCCCAGTCGCCCTCGGCCAGCGCCTTGACCAGCGCGTGCAGCTCGGCCCGGATCCGCGCCCGGAAGCTGCGCTGCTCGCGCGAGATGTCGAGCGGCGGCGCGAGCTCCGGCACCACCGTCCGCTCCTCGCCGTACATCAGGCGCTCCCACTCCTGAATGAGGCTCGCGTCCACCCGCGCCAGCGCCGTCCGGAAGAACGCGATGATGTCCATCACCTCGTCCGAGCGATACATCTCGGGCACCGTCTGCACGAGGGTCTTGAAGCCCCCCGTGAGGTAGCGCATCAGCACGCCCTCCATGCGCTCGAGGCCGAGCTCGCGCACGTAGTCGTTGAACGACAGGTAGCGCTCGTACATGTCGCGCAGGATCGACTTGGGGCGCACGTTCTCGTGGCCGACCCAGGGGTGCTGCTCCTCGAAGATCTCGAACAGCCGGTAGATGAAGTCCGCGCGCGGCTTGGGCCAGGTGAGACCCTCGATGCGCTTCATCCGGTCCTCGTACTCGATGCCCTCGGCCTTCATGTCGTTGATGAGCTGCCCCTTGAGCTTGTCGAGCTGCTTGAGGAGCACCGCGCGCGGATCCTCGAGGATCGACTCGCACAGGGTCACGACGTCGAGCGCGAACTCCGGCGAGTCCGGGTCGAGCGCGCCGAGCGCCTCGACCAGGAACAAAGACAGCGCCTGCATCATCGAGAAGTCGGTCTGCAGGTCGGCCTGCACCACGACCTCCTGCCCCCGCAGGTACTCGTGGGGCCGCACCTCGAGCACGTAGGCGTGGCGGAGCCCCTTGAAGAGCGCCCGCGCCTGGCGCCGCAGGTAGCGCTTGGAGCCGTCGTGCTCGTGGGACTTGCCGATGAGGTCGATGAGCAGCCGGTAGCCGCCTCCCTTGCGGTAGGCGTTGCCCGGGCGCTGCAGCAGGTCGACCATCATCCCGTGGGTCACCTGGAAGGAGGACTCGAGGGGCTCCGGCGGGCGCTCGACCAGCGCCCGGAAGGTCTCCTCGTTCCACGGCACGTAGCCCTTCTGGGGCGCCTGCTTGCGGACGAACTTCTTCTTGCCGGCGGCGGCCGCGCGACCCTCGATGCGCTTGTTCTCGATGAGGTGGGCGGGGGCCTGGGCGACGACGTAGCCCTGGTCGTCGTAGCCCTTGCGGCCGGCGCGGCCGGCGATCTGCTTGAAGTCGCGCACGCTCAGGATGGCCGTCTTCTGGCCGTCGTACTTGCAGAGCTTGGTGAAGAGCACCGTGCGCAGCGGGATGTTCACGCCGACGCCGAGGGTGTCGGTGCCGCTGATGACCTTGAGGAGCCCCTTGCGGCTGAGGCGCTCGACCACGAGGCGGTACTTCGGCAGGAGCCCGCCGTGGTGCAGGCCGATGCCGTGCTTGAGGTAGCGCTGCATGTCCTTGCCGTAGGGGGTGTCGAAGCGCACGTCGGCGATCTCGTCGGCGATGGTGCGCTTGTCCTCCTTGCTGGCGAAGTTCACGCTCATCAGGTTCTGCGCCTCCTCGGCGGACTCCCGCTGGGTGAAGTTCACGAGGTAGATGGGCGCGCGGTCCTGATCGACGAGGCGCGCGAGGGCCTCGTGGAGCGGCTCCTCGCTGTAGTCGAAGGCCAGCGGCACCGGGCGCTGCTCGCTGCTGACGACGGCGACCCGGCGGCCGGTCGTGCGCTCGATGTGCTCCTCGATGGGGCGCGTGTCGCCGAGGGTCGCCGACATCAGCAAAAACGTCGCGCGCTCGAGCAGCAGCAGGGGGATCTGCCAGGCGACGCCCCGCTCCTTGTCCGCGTAGTAGTGGAACTCGTCCATCACCACGTAGTCAGCCTTGGCGTCGACCCCCTCACGCAGGGCGATGTTGGCGAGGATCTCGGCGGTGCAGCAGATGATCTCGGCGTCCCGGTTGACCGCCGAGTCGCCGGTCATCATGCCGACGCGCTGGGGGCCGAAGACGCCGCACAGGTCGAAGAACTTCTCGCTGACGAGCGCCTTGATGGGCGAGGTGTAGAAGGAGCGCTTGCCCCGCGCCAGGGCGTGCAGGTGCATCGCGACCGCGACCAGCGACTTGCCCGACCCGGTCGGGGTCTTGAGCACGACGTGGTTGTCGGTGAAGACCTCGAGGATGGCCTCCTCCTGGGCGGGGTAGAGGGCGAGGCCGCGCTCGCCGACCCAGTCGAGGAAGAGGTCGAAGAGCGCGTCGGCGTCGGCGTCGGCGGGGAGGCGGTCGGCGAGGGTGGGTTGGGTCATAGGGACAAGCTCGAGCGGCGCGCCTGGGAGCCGACGCGGCCGGCGAGCAGCTCGGCGACGGGGCGGGTTACGGAGTAGTTCTTCAAGACGACCCGGATGATGGCCATCAGCGGGGCCGAGAGGAGCATCCCCACGACGCCCCAGATGACCCCCCAAAGGCCGAGGCCGATGAGGATGGTGGCCGGGTGGAGGTCGAGGCCGTGGCCCATGAGCTTCGGCTCGAGGACGTTGCCGATGACGTTCTGGGCGAGCACCAGCCCGCCGACGATGCCGAGCCCGACGAGGGGGTCGACCGCGACGAAGATGAGGGGGAGGGTGACGATGACGGCGAGCACGGAGCCGACGGTGGGGACGAAGTTCAGCAGGAAGGCGAGCAGGCCGAAGACGAGCGCCAGGTCGATGCCGAAGGCGAAGAGCAGCCCGCCGAAGACGAGTCCGATGGCGGTCGAGGTGACGAGCTTGGTGCGCAGGTAGCGGTTGACGCTGCGGTCGATCTCCTCCCAGACGCCGCCCTTGTCCTCCCACGGGCTCTTGCCCATGATCAGGAAGGCGAAGAAGAGCAGCGTCAGGGCGGCCTTCGACAGGATCCCGGCCAGCGAGCCGAGGGCCCCGGTCACGATCTCCTGCATCGGGAGCGCCTGGATGTGCTTCACGACGGCGTCGTTGTCGATCTCGAGCCCCTGGCCCTGGAGCCAGGCGACGATGCTCTGCTCGAAGGCGAGGAGGCGCTGCCCGTAGACCTCGAGCTTCTGCTCGATGCCGTCGACGGACTGCACGATGAGGAGCACGAGCCCGAGGGACAGCGCGATGCCGATGAGCATCGTGACGACCAGCGCCAGCCAGCGCGGGGCGCGGAGCCGCATCTCGAGGTAGTCGACCAGCGGGCTCACCACGTACACCAGCAGCAGCGCGACGACGAAGGGCAGCGCCACCTCGCGCAGCACCGTCAGCGCCGCCCCGAGGGCGATCGCGGCGATGAGCAACAGGGCGATGGTGGTCAGCTTGCGCTGCTCGACGTCGAGCGGGGTCGGCTCGTCCATGAACGGCTCCAAGGCGCGAGAGTCGCCCCATCACTACCCCATGTCTCGCGCCAGCGCGATGGGGACCGGAGCAGCAGCTCGGAACGCAAAACGCCGGGCCTTGGCAGGCCCGGCGTCTCGCGCCTCACGCGTGCGCTCGGCTGACTATGCGCCGACGGTCCACATGTGGCCGCTGTTGAGCAGGTCGTGGAGATCACCACGGCCCTTCTTCTCGATCTCGGTCTGGACCTGGGCGTTGACCATCTCGTCGTAGCTCGGCCGCTCGACCCGGCGGATGATGCCGAGGGCGGTCGGGAACTCGGGGGCGTGCATCCGCGCCAGGGCGAGGTGGTAGCCCAGCGGGCCGTCCTCGCGGTGGACGCAGATCTTGTCGATCCCGACCTCCTCGACGTTCACGATCTTCGGGCGGAAGTCCTCGAAGATGATGCCCTGGGTGCCGCCGTTGAAGAGGAGCGGCTTGCCGTGCTCGACGAAGATGACGTTGGCCTCCTTCTGGCCCTTCTCGGTCAGCGGGGCGAAGGCGCCGTCGTTGAAGATCGGGCAGTTCTGGTAGATCTCGGTGAACGCCGCGCCCTTGAAGTGGGCGGCCGCGTCGAGCACCTCGCCGAGGTGCTTCTGCTCGCGGTCCGCGGCGCGGGCGACGAAGCCACCCTCGGCGCCGAGGGCGACCGACAGCGGCTGGAACGGCGTGTCCACCGACCCGAAGGGCGACGACTTGGTGCGCTTGCCGAACTCGCTCGTCGGCGAATACTGCCCCTTCGTCAGACCGTAGATCTGGTTGTTGAAGAGGACGATCTTCAGATCGATGTTGCGGCGCAGCGCGTGGATCAGGTGGTTGCCACCGATGGACAGCCCGTCGCCGTCGCCGGTGATGACCCACACCTGCATCTCGGGGTGCATGATCTTGAGCCCGGTCGCGACCGCCGGCGCGCGCCCGTGGATCGTGTGGAACCCGTACGTGTTCATGTAGTACGGGAAGCGCGACGAGCAGCCGATGCCGCTGATGACCGCGAACTGCTCGCGCGGCAGGCCGAGGGTCGGGAACAGCTTCTGGAACTGGGCCAGGATGGCGTAGTCCCCGCAGCCGGGGCACCAGCGCACCTCCTGCTCGGTCTTGAAGTCGCTTCGTGTCAGCTTGACGGGGTTGGGGGCGACGGTCACGGCAGTCACAGCACGGCCTCCTGGCTGGGGGTCTCGAGGACGGCCTCGATCTTCTTGACGATCTCGGAGATCTTGAAGGGCTGGCCCTGGATCTTGTTGAGGCCCTTCACATCGACGAGGTAACGCTCGCGCAGGAGGTGGCGCAGCTGCCCGAGGTTGAGCTCGGCCGCGATCACCGTGCGGAAGGACTTCAGCATCCGCTCGACGTTGCCCGGCATCGGGTTGATGTGCCGGAGGTGCATGAAGCTGACCTTGTGCCCCTTCCTGCGGAGCAGCGCGGTCGCGGCGCGCAGCGCGCCGTAGGTCCCGCCCCAGCCGACGATCAGCACGTCGCCGTGATCGTCGCCGATGACCTCCGCGTCGGGGATGTCGGCGGCGATGCGCGCGACCTTCTCGGCGCGGATGCGGTTCATGTGCTCGTGGTTGTCGGGGTCGTACGACACCGTGCCGGACCCGTCCGCCTTCTCGAGGCCGCCGATGCGGTGCTCGAGCCCGGGCGTCCCGGCTCGCACCCAGGGGCGCGCGAGGGTGACGGGGTTGCGGTCGTAGGACTGGAACCCCTCGACCTCGGTGCGGAAGTGGACCGTCAGGTCGGGCAGGCTCGCGACGTCGGGCACCTTCCACGGCTCGGCGCCGTTGGCGATGTAGCCGTCGGTGAGCAGCATCACCGGGGTCATGTACTTCGTCGCGATGCGCACGGCCTCGATGGCCATGTCGAAGCAGTCCGCCGGCGTCGCCGCCGCGATGACCGGCATCGGCGCCTCGCCGTTGCGGCCGTACATCGCCTGCAGCAGGTCCGACTGCTCGGTCTTGGTCGGGAGGCCCGTCGAGGGGCCGCCGCGCTGCACGTCGACGATGACCAGCGGGAGCTCGGTCATGATCGCCAGGCCGATGGCCTCGCCCTTGAGCGCGAGGCCCGGGCCGCTGGTGGTCGTGATGGCGATGTTGCCGCCGAAGGCCGCGCCGATCGCCGAGGCGACCGCCGCGATCTCGTCCTCGGCCTGGAACGTCCTGACCCCGAAGCGCTTGTACTTCGAGAGCTCGTGCAGGATGTCGCTGGCCGGGGTGATCGGGTAGGACCCGAGGAAGAGGTCGCTCTTGGCGAGCTGCGCCGCCGCGACGAAGCCCATCGCGGTCGCGGTGTTGCCGGTCACCTGGCGGTAGACGCCGGGGGCGATGGAGGCGGGCGGCACCTTGTAGCTGACCGCGAAGGCCTCGGTCGTGACGCCGTAGTTGAAGCCGGCCCGCAGGACCAACTTGTTCGCCTCCGCCATGTCGGGCTTCTTGGCGAACTTCTGGTCGAGCCACTTCTCGGTGTGCTCGAGGGGGCGGCTGAAGCAGTAGTACATCAGCCCCAGCGCCAGGAAGTTCTTGCAGCGGTCCTTCTCACGGGTGGTCAGATCGCTGCCCTCGAGGGCGCCGCGGGTCAGGGTCGTGAACTGCACCTCGAAGACGCGGAAGGCGTCGAGGGTGCCGTCTCCCAGGACCGTGGGAGGCAGGTCGACCTTCTCACACGAGCGCGCGTCGAAGGCGTCCGAGTTGACGAAGATCATCGCTCCGGGCTCGAGGTCCTTGAGGTTGGCCTTGAGCGCCGCCGGGTTCATCGCCACCAGCACGTCGGGACGATCCCCCGGCGTATAGATGTCGGAGCTCCCGAACTGGACCTGGAAGCCGGAGACGCCCGCGAGCGTGCCCGCGGGGGCCCGGATCTCGGCGGGGTAGTCCGGCAGCGTGGCGAGGTCGTTTCCAACGATGGCGGTGGTCGAGGTGAACTGAGTACCGGTCAGCTGCATCCCGTCACCGGAGTCTCCGGCGAACCGAATCGCGACCGTCTCGAGGGACTCGACGCTCCGCCCGTTGGAACCGGGATCCCCGAGGGGAGAGGAGGTGTCTGTGCTCATCGTGGTGCCCTTCTTGGCGCCACCCAAGCGGCGGGCGGCGCGGTCAAGTGGGCGGCAGTATAGGGACCGAACCCAGCCCCGTCACGTCCCAAACACACGCATGTAACGTTCCTTCACAGCGTGCGAACCGCACACCCGCCAGCGCTGGGCGGGCACGGCGATCACGCACACGCAAAAGAAGCTCGCGAGCGAGGTCTCGGCTAGGTCGAGACGGGAGAGTCGAGGGCTGGCTGGAGGCAACGCACAAAGGCGCCGTCCGCGGCGTCACCCTCTCGCGCGGCGCGGTGGCGCGGTGGAGGGGACGTGCGAGCGACGCGATCCGGCTGTGCGACCGGGGGCGGTCCGACCGCCCGGGGGCGGTCACGACCATCCGAGCCCTGACGGGCCCTTCTAGCTGGACACCGACATCGTATCGGTCGCCCCCCTGCGGTCTCCGCGGCTCCCTCCGGCCGACTTCGTCGACCTACGGGACCAGCTTCGCCCTCCGGGTGCCGACCTGCCGGCCGAGTTACCAGGACGCCTTGGTGACGCCCGGCAGCTCGCCCTGGAGCGCGAGCTCGCGCAGGGCGATACGCGACAGCCCGAACTTCCGGTAGTACGCGCGGGGCCGGCCGGTCAGGACGCAGCGGTTGCGTACGCGGTTCGGGTTGGCGTTGCGCGGGATCTTCTCCAGGGCCTGGCGGGCCAGCTCGCGATCGGCGCGGGCCGTCAGCGGGCTCTGGATGATCGACTTGAGTTCGCTGCGCTTCGCAGCGTACTTCGCGACGAGCTGCTTGCGCTTCTCGTTGTGATTGATCTTGCTCTTCTTTGCCACAGGGTCTCCGACGGGTCTTCGGGCCGCGGGGATATACGGCTTTGACCGGAGCGGGTCAAGTCTGGTGTGTTCCACTGGTCCGCGGGACCGCTCGGACCTACCCTGCGCCGTGGGCGCGAGGGCGCCGAGCCTGGCCGGCGCGGGCCCCCGCGGGGCGCTGGCGGTGCCGGGAAGGAAAATCGGTGGATGGCGTTTGCTGGACCCGACGACGGGCGCGAGGTGACCCGAGCGGGATCGAGCGGGGGCCGCGCGCCGAACGACACAGACGGAGGCATGAGATGAGCGGTCGCGCGAAGGGGCTCGGGATCCTGGTCGTGGTCCTGGCGGCGCTGAACGTCGGGTTGATGGCGTGGATCGCGTTCGGTTCGGGGGGCTCCGGGCCCGCACCCGCCGCGCCGATAAGCGCGGCGAGCGCGCCACCGGCCCGGGTCGGGGCGATCGCGACGACCGGCGGCGATCCGACGCCGCGCGAGGTCCGCGTCGCGGACGAGGTGACCACCGACGCCGAGGGGGCGCTCGCCGCGGCGGTCGCGCCGGCACGGGGCGTCGAACCGGCGCCGGAGGCGCCCGAGGGCGGCCTGCTCGTCGGCGAGCAGGCGATGGTCGAGCTCTTCGAGCGGTCCTCGCCCTCGGTGGTCTTCATCACGACCCTGCAGGACGTGCGGAGTCGCTTCGGGATGAACGTCCACCGCGTCCCCAAGGGCAGCGGCAGCGGCTTCATCTGGGACGCCGACGGTCACGTCGTCACCAACTTCCACGTCATCGCCGAGGCGAGCGAGGCGGTCGTGACGCTGTCGGACGGCGAGGAGGTCCCGGCGACCCTGGTCGGCGCGGCGCCCGACTCCGACCTCGCGGTCCTCAAGATCGACGTGGGCGCCGAGCGCCTCCACCCGATCACCCGCGGGACCTCGCAGAACCTGAAGGTCGGGCAGTTCACGATGGCGATCGGCAACCCGTTCGGTCTCGATCAGACGCTGACGACCGGCGTCGTCAGCGCCCTCGACCGCGAGATCGACGCGATGAGCGGGCGGCGGATCTTCGGCGTCATCCAGACCGACGCCGCGATCAACCCCGGCAACTCCGGCGGCCCGCTGCTCGACTCCCACGGCCGGCTCATCGGCGTCAACGCCGCCATCCAGAGCCCGTCGGGGGCGAGCGCCGGCATCGGCTTCGCCGTCCCGGTGGACACGGTCAACCGCATCGTGCCGCAGCTCATCAAGTACGGGCGGGCGGCGCGGCCGGCGATGGGGGTCTCGCTGCTGTCGAGCCAGATGTCGCGCCGCTTCGGGGTCAAGGGGGTCGTCATCCGCGACGTCCGCCCGGACTCGCCGGCGGCGGCGGCCGGCCTGCTCGGGCTCGCCTATGACCGGCGCGGCGGGGTGCAGCTCGGAGACGTCATCGTCGGCATCGACGCCGAGGACGTCGTCGACACGACGGACCTGCTCAGGGCGCTCGATCCGCACGACGTCGGCGATCAGGTCGTCCTGAAGGTCGACCGCAACGGGGCGCGCCGCGAGGTGAAGGTCCGGCTCGCGGGCGCGAATTGAGCGCCCGCCTGGCGGGGTTGGTGGCGTCGGGGTGGGCGGCCCTCGTCACGGGGTGCGCCAGCGCGCCCGTGGAGCCGGCCCCCGCGGTGGAGGCCCCGGCGGCCGCCCCCGCTGCCGCGGCGCCCGATCCCGACGACGACCTGCCCGATGAGGCGCTGACGGTCCACCCGTACGGCGGCCCACAGGCCGGGGAGGCCGCGCCGAGCCTCGAGAGCCTCGCGTGGTACCGCGGGGCGCCGGTCCCCGCCGGAGAGCGCTACGTCATCTTCTTCTGGGGGACGTGGTGCAAGCCGTGCAAGGCCGCGCTGCCCACGCTCATGGCGCGGTCGGCCGAGCGCGGGCTGGCGATCGTCGCGGTGAGTCGGGACAAGCCGCCCGGCCTCGACGCGTTCTTCGCCGGCTGGAGCGCCCCGTTCCCCGACCGGGTCGCCATCGAGTCCGCGCCGTACCCCGTACACCGCACCTACGAGGCGTGGACGCTGCCGCGCTTCGTCTACGTGGGCGGGGATGGGACCATCGAGCGGGTGGTCTACGGGACGCGCGACCTCGACGCGCTGTGACGGCGGCGCAGCGGCCGTAGCGCACATGGACGCGGAGGCGGGCGGGACGGCCACCGTCTGAAGCGAGGCGGGCGGGAGGCCCACCGTCCACCGGCGTCAGGGCTTGCGGGTCGCGACCTGGAGGCAGGAGCCGGCGTCCTTGGTGTAGCCCACGCGGAACGGCAGCTTCTTGGTGCCCTTGGCCGCCTTGTAGGCGGTCACCAGCTCGCGCTGCACGCCCTCGGTCCACAGGTGGTAGGCGCGGTCGAACTTGCCGTAGAGGGTGACGTCGAAGGCCTTGTTCAGGTCCTTGTAGTCGAGGCCGGTCTCGTCCTGGACGACGCTCGGCGCGTGGCCGATCAGGGCGTCGCGGACCACCGAGAAGAACGGCTTCTGCATGAGGTGCGAGGCGGCCTTCGTGAAGGTGCGGTGGCTCGACGCGCGGGTGAGCCAGGTGCGGGCGTTGTCGTGCTGCTTGAGGTAGTCGTCGGACAGGTCGAGGTGGACGTAGTCGAGGGTGACCTTCTTGCCGTCGGGGCGGGTGAGCGCGAGGCGCACCGAGTCCCAGGTGGCGACCTCGTCGGCGGGGCCGGGGTGCGGCTCGAGGGACTTGCCGTCGGCGCTGATGCGCACCGCGGTGACCGAGTCGACGGTGAAGCCCATGCGCGCGGCGAAGGCCATCAGGACCGGGGTGATGCCCTCGATGGTGCGCTCGCGCCCGGTGTCGGCCTTGAGGTCGTCGGTGCGGAAGTAGCCGCGCCGGGTGAAGTCGGTGAAGCCGCGCTTGAAGAGGTCGAGGTAGAGGCGCAGGTGCTTGGGGTTCATCGCGTCGAGGCGCGGGACGCGGCCGCCGGTCTGGAGCGCCACGAGGATGTAGCGTCCGGCGTCGGGGTAGAGCTGCGCGACCGTCGGGAAGTCGGGGCCGGAGAAGGGGTAGAAGACGGTCTCCCCCGGGGTCTGCGCGAGCTCCGCGTGGGCCCAGTCGATCATCGGCGTGGCGATGCGCTTCCAGTAGCTCGCCCACTTGGGCTCGACGGCCTTCGCGTACGTCGCGACCTGTTTGAGGTCGGCGGCGTCGGCCGCGAAGCCCTCGCTGGCCATCCCGGCCAGGTAGTGGGCCGTCTGGTCGGGGGTGTGGGCTGTCGCCGTGGCCGGCAGGGCGAGCGCCGAGCCGAGGGCGAGGGTCATGAGCAGGGTGGTGGTGCGGGCTGCGAGCATGTCTTCCTCCGGAATCGTACCCTGAACGCGGCCGCCCCCGTCCTTAGTCCGAGACCGGGCGCGCCGCGCAGGGCTGCCGCCGCGGGGGCGTGGGCGCCGCCGCGCCGGGGTCGATACGGCGCTTCTTCTCACACGAGCCCGTCAAAAGCGCAAAGCTTCCGATGCGCGCCACCACCCGGGGACGAGAGCCACCCGCTCAGTGCCGCCGGAGGGATCGCGACAGAGCGCGACGGCGCCGGGCACGGCGCGCCAGAAATGCCAAAAACCGCAAGAAATGCAGCGCCGCGTCGCCTCGCTTCGAGGGCTGGCATGATGCGTGGCAACAAGCAGAACGAAGACGAGAGAGCACCGTTCACTGCCCCTGGCGCGTTACTGTCTACTGCGCCGCACCTTGACGATTTTCGATGTTCCTGTGAACACTTAAGCCAAGCGTCCCTCCTGGCGCTTTTTCCTGAGCGAACCAACAATTGCCAACGCGCGCGCCCACCGGACGGTACGGCGGTGGCGGACCCGGCAGGCGCATTGCGCTGTTGCAGGTGTTCGCTGCGGTCGCGCTGTTCTCCTGCGAACCCGCACCGACGACCTCCGGTCCCGCCGAAGGGCGCCTCGAGGTGCGGGCGGTGCCGCTGTCGCTGGGGCCGGTGAGCGAGGTCGTCTACCAGGTCACCGTCGTCGGCGCCGGCGGGCAGACGGTGTGGACGCGCGAGGTCGCGTCGACCCAGTTCGGCGACGGCGCGGGCGCGATCAGCTACGTCGGCACCTGCGATCCAGCGGCCAACCCGAACCAGGTGGAGCTGTCCATCGTCAGCATGTCTGACCCCAACGGCCCGGTCGCCTTCGCGAACCCGGCGCCGGCCAACGACCCGCTCGTCCAGCTCGTCGACTGCCAGGAGCAGCAGGACGTCAGCGTCACCTTCGAGTTCACCGCTGCGGTCGCCGCCGATACGGGCTTCTTCGACATCGCCATCAGCTTCGACGACATCTTCTGCTCGGCGAAGTTCGACTGCCTGACCGAGCAGGATGCGCCGCTCGAGCTGCTCTTCAACCCGCTCACCGGCAAGCGCGAGAGGACCGCGGTGATGGGCTTCGCCTGCACCGCCGGGCCGGGGCAGGACACCTATCTGTGGATGGACCCGGTCGAGATCCTGTGCTCGGGCGGCGGGCCCTTCGACGTCAACACCGCGGGCGGTCCCGGCAACCTCAACCCGCCTTTCCCCGGCCCGCTCCCCGACACCGAGCGCCTCTTGTTCCAGGCGGCCGTCTACCGCGGCGTCGAGCTCCTCGACGCCACGACCTCGTGGAACAAGGCCTACTGGAACGTCGCCATCGGCCTCAACAGCGACGCCTTCGAGCAGCTCGACACCTGTATCCTCCACGGGCTCGCCTCGGCGTCGAACGGCGACTTCAACATCGGCCAGACCCCGCCTAACGTCCGCTGGCCGGCCGTGCAGTGGGCCGTCCCCCTCATCGAGGGCGGCGCCTACACCTGCGGCCGTTACCAGCTCGACGCCGGTGACGAGGTCAAGACGATCTACACCGACTCCGACGGGCACCGCTTCTACGCCAGCTACCGCGCGGAGACCCAGGAGCTCGAGATCCAGGTCGGCACGCCCGATCACACGACCGTCGTGGTCTGCGCCGACGACACGCTGCTGCCGGGCGAGCAGACCCTGTGCGTCATCACGCCGCGCCAGGACGGCCTCCTCGTCCCGGTCGAGTACCAGGACTTCGACGGCCTGAGCGCCAGCGCCGGCACCGTCAGCGGGGTCAGCCCGCAGGAGCTGACCACCTCGTTCACCTTCACGTTCACGGCGCCGGCGACCTCTCAGGTCGTGACCATCGACACCGGCGTCGGCGCGACGACCACGGTCACCGTCCTCGGCGTGCCGGACAACTCGTCCACGCTCAGCTGCGCCGACACCTTCCTGCTGAGCGGCGCGTCGACCCTCTGCACCATCACCCCCCTGCGCGAAGGCGCCCCGGTGGTCGCGCTCGCGTCGAACTTCAACCCCAGCGCGAGCCCGGACGGCACCGTCGGCCCCATCCAGCAGCCCTACGGCACGGCCCTGACCTTCACGTACACGGCCGGCGCGACGACCGGCGCGATGACCATCAGCGACGGCGCGGCGGCCACGACCGACCTGACGGTCTACGCGACGCCCGACGCGACCTCGACCGTGAGCTGCGCTGACGACCGCCTGCTCCCCGGCCACTCGACGCTCTGCACCGTCATCCCGCGGGCGAACGGCGTCCAGATCCTCGCCGTCCGCGACGACTTCACCGTCAGCGTCACCCCGGACGGCGGCGTGACGGCGTTGAGCCCGGCGGTCGGCACGTCGTTCACCTTCACCTTCACGGCGCCGGGCGTCGTCGGCGTCAAGACCATCGACGTCGGCTTCGGGACCGCCCCGAGCCAGACCACCGTCGAGGTCTACTCCGACACCCCGATCGACGAGCTCGATCCCCCGTGGAAGCCGGTCATCATCGACGCCGGCGGCCAGGATCGGCAGATCTGGCTGACCTGGCTCCCCCCGAGCGACAACGGCGGCTCGCCGAACCTCGTCTACACCGTCGTCTGCACCGCGGTCGACGGCAACGGCCCCGACGGGACGGTCGTGACGCCGAACCTCGAGGCCACCGTGCTGTGGCTCGAGAACGGCAAGGAGTACACCTGCGTCGTCTACGCCTCGAACGAGGTCGGCACCGGCCCGCCGAGCGAGCCGACGGGCGTGCTCATCCCCAACGCGGTGCCCCTCGAGCCCGGGACCGTCGTCGCGGCCCCGCTGACGGTCTATCGCGCGCAGACCTTCGACGGGACCAACGACGGCTCGACCAGCGTCATCGCTGGCGCCCCGGCCGCCTTCCTCGGCGACGGCTTCGTCTCGCCCTTCGACACCGGGATCAGCGGCCCGGTGGTCGCCGTGCCCCTCACCGTCTACGCCACCGACACCTACGACGGCGGCGGCGAGTACCCCGTCGCCGGCGACCGGACGAGCGTCGTCAACGCCGCGCCCGGGGCGTTCACCGGCGACGACTTCGCCCACGATCTCGGCCTCGTCGACTCGGGCGCCGTGGTCGCCTCCGCGCTCACCGTCTACAGCCGCGCCCGCGTCGACGACGCGGGCCTGACCGAGGTCCTCAGGACCAGCGTCGTCAACGCCGCCGCCGGCGTCTTCGCCGCCGCCGGGTCCAC
>PHBI01000238.1 GCA_002841945.1 Deltaproteobacteria bacterium HGW-Deltaproteobacteria-14
GTACTACGGGGCGTTCCCGCCGCAGGCGCTGCCGCTGGCGGTGAACGCCGTGGGGCGGGTCATCGAGGTCGAGGTCACGCTGCACACCGACGACGCGAACTACATCCCGACCCTGCGCAGCATCTCCGCGCTGGCGGCGGGGCAGTAGCGCCGGGCGCGGGGACGCCGCGCCGGCGCTCGCGTGCGAGGAGCCGTCAAGGCGCGGTGGGGGCGACCTCCGGTGCGGTGGCGAGGGCGCGCTGGAGGTGGGGCCAGACGACGGGGAACAGCGGGAAGCGGACGCCGTGGCCGACGAGCAGGCCGGCCAGCGCGCCGACGACCCGCGACAGCAGGACGAAGTCGCGCGGGACGGAGGCGACCGGGGTGTCGCGGAGCAGGGCGAGGCCGCGGTCGAGCTCGGCGCGCATGTCGATGGCGCCGAGGTCGACGGCGCCGTCGCGGAAGGTGTCGAGGGCGAGCTCGGCCAGGTTCGCCAGGACTGCGGGGTCGCCGCTGTGGGGGACGAAGCCGAGTCGGCCCAAGAGCGCCCCGATCTTGGCGGTGTCGCGGGCGAGCGCGGCGCCCGCGAGCTCGGCCCAGGCGTGGCGGGCCTCGGGGGAGAGCGTCAGGATCGCGCCGAAGTCGAGGAGCGCGAGGCGGCCGCCGGGGGTCACGAGGAAGTTGCCCGGGTGGGGGTCGGCCTGGACGACGCCGTAGACGAGGATCTTGGCGGCGTAGGCGTCGACGAGGTGGCGCAGCACGGCGTCGCGGTCGGCGGCGCCGGGCTCGCCGCCCGCGGCGCAGGACGCGAGGAAGTCGGGCAGGCGGGTGCCCTCGACGCGCTCCATGACGAGGACGCGGGCGGTGCACAGCGGGAGGTGCGGCGCCGGGACGATGACGCTGGCGTGCCCCGCGAGGTGCTCGCGGACGAGGGCCATGTGGTGGGCCTCGGCGGTGTAGTCGAGCTCGGCCTGGACCGAGCGCCCGAGCTCGGTCACGAAGGTCGCCGAGTCGACCTCGGGGAAGGCGTCACCGAGGCGGTCAGCGATGAGCTGGAGCGCGGCGAGGTCGGTGGCGACGAGGTCGGCGACCCCGGGGCGCTGGACCTTGACGACGATGGGGGTGCCGTCGGCCAGCGTCGCGGCGTGGACCTGTGCGAGGGAGGCGGCGGCGATCGGCGCTGGGTCGAAGGTCGCGAAGACCTCGTCCGGCGGGGCGCCGAGCTCGCTCGTGAGGAGCGCGAGGACGTCCTCGAAGGGGGCGGGGGGGACCTGGTCCTGGAGGCGGCCGAGGGTGTCGGTCCAGGCGGCCGGCAGGAGATCGACCCGGCAGGAGGCGAACTGCGCGACCTTGAGGATGGCGCCGCCGAGCTCCACGCAGAGGTCGTGGACGCGCTCGGCCGAGCGGGCGTGGAGCGCGTCGAGGCGGATCTGAGCGGCCTCGGCGGTGAGGAACGGGGCGCGCCCGGCGTGGACGCGATAGGCGGCGGCGATCGGGGCGAGGGTGCGCACGATGCGGGCGGTGCGCGGGATGGTGCGGCGCAGCATGCGACCGGCGGCGCGGGTGGCGGCGACGACCTCGCGGGAGCTGGCGGCGACGGCGCGGGAGTCGCGGCGCGCGTCCGCGACGAGGCGCTCGGCCTTGCCGAGGGTGGCGCCAAAGCGCTGGAGGAGGCCGTCGACGGTGCGCGCGAGGGCGGCGGCGTCGAAGGAGGGGGCGTCGGCGTCAAGGTTCATGGGTCTGGGCCTCCATGCAGGGGATGCACAGGATGAGGCGCGGGCTCGGCAGCTCGGTCACGGCGACGGCGGCGTCGGCGCCCCGCGGCAGGATCTCGTTGCAGCCGTCGCACACCGCGTTGCGCTGCAACACGAGCTGCTGCCAGCCGATGATCAGCGGCGGTCCGGGAGCGAAGCCCTCGCCGGGCTGTCGGTTGGCGCGGGCGGTCCGCGCCACCCGGCCCGAGTCGCTGATGACGTCCTCGACGAGGTCGATGGCGTTGTTGAGGATGTTGCGGACGAGGTTCGACACCGACATCCCGAGGCTCGACGCCTTGTCCTTGAGCTCCTTGTCGAGGGACTCGGGGATCCGGGTGTGCAGGACCCGCTCGTTCTTCTCGTCGGACATGAGGCATCCTTGTGTCACGTTGTGAGCCAGATATGCGTCACGCTGTATCACAAGTCAACACGTCTCGTGTTCAGCCGAGGGTAGGCCGATGAGAGGCCCACCTGGGGCAGCCGGGGAGGCGTGGGTGTATCACGCTGGATCACGGTCCGGCGTCGCAACCTCCTGAAATCACGACCACGCCCTCCCCAACGACTCTGAGTCATGGGTGATACGGATCCGCCCGATCTCCTTCAACCAGCGACGAAGATCACAGGGAGGCGGACACGAAACGACCCCCGGTCGTCGCGTCACGACGCCCGGAGGTCGCTTCGTGTCCAGCCGCGCGCAGCGCGCGCGGGCCGCTACTGCGGCGAGACGAAGTCCACGATCCGCTCCTTCGCCGCGATCACCGCGTCGGGGGCGTAGGGGATGAGCGGCGCCTCGTTCTGCACCCACAGGTCCATCTCGTCGCGGTAGTGCGGCGAGGCCGGGTTCTCCGCCTGGCCGCCCGGGATGACGCCCAGGTAGGTGGGCGTGTCGAGCAGCTCGTAGACGTTGCGGATGGCCGGCCCGGACGTGAACGTGAAGCGCGTGTCCCCGTAGCCGGCGTGGGAGGCATCGACGCAGAAGGTGTCGCCGTGCCGCGGGAAGCCGTTCGGGTGCTCCGCCGCCGTCGGGATGTTGAACGCCGCCGAGACGTTGTGCTTGAGCGTCAGCGTGTGCAAGAGCCCCCAGCGCCAGGTCGTCGTGTCCGCGCTGCCGAAGCCGCCGCTCTGCGGCACGCCGACCTTGTCCGTCGCCTCGAGGAAGTCCAGCGCCTCGATCAAGCTCTTCACCATCGCCTGGGTGCGCGTGACCACGACCTCGTCGGTGACGTCGGGGTCCCACAGCAGGCTGTCCTGCGCCGTCGCGTCCCAGCTCGTCATGGTCTCGGGCACCGCCGCCATGCGCCACAGGAGCTGCGCCCGCTTGTGGTCCCCACCCCGGCTCAGCTCGTGCGGCCCCAGGACGTCGCGCACCAGCATCACCACCCACACGTTGAACAGCGCCGTCGCCGCCGCCGACCGCGCCTCGACGCTCCCGGTCTCCGCGTCGACCCCGCTGCGCGCCCGATAGCCGGCGTCCTGCCACGCCGTCAGCAGCTGCGTGGCGCCGTCCACCCGGCTGTCCAGCATCCCCTGCGCGACCAGGTCGTCGCCGCTCTTCGCCGCCGTGATCGCCGCCAACAGGTACGGCGTCATCACCGCCCCGAAGTTCGACCGGTCGTCCGCCTGCACCCCCTGCATCGCCTCAGGCGTCACCCCACCGGCCGCGACCAGCGACCCCACGAGGTCCGTCACGCGCCCCTCGCGGAAGCCCACCGTCCACCCGGTGAACCCGATGTACGGCCCGTCGTTGAACGGGTCGTTGTCGAAGGTCCGCCCGGTCGGGTCCGCGTTGGCCGTCACCAGATACCCCTTCGCGGGGTCTACCGCCTGCGGCAGATCCGCCCGCGCCACGACCCCGTCCCAGTCCGTGTCCTTCGTGTCCCCGGGCATGGGCAGGAACGGCGGGTAGAGCGTGTCGCCGCGCTCGATGTTCTTTCGCTTCGGGATGTCATGTGACGGATACCAACCGATCTCGCCGCTCTTGAGCCCGAACACCCAGTTCTGGGCGCCCACCCCGAACACGTCGAGCGCCGCCTTGATCTCCGCCACGCTGGTCGCCTTGTTCAGCGCCCAGATCGCCGACAGCTCCCCCGTCGCCTCGTATCCGGTCCACTTGATCGAGAACGCGATCAGGTCGCCGTCGGCGTCCTCTTGGAAGCTCCACGGGATGATCGGGCCGTGGTGCGGCACGTCGAAGAAGGTCACGTCCAACACGCAGACGCCGTCCTCGACGCGCTCGCTCGTCGGGACCAGCGCCAGCCACGACGGCCCCTCCGATACGCACGTCGCGCCGCCGCCCGGCTGGGGGAACCGGAACGTCTCGACCCGCTCCTCGAGCGCGACCTCGCCGCCGTCGTAGAACACCGACCGCTTGTCCGCGGTCAGCCGCTCGACGTACACGTCGGTCACGTCCGACGCGAAGACCGTCCCCCCCCACGCCGCGTTCGCGTTGTGCCCGAGGGTGATCCCCGGCGCGCCGGCAAAGTTCACGCCGTTCACGTCGAACCCGCCGCCCGCCAGCGCGTTCGACATCGCCACCTGATAGAAGACCGCCGGGTTGCGCAGCGCCAGGTGGGTGTCGTTGGCCACCAGCGGCCGCCCGCTCGCGGTGTGTGCCCCCGAGATCGCCCAGTTGTTGCTCCCGAAGTCCGGCCCGCGGAACGGGTGGTGCATCCCCTCCTCGAGGCGCTCGAACTCCCGCTTCATCCCCTCGAGCCGCTCCCGGCTGATCTTCGCGAAGAGCGGGCTCGCCAGCGTCGCCGACACGTCCCACGTCCCCGCCTGGTTCGCCCCGCCGTCGGGCTCGAGCGTCGCCACCTCGCGGATGGGCGTGAAGTTCAAGTAGTCCTCCTCGACCCCCTCGAGCGCCGTGCCGGCGTGCTTGGCCTGGATCGCCAAGATGTCCGCCAACCGCGAGTAATCCCCGTCGTCGAACCCGAGGTCCCAGGTCTGCAGCCGCACGATCGTCATCGTGTCCACGGGGGTCCACGGCGTGAGCATCGCGGACCCGAAGATCTGCACCTCGGGCGGCGCCGGCTCGTCCCCGGCCTTCATCCGCGCGATGAAGACGTTGACCCCGTCCGCGTACGCTTGCATTGCAGCATAGAGTTCCGGGTCGTCGCTCTGCGTCTTGGTCGCCATCTTTTGTGCGGTGCGGCCAAGCTTGATCAGCCGCAGGTACAGATCGCCTGACAGCGCCCCCGATCCGGTCACCTCCGCGAGCCGCCCGCTCGCGGCCGAGCGCAGCGTGTGCATCTGGAAGATCCGGTCCCGGGCGGTGACGTACCCCTGGACCTTCACCATGTCGTTGACGTCGTCGCCGAAGATGTGCGGGATCCCGCGCCCGTCGTAGACGACCCGCACCGGCCCGCTCAGCCCGAGCGCCGCGAGCCCGAGCACCTCGTCGGCGTCGCTGTCCTTGGCCGGGAAGTAGTCCGGCTTCGTGTACGCGATCGGCGTGACCGTGTCCGCCGCGACGTCGGCCGCGTCGCCGGCGGTGTCCGCCGTCGTGTCGACGCCGCTGGTGTCGGCGGGCGTGGTGTCGTCTCCGCCGCACGCGACGAAGGGGGCCAGGACGATGAAGATTGCCATGGAACGAAGCGTGCGCATCGCGACCTCGCCTCCGAAGGTAGGGGCTGACCAGGCGCTCGGGCGACCTCGTGACGGGCGGCTGCGCGAGCGCTGGCAGCGTACCAGAGCCGCCCCGCCGTTACGAGCGCACCCCGACGGCCCCGGGTGACCTCAGAGCTCGTGATCCTTTGCCGAAGCTGGACCCAGTTCCCATCCCATCGGTCGAGGACCTGCGGAGGACTCCGGTCCTCGCCCTGCCGTTGCTTGGCTCAGCGCGGCCACGACCGCGGTCGCACCGGCAACCCGAGCAGCGCCTTCTGCAGCAGCTCCGTCAGCAGCTCGGCAAGCTCGGCGCTGGTCACGTCGACGAACGCCTCGGCGACCACCAGGTCCTCCTGGCCGTCCAACTCCAAGACGATCCCGGCGCTCCCCTCCCGCGCGCGCACCTCCCGGATCTGGTCCCACGCGACGAAGCGGTTGTCCGCCTCGTCATGCCACGACACGCCCCCGCGGTGCACCGCCAGGTAGATGTCCGGCGCCAGGATCCGCTGCAGGCGCACCATCAGGTAGATCGGCCCCGTCACGAGGCACGCCCCGCCGAAGATCCAGCCCACCACCTGCAGCGCGGTCGGCGACTCCCACGCGCTCAGCGGCGCCGTCAGAAACGCCATCGCCAGGAACACGAAGACGAACGCGCGCAGCCACGCCGCCCGCACCGCCCGCCGCACGTCCTGGCGAAACCACAGGACGAGGCTCGGATCCGGCGCGTCGGGGGAGGTCATGGGCCCGATGATGGGCGCCAACCCCCGCGCTGAGTCAAGGCGACATCCCCGCGGTCACGGCGTCGGCTCGCTGGCCTCCGGCGGCAGCGCCGGCTCCTCCGGCTCGTCGCCGATGGACGGCACCACCGCCGTCTCCGGCTCGGCCAGCGGGCAGGCCGCCCGATCGCCGTCCTCCTTGAGGACCTGGAGCGGGCCGGCCCCCGCGTTGGTGCGCGCGCGCACCGCGGTCGCCTCGTAGCGCACGGCGTGATCCGGCGACGCCCAGCACTCGGTTCGAAACAGCACCGCATAGCCCCTCGCCGCGACGTCCCCCGCGGTCACCGTCGCGTCGCTCCGCCCCGAGCCCCCCGACGTCCACCGGGTCAAGAGCCGCACCTCCTCGAGCGCCGCCCGGTCCGGCGTGTCGTGGACGTCGACCAGCTCGGGGCCGAACGCCATCAGGTTGCCGCTGTCGGACCGCTGGAAGATGAAGCTCCGGGTCCGCGCCGGCGCGTCCTCGTCGGTGGTCGCCGCGAAGAAGGTCACCGCGACCTCCTTCTTGTTGCGCAGGTTCTCCCACAGCGCCAGCACCTTGCCGCGCGTCCCGGGGAGGCGGTCGCCCTCGAGGTCGACCCAGAGCACGCCGCGCCCGCGCCGCGCGCCGTCGACCGGCGTCGTGCTGCCGTAGAGCCGAAAGCGCCACTGAGCCTCGGCTCGCACCTGGTCGCGCGACCACAGCGCGTACTCGAAGTGGCCGTCGTCGGCCCGCTGCACGACCAGCAGATCCTCGTCGAGGGCGTTCGGCGCGATCCCGCGCCACACCACGCGGCTGTCGGAGACCCGCCGCGGCGTCAGGTTGCGCATCACGCGCTGCGCGGCCACCAGGTACGCGTCGATCGCGCGGTTGACGGTCTTGGTCGCGTCGCGCCCGGCCGCGTACAGCTCGCTCTCGGCCCCGACCAGCGGCGCCGCCTGCACCCCCGGCGCCGACGCCTCGGCCGCCGTCGCCGCGTCCACGTCCGGGAAGGCGTAGTACAGCGCGCCGAGGTCCGGCAGCGCCTCTCGCCACGGGGTGATCCCGGTCTCGCCGTCGCTCTCGCACCCGGCCGCGAGGAGCGCCGCGCACCCGAGCGCCACCGCCACCGCCGCCCGCGGGCTCGGTCGTCTCGCTCGTCGTGCGTCCATCGGCCCCTCCCGCCGGCGCACCCGCGCCGCGCTCGCGGACAGCATACGCAACTCACGTGCCAGCGCGAAGCCCGCGCGTCTTGCGCCGCCGCGACCCCGCCCAGCCCTGTGGACGCGGGATCCCGACCGCCCCTATAGTGAGCCCGGGTGTAAAACGTTGGAGACACTGCCCCAGATCCCAGGTGTCACCGTGCGGCGTCGCCTCGCGATCGGCGGCATGGGCGAGCTCTTCCTCGTGGACCGCACGACCGGCGACGGCGTGACGTCCACGGCGGTGCTCAAGCGCCTGCTCCCCGGCGCCGACCCGGCGCACCAGGCGCTGTTTCTGCGCGAGGGGGACGCCCTCGCGCAGCTCGCCTCCCCGCGCATCGTGCGCCTGCTCGACCGCGGCCCGGGCTGGCTCCTGCTCGAGCACGTCGACGGCGTCGATCTGGCCACCCTCCTCGCCCAGCGCGCCCGCCGCGGCCGCCCGCTCCCGCTGCCGGCCGCGATGGCGGCGCTCACCGGCCTCGCCGCGGCCCTCGCCGATCTCCACGAGGCCGCGGGCCCCGACGGCGCCCCCCTCGGCCTCGTCCACCGCGACGTCAACCCGGCCAACGTGCTCCTCACCATGGGCGGCGCGGTCAAGCTCATCGATCTCGGGGTCGTCCGCACCGCGCTGACCGACGCCGCCACCGTCGCCGGGGTGAAGGGGACCTTGGCGTACATGGCGCCCGAGCAGCTCCACGG
>PHBI01000239.1:0-7881 GCA_002841945.1 Deltaproteobacteria bacterium HGW-Deltaproteobacteria-14
TCGGCGTCGTAGTCGCCCCGGATCCCGGCCGCCGTCACCGTCAGCCCGATCCCCGTCGCGGTCGCGGCCGCGCCGACGCGCTCGCGGAGCGCCGCCGCTTCCGACACGGCACCGAAGCCCACCGCCTCGCCACGGCGTCGTTCGCGCCCCCGTCAGCGCCTGTGTGTCCCGGAGCGAGACAGGGTTCGAGCTCCACGCCGAGGTCCGCGTTCCGAGCCACGACCGCGGGGCGCTCGAGCGCCTCTGTCGCTACATGGCGCGCCCGCCCATCGCCGAGGACAGGCTCGTCAGGCGAGAGGACGGCCGGGTCGAGCTCCGCCTGAAGCGTGCCTGGAAGGGGGGCGTGCGCGCCCTCGTCTTCGAGCCCCGGGAGCTGCGCCCCCGCGACCCGCCAATGTGCGCCTGGCGGCCCTCATCCCCCTGCCGTATCACCATGCGAGGAAGTTCTTCGGGGTCTTCGCGGCCCGCCACCCGCTCCGCGACCGCGTCGTCCCGAAGCCACCTACTCCAGCCCCTGAGCGGCCTGTGGCCCCCAAGCGCCCGGGCCGGATGGGATGGGCGGACCTGCTCCGCCGCGTGTGGAACATCGATAGCCTCCGGTGCCCGTGGTGCGGCGGGAGGATGTACGTCGTGGCCGCCATTCGCGATCCCGACGCCATCGCGGCCATCATCGCCAGCGTCCACGCCGCCCGACAACAACAGGCGCCACCCCGAGCGGGGCCGACACGGGCACCTCGCGCACCACCGCCGGCTCAGGGTTCTGTGCGCTTCCCATAGACCCTCACCGCCGCCCCCTCCTGCGAGGGTGTCAGCGCCGAGCTGTCCCCCGCGCTCGCCGCCTGGCCAGATTCGACTCAGATCGCACCCACTCCAGCCCATCCACCACCGCTCGAACCCATCCTGTTAGGCGCCGCCGGCCCAGGAGCGCGCCTCATGTCGTCCGTTCGACCCCCAACCGCCGAGCTCGTACCTGCTTCAGATGCCTCATTGTTCCTAGCCGCCCTCATTGTTCCTAGCCGCTTCGGCTCTACCTCGAGCACGCCGACGTCTTCACGGCCACGCACGCCCGCGTCCAGTCCCAAGAGGCGCGTCGCTTCGTCGACTACTTCGCACGCGAGCGCCGCCCGCTCGTCGGCGCGGCGTCCGAGAGCAAGCGCGTCCTGCTGAAGGACCAGCTCCGGCGCTGGTTCGCCGACCGCAACCGCGGCGAGTACGTCGACCTGCGCGTCGCCGAGGCGGACGACGAGATCGCGTTCGTGGTCATCCACGGGCAGACGCCGCGCAGCCTCTCGGTCATCACCTCGGCGTTCAGCCGCGACCGCATGAGCCTCGTGCTGGACAAGCAGGACACCCTGCTCTTCGGCGTGGCGTCCGGGCGGCTCTCGGTGAACGCCCAGTTCGCCGCGGAGCACGACTTCTATCGGCTGCTGCTCGGCAAGGTCTTCTTCGCAGATGAGAACCACTTCCAGCCGCGCGATGTGCTCGACTGCTCGGTCCTGCTCGACGACCCGCTCGCGGCGCGCTCCCCGTCCGGGGTCCCGATGCTCCGCGACGTTGGGCTGCGCGAGGTCACGCTCCAAGCGGTCGACCCGCCCCGGGACACCATCGTCTGGCGCGGGACCGACCTCGCCCCAGGTGTTCGCCCCCGAGGTGATCGACCTGATGAAGCGCGATCGGATCATCCGCAAAGCCAGGCTGGCCCTGTCCTTCGTCAACGAGCCGCGGGTGAAGGTCGTCGAGATCGCTCCACCGAACAAGCTGACCTACGACCGCCGGACCTTCGACGCCGTCGTGCGCGAGTTTCTGCTGGCACGCGGGTTCCTGCGGCTCCCCAACGCGCGCGTCGCCCACGCGAGCTGAGCGGGTGCTCGACGCCTTCCTCCGAGCCCTCCAGGGCGGGCGGCTCCCGAGCGGCACGCGCCTCGAGCTCGACGACCGCTTCGGCGCCGAAGTCGTCGCTAGGCTCGTCGCGGCTGGGCTCCTGGTGCCGGGAGACCGTGCAACGCACTACCCGTGTCCGGGCGGCGGCTCCAGCTGCCCGCGCGCGGTCGTCCCCAACGTCGGCGACCCGGACTACCCGTTCGTGGCGGTGCCGCCGGGTGACGACTTCTGCTGCTTGACGGTGCGCCTCACCGCCGACGACCTCGCGACCTGGACGACGTCGCGCCGCCGGCTGGTTGAGGTCATCAGCGAGCTCTTCCATGTGCGCGGCCCCGCGAACCTGCGTGAGGAGGTCTTCCCATCCGCGCACCGGCTCGGCCGCACCACGCCGCCGGACCGGGCCTCGGAGGTGCTCTTCTGCACGAACCTGAACGGCCCGGCACCGGTCGCCCACCTCCTCGCCCGGAAGGCGCAGCGGCAGTCGACGCTCGTGCTCGCGCACGCCCGCACCCGCTTCACCTCGCCCGATCTCGAGGCGCACTTCGGCAGCGGCGACGTCGAGGTCCTGTTCCTCGAGGACGGGCTCGTGCTCGACGCGAGCGGCCTCCGGCGCAACCCCGTCCTCCATTCTGCGGAGCCCGCGGGCCCTCGCTACCCGCCACCTTGCTGCATCCTCGTGGACGCCGAGGGCGCCCGCGAGATCGACGACGAGACCTACCGCAGCGTGCTCGAGCGCGCCGTCGAGCTCGACCTGTTCTTGGACCTCACCCGGACGGTCGAGGCCGGCCGCCACCCGACCGGCCGCCGCGAGAACGGCAAGGCGGTCCCGAGCAGCGTCACCGCCGCGGAGGGGCGCGCCTACGCCGAGCTGGTGGAGCGCCGGCAGCCGCTCCGAGCCGCGGAGCTGCAGAGCGTGGACGGCAAGAACCACCCCGTGAAGCTCATCGAGTCCGCCCGCCGGGAGCTCGACGTGCGACTCGGCCGCTACAAGTGGCGCTCCACCGAGCTCCTCAGGGGCGACACCTCGGAGGCCAACCGGTACCAGTTCCGCCCGCCCGAGGATCTCCGCTGGGCCTTGCTACGCCCGCTCGCGGTGGAGCAGTCATGAAGCTCAGCCGGCGCCATCGTTGTGCTTCCTCACGTTCAGCGCCTTCCACTGGAGGCCGGGGTTGCTCTGGATGCGCTCTCGCAGATCGTTGTCGCTCGTGAGGAGCGACGGATCGATCTCTCCTCCACCGTTGAGGAGGTCGAGGAATCGAGCCTCGTGCTCCCGCAACGGCAGCACGGCTCCGAGGAGCGCGCGCGTCTCGTCGACCAGCGCAGAGGTCCAGCTCTCGACCTCGCCGGCGGCGGGGCGGATGTCCTGGCGCAGCATCGGCAGAAGCTGCCTCTTCACGTCCTCGACCGTCGTCGTGACGGTACCGGCCGACACCGCCCGCCAGTCCACGCGGTTGATGCCGCCGTAGACGATGAACGCGAGCCGGAGCCGCTCCGGCTCGAAGGCTCCGCTCGCGAGCAGCTCGCGTGCGTCGAAGAGATCACGGCTGGCGCCACGCGCGAGCAGGGCCGCGAGCTTGCCGGCCGCCAGCTCATGTCGATCGAGCAGGTTGAACCGCCTCGCCCGATCTCCGAGGAACTCTCGAGAGTCGCACGGCGTCGGGTCCCAGAGCGGGACGCGGAGCATGTAGTTGACGTCGACCTCGAGGACGGCGGGGCGTCCAAGCGCCGAGGTGTACGACAGGCGCCACTTTCCGCCGGCGTGCTCTCCGGGGGCGCGCTTCACCGTGAGGCCGAGGCGGGAGACGACCTGCGAGAGCGCCGTGTCGACCTTCGGGCGCTCCGCCATCATCGCCGCTCGGTCGGCGGCCCCGATGTAGTTGACATCGACGTCGACGGACAGCCGAGGCAGGTCGAAGAGAAACAAGTTGAGCGCCGTCCCGCCCTTCAACGCCAAGCGCGGGCCGAGGAACGGGTGCGCGGCCATCAGGTTGAGGAGCCGGACGAGCATCCACACCTTCTCGAGCGAGTCGATCGGGAAACCGGTCTCGCTGGCAGCGCGCGCCAGCTGGTCACGCGTCAGCATCAGGCGACCTCCGCCCAGCTCTGGCTCAGGACCGACTCGGGGACGATGAGGTTCCACCGGTGAACGAGCCGGCCGGGCTCGCGGGCCGTGTCGAAGTAGCGAGGCTGGTTCGGGGCGCTGGCGGCGAGGCGATCGAGGTGCGTGTCCTCGACGAAGAGGCGCTCCCGTTGCTGCTCCAGGAAGAAGCCCACGCGCGCAACCGTCATCGCCGAATCCAGGGCGAGCGCGTAGGAGATCACCGCGTCGAGGTCGAAGAAGTCGACCATCTCGAGCGACCGCCAGACCTCCTCCCAGCCGCCGCCCAGCGCGGGGGTGTGGAGGACGTCCACCATCGCCCGCTCGCAGGTGCAGACGCGGACCTGACCGCCGGCGCTCGGCACCAGCTCGATCCCACCGCCCACGTCGGGCAGCCCAGCGACGGGCGCGGGAGGCCGCACCGGCGTGTACTCCACGGGTCCGAACCGGAAGCGGCGCGTGGAGAGAGCGGTCAGGAAGGTGACCTGGCTCCACACCGAGTACGTCCGCCCGTGGAACTGGAGCGCCGCGTGGTGGCTCACCGCGGCGTCGGGCGCCGCCTTGGTGGCGACGAGGAAGGGGTCGGCTGCCTCGGCGCTCGTCCCAGGCGCGACCGCGGCGTAGAGACCACGGCGGATCCGGGCGATCCGGCCGCTCGTGACGTGCCTTCTCAGCAGGCTGTCAACGGTGCGCGAGTTCGTGCCCCTGCGGCTCGACGCGTACTCCTCGTGCGTGAACACGGGGTGACTCTGGAAGAACTCCTCGGAGGTCACTTGCGGCTCCTTGCGGTAACACGCACCAAGGGTGCGTACAACGACAAGCATCAGCAAGTATCGCCACCCGGCTACCCGCTGTCCACAAACAGCCGCAACACGCACCCGCAATGCGTGTTGCGACAAGTCACGACAACCAGCTCAAGCCCTACCTCACCCGAGCTCGCGGAGCGCTTCGAGAAGCTCCTCTTCGGTCTCGTCGCCAGGCCACGTCGCGAAGAACGCGGGGGAGTCCCGCGGCCCGGGTCAACGATCGGGCCTTCGAGCGCGGCGATTCCTCCCTCCTACCTCCCTTCGACCTCGCTCATCCCTCCCGGTCTGGAGACTGCCTCCTGTCGCCGGCGCGTAGCCGCCGGCTCCAACGCCAAGGAGGCTGAGATGACCCACCCGATGACCGAGAAGGAGTGGCGCTGCCGCAAGTGCGGGACGTTGCTCGGCGTCCACCGCAGGGGCCGCGTGCACATCAAGCACAAGCGCGCCCAGTTCGTCGTCCGCGGCCACGTCGAGGCCGTCTGCCCGCGCTGCGCCGAACTCAACGAGGCGACGACCGCGCGCACGACCGACGACACCTGCCTGTCCGCCGCGTAGCGGTCAACCCCACCCATACCACCGTGACCGCCGAGGCCCGAGAGGTCCGCCACGCGCCGCAGAAAGCCCCTGAAGGGGTGGCGCCCAGCAGGTCCGACAGCACCGCTGGAGACCTCTCGTGCACCTCGACACCATCCGCACAGCGCTCGTGCGCCAGCTCAGCTCCAAGAACAGCCGTCGCGCCTACCTCGACGGCCGCGCGCGCCACACCGCCCTCCAGGGCGGCATCTTCATCCGCCTCGCCCAGAACGGCGACAAGGTCGTCGGCGCCTTCCGCGGCGAGCCCTTCGCTCGCGAGGTCGTTTGGACCGGCGAGCGCTACGAGACGTACGACCCGGCCGTCCACACCGACAAGCGCCCGAGCCTGCGCGTGATGCTCAACTTCTTCGTCCCCGACGAGGGCGACATGAAGGTCATCGAGGGCGGCACCAACTGGTTCAAGGACGTCCTCAAGGTCCGCGACAAGTACGGCCTCGACAAGTGGCTCTTCGAGATCGAGCGGCACGGCGACGCCGGCGACCCGAAGACGACCTACAGCATCCTCCCCGAGGAGAAGCTCGACGACGCCATGCGGTCGCGCATCGCGGCCGCCGAGGCGCACGACCTGGCCGCGATGTCGAGCGGCGACGCGTCCCCGAGCGGCGACAAGGGCGCGAGCAAGCCCGCCGGCGGCGGCGCCATCGACCCGCGCGCGGCGAGCGAGCTCGTCGGCCGCTTCAGGCCCTGCCCCGCTCGACCGTCGACGCCTTCCTGACGGAGCTCGGCGTCCGCCGCGTCCGCGACCTCAAGGCGAGCGACCTGCCCACGGCCAAGAAGGCGCTCGACCGCCTCGAGGCGGCCGCCTACACCGGCGACGACGACGACTCCATCGACCCCTTCGCCTGATCGCGAGGCGCGCAGTGGTCCACGCCATCGTAGACAGCGTGATCCGCGTCGCGGAGGCCGAGCTGCCTCCGCGCACCCTCGCGCTCCTCCACGGGACGCTCTCGTTCCCGAACCCGGACTTCGTCCTCCGCGAGCGCATGGGCCGCTGGACTGGCGCCACGCCCGAGGAGCTCTGCCTCATCGACCGCGACGCCGACGGCCGCCTCGTCCTCCCCCGCGGGGCGGCCTCGGCGCTCCGCGACGCCCTCGCCTCCGTGGGTGAGCGCGTCATCTACGACGACCGCCGCGCGCGCCACCTCGCAAACGACTTCGCCTTCTCGTTCGGGCTCCGCGACTACCAGGACGAGGCCGTCCGAGCGCTCGTGCGCCACACGCAGGGCGTCGCGGTCCTCCCCTGCGGCGCCGGCAAGACCATCATCGGCGCCGGCGCCATCCACCGCTGCCAGCAGCCCGCGCTCGTCCTCGTCCACACCCACGACCTCCTCGAACAGTGGCGAGACACCCTGCGCGCCGCCCTCGAGGTCGAACCGGGCGTCATCGCCGACGGCCGCACCGAACCAGCCACCGTCACCGTCGCCACCGTGCAGACCCTCGCGAACCTCGCCCCCGAGGCCCTCGCCGTGCTGGGGGCGCGCTTCGGCACGGTCATCGTGGACGAGTGCCACCACGTCCCCGCCTCGACCTTTCGCGAGGTCGTCACCGCGATGCCCGCCTTCTACCGCTTCGGCCTCACCGCCACCCTCGAGCGGGCCGACGGCCTCACGCCGGCGCTGACCTTCACGCTGGGGGCGCCGGTGTTCCACATCGCCCACGCCCGCCTGGTCGACGCCGGCCACCTCGTCGTCCCCGAGGTGGTCGTAGTGAACACCGGCGTCAGCCTCCACGCCGACTCCCACACGGCTCTTGTCAACGCGCTGACCCTCCACGAAGCTCGCAACGCCCAGCTCTTGCGCCTCGCCACCGAGTCCGCCGCCAACCACCACGCGACGCTCGTGCTCTCGGCCCGCGTTGACCACCGCGAGCGCCTGGCGCACCGCCTCCGTGACGCCGGCGTCATCGCCGCCGCCCTCACGAGCCGCACACCGAGACGTCGCCGCGCGGCCACCCTCGACGCCTTCCGCGCCGGCGACCTGAGCGTCCTCTGCGCCACCTCGCTGGCCGACGAGGGCCTCGACGTCTCGCGCCTCGAGCGCCTCATCCTCGCGACGCCCGCGCGCGCCGAGGGCCGCACCATCCAGCGCCTCGGCCGGCTGATGCGCCCCCACCCAGGCAAGCGCACCCCCGTCCTCTACGACCTGGTCGACGACCACCCCATCGCGCACCGCCAGCACGCCGCCCGCCGCCGCGCATACAGGAAGGTCCTCGGCGACGCCACGCCGCTGTCGGTCCTTCCGAGGGAGGTCGCTTGAACGACTTTCGCGCCACGGTCGACAGCGTCCGCGACCGCATAGACCTCGTCGCCCTCGTCGGCCGCGACGTCGAGCTGCGCCCCAGCGGCGCCGTCCTCAAGGGCAGCTCGCCGTTCCGCCCGGACAGCGACCCGTCGTTCGTCGTCTGGCCCCACAGCCAGACCTGGCGCTCTTCGCCCGCCACGCCGCGCCCGCCGTCGCGCGCGCCGTCGCCGCGGCCCAGGTCCGCGAGCACGCCGATCCGACC
>PHBI01000239.1:7908-8719 GCA_002841945.1 Deltaproteobacteria bacterium HGW-Deltaproteobacteria-14
CCACGGCTTGCCCGCGCTGCCGCTGAGCCCCGTCGCCGTCAGCATGGCGACCCTCGCGCGCTGGCCCGGCCACGTGCGCCAGCTCGCCCATGCCGCCGAGTCGGCGCTCATCCGCGCCGTCGGCGCCGAGGCCGAGGCCATCCAGGCCCACCACCTCTTCCCCGACGAGGCGACCGAGGCCGGCGGCGACGCTGCGCCGGCGGGCTTCCAGGACGCGACCCGCCAATTCCAGCGCGCCTTCGTCGAGCAGACCCTGGTCGCGACCGGCTGGAACGTCAGCGAGGCCGCCCGCCGCCTCGGCATCGCGCGCTCCCACGTCTACAACCTCGTCAACGCCCTCGGCCTCGAGCGCAGCTGACGCCGGGGGAGACGCGCTCCGGCGCGGGCGGGACGTCCACGCGCCGGGCAGTCGAGCGCCCCAGGCGGCGCGTGGCCGCCTCGAACGCGGCCCGATTGTCAACCAGGTTGACTTACGGCTCAGCGCCCGCGCGCGCCCCGGGCGGTCAGAAGCGGTAGGCCACGCCGCCGCCGGACGGGTCGCCCCAGAGCTGCAGCTCGGGGGCGTCCACCCCGCCGACCTCGGCGAACCACCAGACGAGGCCGCCGACCACGAGCGCCGCGCCGATCCCGAAGGCCACCGCGCTGCCGGTCTCGAGGTCGTCGATCCGCCTCTGGTCCCGCACCCGCTGCGTCTCCGTCCTGGTTCGATAGCGCTCGAGCTCGGGATCCCAGTCGGCGTCGTAGTCGCCCCGGATCCCGGCCGCCGTCACCGTCAGCCCGATCCCCGTCGCGGTCGCGGCCGCGCCGACGC
>PHBI01000240.1:0-8292 GCA_002841945.1 Deltaproteobacteria bacterium HGW-Deltaproteobacteria-14
ACGTCGGCGCCCGGAGGGGCCGCCGGCTCGGACGTGCTGCAGCCCGCGAGGACCAGCCACGCGGCGGCCGCTGTTCGCAGTGCACCATTCATCGCCGTGCTTCCCTGTGATGTAAACGCTGTCGGGCTGGTCCAGCCCCTGCTGCGTCAGCGTAACACGCCCCCCACCTGCCGAGAACCCCGAGCACGGGGCAACGACGCCGGCTCGGCGCCTGGTCGGCCCGGCGGCTGCGGGGGGCGACCGATCTGTGGCGCCCTCGAGGCGAGCCCTTTCGGCCCCCGCGCGTCCCCCGCGCGAGCCTCACACCTCCGGGCGCTCGGGCTCGAGCGGCACCGAACGCGCAGGTCGCGCCCGTCGATGGTTCGCACGCCCAGCGGGTCGCGGAGCCCCGCCCCCGTCACGAGGTCGTCGACCGCGTCGGGACGCCGCAGATCGCGGCGAAGTTGGCCAAGATCAGCGCGCCGTAGTCGGCCGCCGCGCCCTCCCCTGCGGGCCGCTCGGGATGAAACTGCACCCCCCACAGGGGCCGACGGTCGGCGCGCAACACCTGGATGTGGCACGGGTCGCCGATGGCGAGCAGCCGAAACCCCGGCGGGACCTCCTTGACCTCGTCGACGTGGCTCGCGGCGACCGTGAACTCCTCGGGCAGGCCGGCGAGCAGCGGATCGGGGTCGCCGAGCATCCGCACCCGCGTCTCCCCTTGCACCTTCGGCATCCCGGCGTAGCTCGTGGTCGCCGCCGGCACCCGGAACACCGGGCCCACCGGCGCCCCGTGCGCCAGCGCCAGCGCCTGGTGGCCGCCGCAGATCCCCAGGGTCGGCCCGCGCCGCGCCCGCACCCAGCCGAGGAAGCGGTCGAAGGCCGGTGGGTAGGCCGGAAACGGCGTCCCGTTCGGCCCGATCACCACCCCCATCGGCCGCAGCTGCCCGACGATCCGCGGCGTCAGCCCGCGCCAGTGGCGGATCACCACCTCGACCTCGGGCGCCGCCGCGCGCAGCCCGCGCGCGATCGCCCGGCAGCCGTCGAGGGTGCGCGCCGTGGGGTTGATGTTGACGATGAGCAGGCGCTGGGTCACGCCCCGCCCATGGTCTCGTCGAAGAAGTGGCGCAACGCCGCCCCGAGCTCGTGGGGCCGCTCGTGGTGCAGGTTGTGCCCGGTCCCAGCCACGGTGTAGCTCGTCGCGTCGCGCAGCCGCGTCAAGCGCGCGTCGGCGTCCACCGGCTTGAGCGGGCTGTGCTCGCCCCAGACCACCAGGGTCGGACAGTCCACCGCCTGCAGGAAGGCGTCGAAGCGCGCGCCGTCGAAGGGGATCGGTGCTCTTGTGCGATGCAGCGGGTCGAAGCGCCACTCGAACGCCCCGTCGCCCCTTTGCTCAACCGCATAAGGCGCGATCTCACTCAGCAGATCCTGCGACGCCCGTGGTGCGGTGCGGGATAGCCGCGCCACGACGCGCTCCAGGTCGGCCATCGGCGCCTCGTCGCGCTGGCGCGCCAGCCCGACGTCGTGAACCCAGCGCCGGAGGTAGGTGGGGCCGTGCTCGGCCGGGACGTGCGCCGGTCCGATGCCGTCGAGCAGCGCCAGCGCCCGCACCCGCTCTGGGAACGCGCCGGCGTAGTACACCGCGATCGACGCGCCCATCGAGTGCCCGGCGAGGGCGACCTCGTCGACCCCCAGCCGATCGATGAGGGCCGCCAGATCGAGCACGTAGTCGGGGAAGTGATAGTAGCCGCCGGGCCCGAGCCGCCCGCTCTCGCCGTGGCCGCGGTGGTCGGGCAGGACCACCCGGTAGCCGTCGGCGAGCAGCCGCGCCACCGGCAGAAACGAGCGCCCCTGATCGAGGAAGCCGTGCAGCATCACGACGACTGGCCGCCCCGGCTCGCCGAGGGCGTGGGCGACCAGCGGCAGGTCCAGGCTGTGCCAGACGATGCGCTCGTTCATTGGGTGATCACCGGCACCTCGAGGCTGCGGAAGCCCCGCAGGAAGTTGCGCCACACGAGGCGCGCGCCGGGATCGTCGAAGGCCACGAAGTGATCGCCGCCGGCGTACTGCTTGAGCCCGCCGGTGATGCGCGCGCCGGTCGCCGTCACCAGGTTGCCGGAGACCGGCATCGTCACGGCGGCGAGCCCGCGCAGCTCGTGGGCGCGGCTCAGCTGCTCGACCGGCGCGATGAGCGGGATCCCGGCGGCGGCGGCGACCGCGTCCGCGCCGACCGACGGGCTCGCCTCGTCTTCGGTCCCCTCGGTCATGAAGACGTGCTTGGCGCGCCCCCCGGTCACGGGCGACAGCCAATAGGGCGCGTAGTTCACCGGGTCCGTCACGTCGACCAGGGTCTGCGCGACGGTCATGATCGGGTGGAAGGTGTCGAGCTGCGCCGCGTCGAGCCCGAGCACGGCGGCCACGAGGGACGCGATGTCGAGCGGGTCCTTGCGGCGCAGGATGGTCTCGATGAGGACGCCGGAGGCGCCCGAGAGCACGCCGCCGGCGAGGCGCGGGTCGGTGCCGAAGGCGATCACCCCCGAGAGCCCCCCGTGGGAGTGCCCGAAGAAGAGGATCTTGTCCGGGTTCAGGTGCACGGCCTTGCCCCAGGTGTCGGGGTCCGCCTTGAGGTCGAAGCGCCCGTCCGCGACCATGTGGGACAGCCAGATCGTGTCGGCGGCGGCCTGGCGGAAGCTCATCCGCCCCGAGCGGGGGTTGAGGAAGTTGAACGAGTTCAGGTAGTTATCATCATCACCCACGCCGCGGATGCCGTGCAGCGGCTGATCGATGCAGAGCATGGCGAGGCCGTCCTTGGGGACGTCGCCGTTGGTCGCGTCGAGGCACGACTGCCAGCTCCCGCCTGTGCCGTGGCTGTAGAGGACCACCGGCCAGCCGTCGGCGGGCATGGTGAAGCTGCGCGGGATCAGGATCCGCACGCGGATCGTCTCGAGCTCCTGCACGACGGGCTGGCCGGCCTCGTCGAACACGACGTCGCCGCCGGCGTCGGTGTAGGGCTTGATCCCCTGCTGGAAGTTCGGGGCGACGTACTTCGCGGTGACCTCGTAGTAGTACTGGGTCTTGCCGGTGTACTCGACCTCGAACAGCGGGGTCGTCGCGCTCTCGTCGAGGTAGGCCTGGATGCGCCGCATGTCGCGGGTCGCGTCCTGGGTGGTGAAGCAGGTCGCGGCCGCGACGTCGACGCGGCCGATGGGCGCCTCGGCGAGCCAGGTCCGCAGCGGCGCCAGGGTGGGGTCGTCGTCGAGGGCCGCCGCGAAGGCCGGGGCGCGCTCGAGGTAGGCGCCGCCCGCGTCGGTGAGGGCGCGGGTCAGCAGGGCGCAGTAGGTGTGGGCGTCGGCGAGGGGGAAGCCGTACACCGGGCGCATCGCGAGGGTCGGGCCGACGTAGTAGGGGTCGCCGGCGCCGTCGGTCTGCTGAAAGACGAGGGGGAAGCGCTGCCCGTAGGCGGGGTCGCCGGCGGTCACGTCCACGAGCTGCGCGAGCGCCTTCGGGTCGGTCAGCGCGGCGGCGTCGCTCGGGAGCGAGGCCGGGTCGAGCAGGCTCGAGAGCTCGAAGTACACCGATCCGTTGCGGCTGTAGCCGTCGACCGCCTCCGACCCATAGGTCAGGTAGTCGGTGATGAAGCTCGAGTCGATCGGGTTCGGCATGACGCTCAGGTCGATGGTGCCGTCGGCCCGGCGGTAGCGATCGCTCGGCCACGGCGTGCGCGTGAAGCCGGCGCCGTCGGGCTCGTAGCGAGCGACCGCCCCCCCCGAGGTGGCGCTGTAGTCGACGCCGAGGCCCTCGTCGGGGCCGGTCCCGTCGCCGCCGTCGGCGACCGTGTCGGTCACGACGTCGGCGTCGCTCGTGCCGCCCGGGGCCGAGTCGCAGGCCGCCCAGCCGGGCGTCGACAGCGCGAGCGCCAAGGCCGGCAAGGCGCAGCGCGCCCGCCGCAGCACCGAGGACTCGCATCCCCCCGTCGTTCGTCCGCGTCCGCGCATCGTTGAGAGCCTCCGCAAGAGCGGGCCAGAGCCTAACGGACCCCCGGTGCCGCAACAAGCACGACGGCCGCCCGCGACCGGGACGGGGACGGGTGACGCCCGCCCTCCCCGGCGCCGCCATCCGGACGGTGGGCGCCCCCGCCCGCCCTCAAACGCTGAGCGTCGCCGGCTACTGCGCTCGCTTCGGCGGGATCAGGCTCATCGCCCGCTCGGTCATCGCGGTGATGGTCAGCGACGGGTTGACGCCGGGGTTGGCGGACATGGCCGAGCCGTCGCACACGTAGAGGCCGTCGTAGCCGAAGACGCGCTGGCGGGCGTCGATGACGCCCTCGTCGGCGGTGGCACCCATCGCGCAGCCGCCCAGGATGTGGGCGGTCGACGGCGAGTCGAGGAGCGTCTCGTTGACCAGGCTCGCGGTGACGCCGCCGAGCTTGTCGGCGAAGCGCTCGGCCAGCTCGGTCGCCTCCGGCATCGACGCCTGCGGGCCGCCGCCGCTCGCGACGCTCGAGCGCAGGCGCAGGCGAAAGCCGGTCAGCAGGCTGCGGCCGCGCCCGAGCCGCAGGGTGCCCTCGAGGGTCCGCATGTAGAGCAGGATCTGGGTGTGCTTGGCCCAGTCCCACACGAACAGCGCCTTGAACCACCGCCCCGGCCGGCGGAAGAAGTTCTTGAACGCGCTGCCGACGCGCCGGAAGAAGCCCCTCCCCGTCGCGTGGGGGCTCATGAGCAGCCGGAAGAAGCCGGAGCCGCGGCCGTAGCGCACCGGCTCGAGGTGGGAGTGCTCGTCGGTGTGCAGGATCGAGGTGATGGCGATGCCTTCGGCCAGATCGACGCCGCGCCGGCCGGTCGTCACCCCGATGAGCGCCTCGGAGTTGGTGCGGACGAAGTCGCCGACGCGGTCGGACAGGCGCGGCAGGCCCCGGGGGTCGTCCTTCATCGCCTGGAGCAGGTTCACCGTGCCGAGCACGCCGCCCGCGAAGACGACCTGGTCGGCGTTGAAGGTGAGGCGCGCGTTCCGCAGCCAGCCGCGGTGCAGCGTGGCCTCGACGCGGTAGCCGCCTTCCCCGGAGCTCGCGTCACGCGGACGGACAGCCGTCACCTCCGCGTCCGGCTGGACCTGGGCGCCGAGGCCCTCGGCGAGAAACAGGTAGTTCTTGTCGAGCGAGTTCTTCGACCCGAAGCGACACCCGGTCATGCACGCCCCGCAGAAGCGGCAGCCGGTGCGCTCGGGCCCGTCGCCGCCGAAGAACGGATCGGGGACGGTCTGGCGCGGTGGGCCGAAGAAGACCGCGACCTCGTTGGAGTCGAAGTCGGCCTCGCGCCCGATGTCGACGGCGATCGCCCGGAGCGTCTCGTCGCCGAGGGTGACGCGCGGGTTGCGGGCCGCGCCGAGCATGCGGCGCGCCTCCTGGTAGTGGGGCTCGAGCTCGGTCTTCCAGTCGGCGAGGTGGCTCCACGACGGGGCCGCGAAGAAGTCGTCGCGCGGGTGCGGGAGCGTGTTGGCGTAGACGAGCGAGCCGCCGCCGACGCCGACGCCGGTGAAGGCGGTGAGGTGGCGAAAGAACGTCATCTGGAAGAGCCCCCGAAACCCGAGCGACGGCATCCACAGCCAGCGCTTGAGGTTCCAGTTGGTCTTCGGGAAGTCGTCGCCGCTCAGGCGCCGGCCCTTCTCGATCACCAGCACCGAGTAGCCCTTCTGGGACAGGCGCAGCGCCGAGACGCTGCCCCCGAAGCCCGAGCCGACGATGACGAAGTCGAAGTGCGCGCCGTCGGCGACGAACTGGCGGCCGTGGCGGGGGCGGGTCGGGGCGCGGTCAGCGGGCTCGGGTTCGGCCACGATCAGCTCCGGGTCGGCGGGTCGGCGGCGCGATGATACCCCAGACGGACAGCGCCGCGCGCGCGCGGTCGATCTCGCGGGGCGGCCCGGGCGCCGGCGGAGCGTTGACAGCCACCGCGAGAGCGTGCAGAGGCTAGCGGACCCCTTGAGATCGCGCGCGCGAGGCGCCGCACGGGGCACGGAGCGCAGCCATGGTGACCTTGAGCAAGATCTACACGCGCACCGGCGACGGCGGCACGACCCGCCTCGTCGGCGGCCAGGAGGTCGCGAAGAACAGCCTGCGTATCGAGGCCTACGGCACGGTGGACGAGCTCAACGCCGTGATCGGCGTGGTCCGCGCCGAGCTGGCCGAGGCCGGCGCGATCGCCGCGGACGCCCGCGCGAGCCTCGACGGCTGGCTCCACGAGGTGCAGCAGCGCCTGTTCGACCTCGGCAGCGACCTCGCGACGCTGATCGAGGACCGCTGGGCGGACCAGCCGCTCATCGAGGACGCGCACATCACCGCGATGGAGCGCTTCATCGACGCGCAGAACGCCGGCCTCGGCGTGCTCAAGAGCTTCGTGCTGCCGGGCGGGAGCCGCCTCAACGCGCAGCTCCACGTCGCGCGCACGGTCTGTCGCCGGGCCGAGCGGCGCGCCCTGGCGCTGGCCGACAGCGAGCCGATCGGGGCCCACGTGATCCCGTTTCTCAACCGCCTGTCCGACGCGTTCTTCGTGCTATCGCGCAGGGTGTCGCAGCTCGCGGGCGACGCGGAGGTCTTGTGGGAGAAGTGACCCCGCGCCGCGCCCCGGGTCCGCCCCCCGACTCTCCCGAGATCCGCTACGCGCTCGGCGGCGGGCTGATGCTGCTGGCCGGCGTCTTCGCGGCGATGGCGATGGCCTTCGTCATGAGCCGCACCGTGGGCGGCATGTACGTGACGTTCCTGATGCCGGCGCTGGTGGGCTGGGTCATCGGCGGCGCCATGGGCTGGGTCGCCAAGCGCTTCGGGGTCCACGACCGCCTGCCTATCGTGATGACCGCGGTCCTCGCGGGGCTCATCGCGTACGGCGGCTACCACGCGCTGGCCTACACCCAGGCGCTGGACTTCATCGCGCAGAACTCGCTGTCGATGGTCGAGCGCGCCGCCGCCGATCCCCAGGCCCAGGTCCTCGCCCAGCTCGAGCAGATCACCCACGAGCAGGGGATCGTGGCCTACCTGGCCTTCGTCTCGACCCCGGGGGGCGCCCAGCTGTCGCCTATCGGGCTGCTCGGCCGCTCCGGGCTCGGGCTCGGCGCGACCTTCGCGCTGATGCTGCTCGAGACGGCCCTGATCATCGGCGCGACGCTTTTGAGCACCCTCCGCCGCGTCGGCCGGCCGCCCGCCGCCGCCGCCCCGGCCGCGCGCCGGCACGCGCTGCTCGCCCGCCTCGACGACGAGGGGGTGGTGGCGCTGATGGCGCGCATCGAGGAGCGTGACTTCGAGGGGGCGGCCGCGGTCCTCGCCGCGCCCGCCTCGACCCCGCCGACCCACGCCGTCCTGCTCGAGCACGGCGTCGAGGACGACACCCCGTGGAAGATCGCCATCCGCGCGGTCGACGCCGCGGGGTCGCTTGGCGCAATGCGCGCTGAGCGCTCCGTTTCGAGCCTCCAAGGGCAGGAGATGTGGGACGAGATGCGCATGCTGCAACGCAATACAGAGCCCGCCGCTAGCGACCTCGAGGGGGCCTCGTGAACGACGCCGCGTGGCTCGCGCCGCCGCTCGTGGTGCCGACGCCGTGGCTCCCGGTGGGGAGCGGCGGCGGGGCGCTCAAGTCNNNNGTCGAGCCCTGAAGACTTCGTGGTGGAGGAGATCCCCGCCTACGAGGCCTGCGGCGAGGGGGACTTCCTCTATCTGTGGGTCGAGAAGGTCGACATCTCGGGTCCGGCGCTGACGCGGATCATCGCCGAGCGGCTCGGGATCCCGCGGAGCGAGGTCGGGATGGCGGGGATGAAGGACCGCCACGCCCGGACGCGGCAGTGGATCAGCGTTCCGGCGTCGCTGCCGCAGCCGCCGGAGGCGATCGAGGGGGCGTGGGGCGGCTCCGGCGAGGTGCGCCTGCTCGACGCGCGGCGGCACGGCAACAAGCTGCGGACCGGGCACCTGCGCGGCAACCGCTTCCGGGTGCGGGTGCGCGGGCGCGGGGCGGACGGTGACGAGGCGGTCCGCGCGGCCCTCGAGGCGGCCGCGACCCGGGGCATGGCGAACGCCTACGGCGCGCAGCGCTTCTCGGGCGGGGACACGGTCGCGCGGGGGCTGCGGCTCTTGGCGGGACACGGGGCCGGGCCGCCGCGGATGCGACGGCTGGCGGCGTCGGCGGTCCAGGGGGCGTTCTTCAACCACTGGCTCGCGGCGCGGGGCGACGATGGGCTGCTCGTGACGGCGCTGCCGGGCGACGTGTTGATGAAGCGCGTCAGCGCCGGACCCGAGATGTCGACCTTCTCGACCCACAGATAGAGGAAGTCCCC
>PHBI01000240.1:8306-12601 GCA_002841945.1 Deltaproteobacteria bacterium HGW-Deltaproteobacteria-14
GCTGTCGGCGACCCACTTCGCTCCCCGGGCGCGGAGATCCGTCGGGGCACCGCTCCAGAAGTCGGTGCTGCACGCCGCCCGAGGCCTTCCGAGCGCTCGGGCGCCTCGGCCGCGGGGCGCGGCGGCCGGCGCTGGTGTTCCCCGAGGGGACGGCGGTCGAGCGGGACACCGACGGGCTCGTCGTGTCCTTCGAGCTGCCGTCGGGGTCGTACGCGACGGTGCTGATGGCGCTGCTCCTCGGTCCGGACCACGTGGTCGGGGCCCAGGAGGAGGCGGTCGACGACGGCGACGGCGAGTGAACGTCACGGACGTGACGGCCGCGCTCGCGCGGGTGGCGGCCGAGGCGCCGACGGAGGCGGTCGTGATGGCGCTCGCCGACGCCCCGCCGGTCGCGTGGTGGCTCGTCTACCTGCCGCCCGGCGCGCGCTGGGAGGGGGCCGCCCGGCCCGGGGTGGTGACGACGGCGCTGGTGCTCGAGGGGCTCGCGACCTGGGCCACCGACGGCGTCCGTCAGACCCTCGCCTCGGGCCACCTGGTCGAGGCGCCCGAGGGCGTCGCGCTGAGCGCCCACAACGACGGCGACAAGCCCGTCGCCGCGCTGATCCACCGGGTCGAGGCGGTCCCCCCCGAGGCGCTCCCGGCCTGACGCCGCGGCCCCGGCCCCCCAGGGGGTCAGTCGACCGCGAGCGTGAGCCGGAAGTACAGGTAAGTATTTTGGTTTCGCCAGCAGGACGCGCTGTCGGCGACCCACTTCGCTCCCCGGGCGCGGAGATCCGTCGGGGCACCGCTCCAGAAGTCGGTGCTGCACGCCGCCGACCGACGCCGTGCTGACCTTCCACGACGTCCCGGTCACCCCGGTGCGATCGACCCGCCCCCCGTCCACCCCGAGCTCCGCGATCATCGCCGCCGGGTTGGCCGACGTGCCGGTGTTCCGAGTGCGCAGGGCGAGGGTGTGGGTCCCCGTCGCGAGCGGGATGGTCACCCGCTCGGTGTCCCAGAGGCCGGACACCGAGTCGAGCGCCAGCGCGCCGTCGACCCACAAGACCCAGTTGTTGTCGGCCGTGATCCACAGCTCGCCGGGGTGGATCGTCGTGCCGGTGGGCGAGTGAGCGATGTCCCCGAAGAGCTCGAGCTCTTCGATGCTGTGCCAACCGCTGCCGCTCGACGCGACGACGAGCCGGATGGCGCTGAGCGGGCCGCTCGGCGCGAGCATCCCCCAGGACTCGCCCCAGGAGTTGAGGAGGGTGGCCGACGGCCAGGTCCGCAGGGTCTCCCAGGTCACGCCGTTGAAGCCCTCGAGCGTGGTGCCCGCGCCGAAGTTCGCGAACTTGATCCAGTAGGCCTGCGGCGTCACGGTGATCCCGTTCCGGAACACCCAGGTCACGGTGAGCCCGGATCCGTCGTCGTCGTTGATGCGCCCCGCGTTGTCGCCGCGGTCGGTCGCCATCGCCGGAGTCGAGACGATGACGGCGTCGCTGCGCAGGGGGTCGCTGACGTTGGCGACGACGTAGGCGCCGACAGGGTTGCTGAAGGCGACGGCGCCGTCCTGGGTGCCGAGGGTGAAGAAGACGCCGTCGCGCGAGCCGGGATAGCGCAGGGTCGCGTAGTCGCCCTGGCCGGTCGTCGCGTAGGGCGAGCTGAACAGGGGCTCGGTCGAGGTCGGCGTGGCCGCGAGGGGGTTGGACGGCGCGGAGAGCTGGACGCCATAGTCGCTGCTCACGGTGCAGCTGTAGGTGACGCCGGGGACCAGGCCGGTGAGGGTCGCGGTGGTGGCTTGGGCAGAGGCCGTGACGGTCACCGACTCGGCGCCTGCCGCGGCGCAGGTCGCGGTGTAGCCGGTGGCGCCGGCGACGCCGGAGAAGGTCAGCCCGATCGTGCTTGGCACGGCCTCGACGCTGGGGGTGGCGGTCAGGAGCGTCGGCGCCGCCGGCAGGGTGGCGTCCGGATCGGCGTCCCAGCTGGCGGCGAACGCGTGGCCGGTGGTCGCGGTGTAGGCGACGGCGACGCCGGTGCCGTCATTGACGGCGTGGCGCGCGCAGGCGAGCGACCCGTCGCCCGCGACCAGCGGGCGCTCCCAGTGGACGTAGGGGTAGCGGACACCGCTGGGCGTGGCGCCGCCGCTGAGAGGCCCCTCGGAGGCCGTGGCGGACGCGCTGAGGGTGCAGGGGCCGAGGGTCGTGAACGCGCCGGTGTTGAGCCCGAGGGCGACGTTCCAGTAGCCCTTGATGAAGCCGGGCAGCCGCTCGCTGCCGCGGTAGACGGCGGTCTGAAAGAGCAGCTCGGTGTTGGCGCCGGCGTAGGGCGGGTCGAGCTGCCCGGGGCCAGCGCCCGGGTCGACGGTGACGAGCGGGCCGGTTGCGCAGGCGATCTCGACGGTGTCCATGTGGAGCCAGGTGTCCTGCCCTGCGCCTGCGGTACACGCGAACCCGAGGACCGCGGTCTGCGAGCGCGCGCCGGTGATCGGGTCCGTCAGGAGCTCGAGCGGCACGCCCGGCGCGCCCTCGCAGTCGAGCTTGGCCGAGCAGAAGAGGTCGCTGAACGAGATGGCGGTGTCGAAGAAGCCCTGCGCGGCCGCGCGGACGACGGTCAGCTCGAAGCGCACGGGGGTGTCGGTGTTGGCAGTGCAGTCGACAGTGATGCGCAGCGGGTCGCCGGTCGGCGCGGGGTTGGCGAAGTCCACGCCGGCGACGAGGGCGCCGTCGCCGTCGGAGAGCGAGGCGAGGGCGAGCTCGACCGTGTTGGGCGACCGGTCGGCGTCGCAGGGGCCGACGTAGCTCAGCGAGCCGCCCCCGTCGCCGTAGCGCCCCGAAGACAGCGACCGGCTCCAGACCACCTCGGTGTTCGAGCTCCGGACGGTCACGACGTAGTCGGCCGCGGTGATGCCCGGGAGGTCGAGGGGCGCGACCTCGATCGCGACCTGCGACCCGCTCGGCGCCTCGGCGACGCAGCCGGACGCGACGATCACGGCGAGCAGTGCGAGCGAGAGGGGGCGTGCTGCGTTCACTTCGGGCCTCACGAACAGCTGCGCGGGATCTCGGAGGTGGTCGTCGTGCGTCGAGTCTGCGAGCTCCGCGGCGGTCTGGGGCGAGTCGTTGCACCAAGGCGCCCCGGTGCGAGCCTATCCGATTATCGGCCCCAGGCCGATGATGATCCTCGCTCCGCGCCAGCGGGGGCGGATGGCCGGGTGCGAGGCCGGGCGTGGGCGGGGCCCCCGTCGGTCAAGCCGACACCCCCCCCCGCGCCAGCGGGGGCGCGCCGCAGGCGCGCTGGGGGAAGCGAGCGCTGGGGCGCCGGGACGTCTCACCCCGAGGGTTCCCGCCGCGGGGCGAGCTCGCGAGCTCCGCGGTGCTCGGGGGTGAGGCGTTCCACCGAGGAGGCGCCCCGGAGCGAGCGCATCCTAGTGGTGATGGTGCCCGTGCCCCTCTTCACCGGTGCGGCCGTGGGGGTGGCCGTGGACGAGCTCCTCGGGCTTAGCGTCGCGGAGCTCGACGATCTCGACGTCGAAGTGCAGGCGGACGCCGGCGAGGGGGTGGTTGAGGTCGATCTCGACGGTGTCCTCGCCGACGGCGGTGACCCAGATCGGGATGACCTTGCCCTCGCCGTCCTCGGCGAAGAGCTGCATGCCGACCTCGACGGGGCCCGGGAAGGCGTCCTTCGGGACGGCGCGGCCGCTCTGTGGGTCGCGCTCGCCGTAGCCCTCGCCGGGCTCGACCACGACCTCGAGCTGGGCGCCCGCGGCCTTGCCGGTGAGCTCGCGCTCGAGGCCGACGACGATGTTCTGGTGGCCATGGAGGTAGGTCAGGGGGGCGCGCCCACGGGAGCTGTCGACGACGTCACCGGCATCATTGGTGAGCGTGTAGTGAAGGGTGACGACGGTGTCCTGGGCGATGGACTCGGGCATGACGGCCTCGTACGTGCAATTGGGAGCGCGCACCGTAGCGCGCAGCCCCGCAAACCAAAAGACGGAAATCGGCCGGCTGCGCAGCGCCGAACCCAAGAAGCAAAAAAAAAGGCGGGCCTGAGAGAGTGTCTCAGGCCCGCCTACGGGGTGGAGCCGAACGGGGTCGAACCGTCGACCTCTTGAATGCCATTCAAGCGCTCTACCAACTGAGCTACGGCCCCGTCAGTTGCGAGATGGCGGTGTATCAAAGGTCCCCGGGGGTGGCAAGCGATTTTGAATCCGTGCGCAGGCGAGAGCTGGAGGACGGCGCCGGGGCGGGTCAGCGGTCGCGCGCCGGCCCCTGCACCGGCGCTGGGGCCAGCTTCGGCGGCTGGTGCCGGGGGTTGGCCCGGGG
>PHBI01000015.1 GCA_002841945.1 Deltaproteobacteria bacterium HGW-Deltaproteobacteria-14
CATCGGCCTGCGGCCGCCGGTCGGTCGGCTCCACGGCTCCACCTCGGGCTAGTCCGGGGGATGCGACCATCGGCCTGCGTCCGCCGGTCGGTCGGCTCCACGGCTCCACCTCGGGCTACTCCGGCGCTCCGCGCTCACGCCCATGCTTGCGCTCGCGCCGTGCCCACGCTCCACCATACGGGCTCATCATCCACCTCGGAAGCTGCTATGTTGCCGCCGTCTCGCGACCACGGAGGTGAGACGTGACCAAGCAGTCTGAGACCAAGCGCTTCGACGCCGTCGTCATCGGCGGCACTGGCTATGGCGGGGCGGAGCTCATCCGGCTCCTCCTCGGACACCCCGAGGTGCGGCTCGCCCGTGTCACCAGCATCGACCGCGTCGGTGAGCCGCTCGAGGCGGTCCACCTCAACCTGCCGAAGACCGGCCTGACCTTCGAGGAGATGTCGGCGCCCGACGCCGCGCGCGGGATGGACGTGGTCTTCCTCGCGCTGCCACACAAGGTCAGCGCCGCCATCGGAGCCTCGCTCGAGACCGCGGACGCCAAGGTCATCGACCTCTCCGGAGACTTCCGGCTGCGCGACCCGCAGGCGTACGCGCGCTACTACGGGCAGACCCACCCGCACCCCGATCTGCTCGACGGGCGCTGGGTGTACGGCCTGCCTGAGCTGAACCGCCCCGCGATCCGCGAGGCGCGCCGGGTGGCCTCCCCGGGCTGCTTCGCCACCTCCATCGCGCTCGGGCTCATCCCCATCGCGCGGGCGGGGCTCCTGCGGGGCCGCGTCCAGACCGTCGCGGCGACCGGCTCCTCCGGCAGCGGCGCCTACCCGAGCGACGGCACCCACCACCCGGTGCGCGCGAGCAACATGAAGCCCTACAAGGTGCTCAGCCACCAGCACCGCCCCGAGATCGAGCAGACGCTCCGCGCGGCCGCCGCGCTCGGCGGCCACGACGCTCCCCTCTCCCTCGAGTTCGTCCCCTACTCGGCGCCCATCCCGCGCGGCATCTTGGCGACGAGCTTCGTCACCGTCCCCGAGGCGACCACCACCGCGCAGATCGCCGCGCTGTTCGCTGAGGCCTACGACGACGCCCCGTTCATCCGCGTCCTCCCCCAGGGCGGGCGCCAGGCCGAGGTCGTCGCCGTCAAGGGCAGCATGTACGTCGACCTCTCCTGGACCCTCGGCGGCGCCTTCGACGGCGCCAAGCAGCTCGTCGTCAGCACCGCCGCCGACAACCTCGTCAAGGGCGGCGCCGGGCAGGCCGTGCAGTCGATGAACCTGATGCTGGGCCTGCGCGAGGGCAGCGGCATCGACGCCCCGGCGCTGTGGCCATGAGCCAAGTGCGCACCGGACCCACCGCGGTTCTGAAGTTCGGCGGCGAGGTCGTGCAGGATCGGGCCAAGCTCGATCACGTGCTCGAGGTCGTCGCCGATCTGACCGATCGCGGCTGGCGCTTCGTCCTCTGCCACGGCGGCGGCCCCCAGGTCTCGGCCTTGACCCGCCGGCTCGGCACCGAGCCGGTCATGGTCGGCGGGCGCCGCGTGACGGATCTCCCGACCTTGCAGATCGCCAAGCAGGTCCTGACCGGCGAGGTCAACATCGACGTCGTCGCGGCGGCGCTCGCCGCTGGCCTCGAGGCGGTCGGCGTCGCCGGGGTCAGCGCGCGCACGGTCCACGCCCGCCGCCGCCCTCCCAAGGTCGTCAGCGGCGGCGGGCCGGACCCCATCGACTTCGGCTGGGTCGGCGAGATCATCGAGATCCGCACCCACCTCATCGAGCACCTGTGGGCGGGAGGCTTCACCCCGGTCCTGAGCACCCTCGGCGTCGGAGACGTCGACGGGGCCGTGGTGAGCCCGGTCTACAACATCAACGCCGACACGGTCGCCTCGGCGGTCGCGAAGGCGCTCGACGCCGACCACCTCTTCCTGATGACCGGGGTCCCCGGCGTGCTGAGCGATCGCGACGATCCGGGCACGCGCATCCCGAAGCTCGACGCGACCTCGGCGCGGCGCGCGATCGCTGACGGGGTCATCAACGGCGGCATGATCCCCAAGGTCGAGGAGGCCCTCGAGGAGCTGCGCCACACCCCCGGTGGGCCCGGGGTGGGCGCGGTGCATATCCTCGGCGCCGACGGCGACGCCCTGCGCGGTGAGGCGGCGCTGCCCGGGAGCCGGGGAACGGTGCTGGTGCCGTGAGCCGCAGCGGCTCCGGTGACGGGGGGGCGCGCGACGGCGCGCCCCTCGACTCCGCGACCATCACGCTCGAGTCGGGCGCGCTGGTCGGGCCCCCGTCCGCGGCGGGGCGGCTGCACCTGGTACACCCACCAGAGCTCGCGGCCGCCCTCGAGCTCGGCCGCGAGGCGGTGGTGCTCGGGCGCCGCCCCCCCGATCCGCTTGGCCTCGTCGCCCACGGCACCGTCTCGCGGCAGCACCTGCGGATCGCCTGGGACGGGCGCTCGCGGGCGCACCTCGCCGCGGATCTCGGCAGCCACAACGGCAGCTGGCTCGACGGGGCGCCGCTCGGCCCGGCCGCGACGCCGCTCGGCGACGGGGCGGTGCTTCGCGCCGGCGGCGTCGTCTGGGTCTACGAGACGGTCCCGCCCGGCGACCCGAGCGGCGGCGACGCGCTGGCCGAGCGCATCCCGGGCGGGGCGCGCGACGTCGCGCGGCTGCGCGCGCAGATCGCGCTGGCGGCCCCGGACCCATCCCCGGCGCTGATCGTCGGCGAGACCGGCGTCGGCAAGGAGCACGTCGCGCGGGCGCTGCACGATCTCGGTGGACGCCGCGGGCGCTTCATCGCCGTCAACGTCAGCGAGCTGTCGCCGCAGCTCGTCGAGAGCCAGCTCTTCGGCCACGTGCGCGGCGCCTTCACCGGGGCCGATCGCGCGCACGACGGCCTGTTTCGCGCGGCCGAGGGCGGGACCCTGTTCCTCGACGAGATCGGCGAGCTCGCCCCCGAGCTGCAGCCCAAGCTGCTGCGCGCTCTGCAGGAGCGCGAGGTCCGCCCGGTCGGCGCCACCGAGCCGCGGCGCGTCGACGTGCGGGTGGTGGCCGCCACGCTCCGCGACCTGGCGCGGGACCTCGAGCAGGGCGCGTTCCGGCGTGACCTCTACGCGCGCCTCGCGCTCTGGGAGCTGCGCGTCGGCGCCCTGCGCGAGCGCCGCCCGGACCTGATGGCGTGGGTCGCGCGCTTCCACGAGCGTTTTCGCCGCGAGCGCAAGCAGCCCGCGGCGACGCTCGCGTTCGAGGCGGACGCCGTCGAGGCGCTGCTGCTGGCCGCCTGGCCCGACAACCTGCGCGGGGTCGACCGCCTGGTCCATCAGCTCGCGCACCTCGCCGGCGGCGCCCCCATCGGGCGCGACGCCCTGGCGCCGTGGCTCGACACCACCGCCGCGGCAGGCTCAGGAGCGACGGACTCGCCCCAGACCCCCGAGCGCCGCGCCGCCCCGGCGAGTCGCGAAGAGCTCGAGGCCGCCCTGGCCGAGCACGGGAGCGTGCGCGCGCTCGCCCGCTGGTACGGCCGCGATCGGCGCCAGATCTATCGCTGGCTCGACGCGTTCGGCGTCCCGCGAGGGGAGGCTTGAGCGACGATCGTCCGCGGCGCGTCTGCCCCGTCTGCGACCGCGACCCAGGCGATGGAGACGGCGTGACCTGCCCCTGGGACGGGGCGCCGCTCATCCGCGTCGGGGGAGCGGACCCGATGATCGGGCGCGCCGTCGGAGGCCGCTTCACCGTCCAGCGCCGCCTCGGCAGCGGCGGCATGGGCGCCGTGTATGCTGCGACGCAGCATTCGATGGGGCGCGCGGTTGCGTTGAAGATCATGCACCCTCGTCTTGCGGCGCACACAGACGCCGCGCGGCGCTTCGTGCGAGAGGCGCGGCTCGCGGCGACCCTGGCGCACCCGAACATCGTCGGGGTCATCGACTTCGGCCAGGACCCGGACGGGACGCTCTACATCGCGATGGAGCTGCTCGAGGGGCCGGGCCTCGACGCGGTGATCGCCGCCGACGGGCCGCTGTCGGTGCCGCGAGCGGCGCGGATCGGGGTCCAGATCTGCGACGCGCTGGCGGCGGCGCACCGGCGCGGCATCGTGCACCGCGACCTGAAGCCGGCCAACGTCATCGTGGTCGAGCCGGGGGCGGGCCGCGACGTGCTGAAGGTGGTCGACTTCGGGCTCGCGAAGTCGCTCGATGGGGACCAGAGCACGCTGACCCGTCCGGGGCAGACCTTTGGCTCGCCGGCCTATCTGTCGCCGGAGATGGTGTCCGGGCGCGAGGTCGAGGGGGCGGCGGACCTCTACGCCCTCGGCGTGATGCTGTTCGAGATGGTCGAGGGGCGGGTGCCCTTCGCGGCGGACACGCTGCAGGAGCTGGCGATCAAGCACGCGCTGGCCGCGCCGCCACCGCTGACGGTGCAGGGCCCCGCGTCCTTCGCGGTGGTGGTGCGGCGGCTCCTCGAGAAGGACCCGACCGCGCGCTATCCTTCGGCCGAGGCCGCGCGAGACGCCCTGACCACGGCGCTGGCCGACGTCGGCGGGGCCCGGGCGCCGCGCGAGGCGAGGGTGATCGAGCCCGCGGCGCCGGGGGCGGGGCAAGGGCAAGGGACGGCGACGACCCCGGCGGAGACGGTGGCGTCGAGCGCCCCGACGTGGCCGCCTCCGGGGCGGCGTTGGGCGGCCCTGGTCGCGGTCGGGGCGGCGCTGGTGGTCGTCGCGCTCATCGCCTGGTGGTTCTCGGGCGCCGGCGGCGAGTCCGGGAGCGGCGCGCCCGCCGGCGCGACGTCCGCCGTGGACGTCGCGGCGAGCGGCGGGATCGGCGGCGAGCCGGACGCGTCGATCTCGGAGGCGGCCGTCGCGACCCAACGAGACACGGTGGTGGCGTCCCAACACGACGCGGCGGTCGCGTCCCAACGCGACACGGCGGCGGCGGCGGTCGCGTCTGACGTGGCCTTCGAGGCCGGCGCGGGCGACGCCGCCGCGGCGGACGCGAGCGCGGTCTCCGGCGGTCCGGACGCGCTCGGCCCAGCGGGCGACGCGGTCGCGCTCGGCCCAGCGGGCGACACGATCGCGACGGTCGCCGCGACGGTGGCCAGCCGGATCACGCTGCGGCTGCGCTCGAGCCCGCTCGCTGATGTCGCGGTCGACGGTGTACCGCGCGGCCGGACGCCGATCGCGCTGCGCCTGTCCCGGCGTGCGCGCCGGCACACGGTCCGCTTCGAGGCGGCGGGCTACAAGGCGGTCGTCCGGACCGTGCCTGGGGACGCCGACGGCGTGCTGAGCGTCGACCTCGAACCGACCTTCATCCCGCCGCCGTGACAGCTCAGCACCGCGCCGCGAAGCGGGCCAGGCGCTGGCGAAACCAAATCTGTCAGAAGCGGCCGCCGAGCCCGAGCGCGGCGCCGCCGTCGGTCGGCACGACCCGGACCGGCGCGTCGTCTGGCCACGCGAGCATCACGATCCCGGTCGCGACGGCCGCCCCGCCCGCGGCGAGCAGCACGTAGGCCGCGGTCCGCTCGCGGCGGAACGCCGCCCGCTTGGCGAGGAAGGCGTCCCCCGGCGGGAGCTTGGCGGCGTCGCTCTGCGTCCCCGTCGCCACCACGTAGAGCACGCCCCCGACGGCCCCCACGACCGCCCCACCCGCGGTCACCCACCACCCGGTCGGCAGCCCCTCCGGCGGCGGCGGCTGCTGGTGCGCGATGAGCGGGTTGACGGGCGTCGCGGACGTCTCCGCCGGGGTGGCGCCCGCGCCGGGGTCGGTCGCAGCGGTCCCGCCGTCGTCCTCCGGGGGGCGCTCTGGCGGCGTTGGCTCCGCGACGGGGCTGAGGGTCAGCTGCCTTCGCAGCGGGGTGGGGCCCTCGACGACCAGCCGCAGCTCGGCGGGCTCGAAGGTCGGCGCGCTCACCGTGACGAGGTGCTCGCCGAAGGGCAGCCACACCGTCACCGGGGTGGTCAGCACCTCGTCGGGGAAGGCGTCGATCCGGGCCTCGGCGGTGCGGGGCTCGGCCACGAGCTCGACCGGCGCATACTCCCCCTGCGCCATCGCGGCGAGCGCGTCCTCGCGCCAGGTGGCGACCCAGGCGGGCAGCGGCTCGGTGGTGCGGGCCTCGCAGCGGGTGAGGTGGAGCCATCCCGGCGCCGGGCGGCCCCAGCGCACGTAGGCCATGCCGATGTTGCAGTGGTCGATGGCGCGCGGAAACAGCGCGCCCGCCTCGCGAAAGCGCGCGATCGCCGCCGCCCACGCGCCCCGCTCCCCGAGGGCGGCCCCCTCCCGGACGAGCGCGTCCGCCCGCTCGCGCGCGTCGTCCTGCGGCGTGGCGCCGAGCCCGACGAGCGCGCAGCACAGCGCCGCCGCGGCGCGGAGCCGGGTCACGGGCATCCCTCCACGTTCACGTCCGCCGCGATCGTGATCTTGCGGCACTCCGTTACGCCGTCGAGGCCGTAGAGGAAGACCTCGACCGCACCGTCGTCGTCGAGACGCCCGACCGCCATCAGCGCCGGTCGCGTCGTGAGGGTCTCGCCCGTGATGGTCCATGACGAGGTCAGGGCGCTGTCGCCGTCCACGTACGGGTCCCTGATGACGAGGAGCTGCGAGGTGCCCCCGGCCGCCGGCGCGGCGTCGAGCAGGATGATCTCCGGCGCGCCGTCGCCACCGACGTCCAGCGCGGCGACGCCGTCGATGGACTCGTCGGGCACCTTGGGGTTCAGCAGGTCCGGTCGGAACACGTGGGCGTCCACGCTGGGCGGGGTGATGTTCAGCGCCGTCAACGCTCGGCCAGACGCTCCGATCACCTCGTCACGTCCGTCACCGTCGAGGTCCGCGCGGGCCACTCCCCGTATCTCGGCGCCGGTCGAGACGCGCTCCGCCGGCGCGGCGACGCCGGTGGTGGGGGCGATCTCGAAGTACGCGATGTGCTGGGTCCCCTCGAGCACCGCGAGAAAACGCTTGGGGGGGATGTCGTCGTCGACGCTGACGAACGCGTCCACGACCACGTTCCAGCCGTCATCGGGGTAGGGCAAGCGCGCGATCGGTCCCTGCAGCACCGGCTGGCTCTCCCACGCCGTCGGCGCCAGGTAGAACGAGTCGAGGCGGTCGATGAGCAGCAGGTCGGCCACCCCGTCCGCGGTCAGATCGAGGGCGGCCGCAACCACGGGCGAGAAGCTGCTGTCCGGGTAGTCGATCCGCGGCGCGAACGCCGGCGTCGTCTCACGGACGAGCGGCGTGCCAAAGCGCGCCGGCCCCGTCTGCGGGTGGACCTCGACGAAGGCGCGTTCGCCCTGCGAGCTGAAGGTGACGAGGTCGGGCAGGGCGCCGCCGGTCAGCGAGGCCACGGTGACGGCGACCGGGACGCCGCGGGTCGTCACGAAGGCGTCGTAGCGCGTCGGCCTGGCGCCTGGTCCGCCGAGGGTGACGTAGACGCCGGTGTCGCCAGCGGCGTCGGGGCCGTTGGCGAGCAGCACGTCGTGGCGGCCGTCACCGTCGAGATCCGCGACGTAGACCTCGCGCAGCCGTGTCTGGCGCTCGGTCGCCGGGGGGGGGAAGGGCAGGGGGGCGCCGCCGCCGCCGTCCACCTCCACGCCTTCGGTGTCCGCGTCCGCGTCCCCGTCCGGGACCTCGCCTGGCCCGGTGTCGGCGGCGTCGCTGTCGGCGACCGCGGTGTCCGCGTCGATGACCAGCGGCAGGGGATCCTTCAGGCACCCGGCGATCAAGCAGAGCGAGGCGATGGCGAGTCTCGGGGTGAGCGACGGCATGGTCGCGCGAGCATAGCGGACCGCGCGCCCAGGCTCCAGACGCCCGGCGCCCAGGTCGAGGGCCGGGTGTCCCCTGGGGTGTCCCCGGGGACACACCGCGTCCGGGCGCCCTCGCGGTCGCGTAGCGCGCTGAATCCAAAAGGATCGCGGGTTGGTCCGGGGCTTGCTCTGGTGCTCGCCGTAGCCCGCCCACCGACCCAGGAGAATCCAGCGTGATCAAGCCCCTCTCGTCGTTCCTCGCGCTCGCCCTCACGCTGCCAGCGCTCGGCGCCGGTGCCGCCCCGCGCGTCGCGGTCGACCTCGACGCCGGCCCGTACCACAGCTGCTTTGTCGACAGCTGCGGCGACGTCCACTGCTTCGGCGCGAACGACTACGGGCAGGCCGCCAGCCCATCGCACGGCCGGCCCTGGACCAAGGTGACGACCGGCAGCTTCCACACCTGCGCCCTCGATGGCGACGGGCAGGTCCGCTGCTGGGGCTACGCCGCCAACGGGCGGACCGCGGTCCCGACGAGCCACGGGCCGTTCGTCGACCTCGACGCCGGCGCCGACTTCACCTGCGCCATCAACACGGCCGGCGCGCCCGTCTGCTGGGGCGCCGGTAGCCCCGCACGGCCGCCCGCCGGCCTCCACGTGACCGCGATCGGCGCCGGCGTCGGCCACGCTTGCGCGGTGCTGACCAGCGGCCTCGTCCGCTGCTGGGGTTACGACAACGGCGGGGCGGCCCACGGCGGCGCGCCCGTGCTCCCGGACTTCGTCGACGAGCGCTTTGTCTCGGTCTCGGCCGGCGCGATGCACACCTGCGCGCTCACCAACTTCGGGATCGGCTACTGCTGGGGCAGCGACATCTACGGCGCCGTCACCGACCACGGCTACTTCTATGACCCGGAGGGCGACGGCGTATATGCGTACAACCCGCGCCGGTTCCGCGCCGTGGCCGCCGGCACCTGGGGGACGTGCGCCCACTATCACGACGACAACGACGGCCAGTCCACCGCGGACGACGAGATCTGGTGCTGGGGCTGGCCCTTCTCCTTCGGCGGCAGCTACGCCCCCCCCGCCTACGCGCCGCGCCAGCTCGCCATCGGGACGAGCCACGCCTGCGCCATCGACCCCGCCGGCGTCGTCGACTGCTGGGGCAGCGACGCGCGCGGCAAGGCCAGCCCACCGACGCTCTCGGCCACCTGCGGCTTCTCGATCATCGGCCCGATCGGCCCCATCTCGCTGCCGTAGGTGCCAAACGCGAAGCGGGCCAGGCGGTGGCGAAACCGCCCCTGAGCCTCGCACGGCGCCGACCGGGCGCTACCGCCAGCTGCAGCCGGGGACGGGGCCGCAGGCGTCGCGGTCGGCGTACTCGGCGCACGCTCGCGGCACGCCCCGGCAGAACGCGGGGGCCCAGGCGCAGCCCTGGACCTCGCCGCAGCTCGCCTGGTCGGCGCGGTCCGCGCAGGCGATGGCGGTGCCCGCGCAGGCGTCACCGTCCACCGCGCACCCGGGCTGGGCGGCGCACACCGCCGCCCCGAGCCCGTCGCACGCCTTCGCCGCCCCGGCGCAGAACGGGACGTCGTAGCTGCAGCCGTCGCCGGCCTCGCACTGGGTCTGCCCGACGCGCTCGTAGCACAGCTTCGCGGCACCCTGGCAGGTGCGGGTCGCGTCCGCGCTGTCCCCGGTCACGTCGCCCCCCGCGCCCGTGTCGTCACCGCCGCCCCCGTCGCCCGAGCACGCCGGGGCGCCGCCGAGGGCGAGGAGCAAGAGCGGGAAGGCGAGGCGGAACACGCCTCGCAAGGTAGCGGGGCGACGGAGCCCACGCAAACGGGCCGGCCGCCGATCAAAACATGATGCGGTATTCATATGAGGTATGTATCATGCGTCCGATGAACGTCATCGGACACCCCGCAGCGGAACACCACGGCCACGACCACGCACACGGCCACGGGCACGGGCACGGGCACGGGCACGCACACGGCCACGGTGGCAACGGCACCGACGCCCGGCGCGCCTTGCTCGTGACCCTGCTCCTCAACGGGGGCTTCCTCGTCGTGGAGCTCCTCGTCGGCCTCGCCACCAACTCCCTCGCCCTGCTGTCGGACGCGGTCCACATGCTCGGGGACGTCGGCGCCCTCGGCCTCGCGCTCGGCGCCGCCCAGCTCGCCCGCCGCCCGGCCGACGATCGCATGACCTTCGGGCTCGTCCGCGCGGAGACCCTCGGCGCCTTCATCAACGGCCTCGCGATGGTCGGGGCGTGCGCCTACATCGTCTACGAGGCGGTCGAGCGCGCGACGAGTGGGCCGCCGGAGGTCCCCGGCCTCCCGATCCTCGTCGTCGGCGCCATCGGGCTCGCCATCAACCTCGCGAGCGCCTGGGTCCTGTGGCGCTCTCACCGCGACAGCCTCAACATCCGTGGCGCGCTCATCCACATGGTCGCCGACGCCCTGGGCTCCCTCGGCGCCGTCGTCGCGGCGCTGTTCGTGATGGCGGGGCAGCCGATCGCCGACCCCATCGCGAGCCTGGTGATCGTCGCGCTGGTCGCCTACGGCACCTGGGCCATCCTGCGCGACTCGGGCCGGGTCCTGCTGCAGCTGCCGCCGCGCGGGCTCGACGTCGATCGGCTGCGGGTGGCGCTGGGCGGGGTCGTCGGGGTCGCCGGGGTCCACGACCTCCACGTCTGGACCCTGGACGGCGTGAACGTGATCCTGACCGCGCACCTCACCACCGCCGTCGACGCGGATCCGAGCGCCGTCCGGCGCGCCGCCGCCGCCGCGCTCCACGACGACCACGGCATCGCCCACGCCACCCTCCAGATCGAGGTCTGCGAGCCGGAGGGGGCCGCCCCGTGCGACATGAGCGACTGCGGCGCGGCGCCGGTGCGCGTCGGGCGCGCCAAGCCGTGACCGATCCCGCCGATCCGGGCTGCGTGGCCCCCGACGCCGAGGTCGTCGTGACGGCCGAGGCCGTCGCGGCGACCGCCCGGTTGCTCGCGGTGGCGGCCCACCCCGTGCGCCTCCGCGTGCTCATCGCCCTCGATCGGCGCGGTCCGCTCAGCGCCGGTGAGCTGCAGGCCATCGCCGGGGTCGAGCAGAGCGCGATGTCACACCAGCTCCACAAGCTGCGCGCCGCCCGCCTCGTCGACGCCGAGCGCCGCGGGCGCCGGATGATCTACCGGCTTCACGACCACCACGTCGCGCACATCGTCCGCGACGCGCTGCTGCACGTGAGCGAGCGCGTCGACGGCTGAGCGGTCGGGTGAGGTCCGACGCCTCGCCGAGTCGCGCTGGCCGCCCGGCGTCGGCCGGACTCGATCAGGCCCCGCCCCCGACCGGCTTGTCGTGGCCGGGGCGCCCGTTCGCCAGCGTCCGTCCCTGCTGCTCGCTGCGGCTCCCGCTCGCGGTGGCCAGCTTCGTGTCCGAGTGTGGATGATCGGACAGCGCGACCGAGTTGCGATGCCCGCGCGAGGGCGACGCGTCGCTCAGCGGCCGGCTCGATCCGGGACGCCCCGAGGCCAGGCTCGCGCCGTGGCTCGGGTGGATGTACTCCGGCGGCCGCGTCCCCATCTCCGGGGAGGGGATCACGAAGAGCGGCGCCAGGTACTCCGGGGCGAGGCTCTTGAAGCGCGGCAGGTCGCGGTCACCGACCTCCTCCGACAGCGCCCCGAACACCGCCGGGAGGTGGTCGCGGACCGCCGGCTCGGGCAGCCCGGACAGCGTGGAGACCCGGCTGAACAGCGCCAGCAGCGCCCCGTCCTGCTCGGGCTCGGAGCCGTCGAGGTGGTGGCGGTGCGCCTCGGGGAGGTGACTCGCGAGGTAGCCGCGCGCGTCGTCCGTCAGCGCGGGACCCAGCGCCCGCAGCGTGGCGGTCGCGAGCTGCTCGGCTACCGCGATGTCGTGGACGCGTCCCAGGTGCCGGATGCGGGTGATGAGGGCATCGTGCTGCATTGCGGTAGCTACTCCGTTGAAGATCAAGCGGTATTCTACCAGCGCGCGCTGCCCGACGCACGCTGGGGGCGCGGATTCGCGTCCGCGCCCCCAGCGGCGACCTATTTCACTCGCCGGCCATGGCCAGCGGCGCCTCGTCGCTCCATCCGAGCGCCTGATCCGTCGTGGTGATGGCGATCTCCGACCAGCGCGTCCGGATCCCCTTCTCGCCGAGGTCCGGGGCGGCGTCGACGAGCAGCTGGAAGAAGCGGTCGTCGAGCTCGGCCGCGGGGCGCGTGAGCAGCTGCATCAGCGTCTGCGCCGCCTCGTAGGGCTCGAGCATGCGCGACTGCCAGCGCCCGAAGACCTTCTCGTTGTCGGCGTACTCCTCGGTCATGGAGGTCTTCACGAACGGGTAGCCCACGCTGAACGCGCGCACCAGCTCCGAGGAGCGCCCGAGGTTGACGTGCAGGATCTTGGGCAGGCTCAGCACCGCCCAGTTCGCCATGACGTAGCCCGGCACCGCCGGGCCGGGGTCGACGGCCTGGCGCGAGGAGATGTAGACGATGGTCAGCGGCTGCTTGACGTGGACCGCCTCGCTCGCCCAGAGGTGGGTCATCACGAGGAAGCCGTCGACCTTCGTGTCGATGGTCCCCTGGGACTCGTTGAGGTTCTCGACGAACGCCTGGCGCACCCGGGCGCGTCGGCGCGCGGGGCTCTCACCCTGCTGCTCGCGCGGGGCGCGGCCGAGCATGTAGCCCTTCTCCGACGCGCCGGAGTTGCAGATGACGACGTCCGGCACCCCGCCGAGGCGCTGGATCACGTAGCTGCGGATGGCCCACACGTCCCGCGGGTTGGTGACGTCGCACTGCACCGGGAAGGCGTTCTCGCAGCCGTGCTCGCGCAGCATGTTGACGGTGTCGAGGCCGTCCTCGTAGCTGTTGTGGAAGTGGACCGCGACGCCGGCGGCGCCGTTGAGCCCGGCGGCCAGGGCGAAGGCCTGCCCGAGGCCCTTGTCGCGACCGGCGCCGGTGATGAAGACGCGCTTGCCCTTGACGCCCGCGGCGAGCTCGGGGGGAAGCTTGAACCGGGAGGGATCGGTCTGTAGGGCCATGATGTTCCTCGCATTTCCTCAGGGATGACGGCGGCATGACGCGCCGCGTCAGGATGATAGGCGGCACACCACTGGCCCGCAACCGGGGGTACTGAATAGGTGTTCAAAATTTGCGCCGGGCCAAGATCACCCTGCTGTGGCGCGGCTCGGAGGTCGCTCGGAACGGCGCGGGAACTTTGAGCTACGGGCTGGTGTCTACTAGCCTTGCGCGCGCCCGGATCGCCCCGACTGCGTTCCCCCCCCCGAGAGGAGGTCGCTCATGAGCGCTCGAGCCCCCTGGTTGGTTGGCGTGGTGCTCGCATCCGCGCTGTCGTGCGCGCCGCATCTGGCTCACCCCGCCCCCTCCCGCGGCGACGCGGACCGCGGCCCCCACCTCGGCGACGAGGGTGGCTCGGCCGACCCCGCGCGCGCCCCGCTGGCGACCGACGACCCCGACGTCGCCCGGTCCAGCGGGATGATCACGGGCGTGGCGGGCGCCGGCGCCGGACCCGCGCCGGGCCCTCGAGCGCGGCTCGAGCTCACGCTGGGCGAGGTCCGCGGAGGCCTCACCTGGGCGCAGGTCCGCTCCGTCGTCGGACGCCGTCAGAACGCCTTTCGGTACTGCTATGAGCGCGAGCTGAACAAGGACCCGAAGCTCGTGGGGCGCTTGCAGCTGCTCCTGACCATCGGCGCCGACGGAGCCGTGACCACCGCCAACGGCGAGCGGGGGATGAACGCCGACGTGATCCGGTGCGTCGAGCACCAGGCGCTGCGGATGCGCTTCCCGGAGCCCGCGGACGCCCGCGAGGTCCACGCCGCGATGGAGCTGGTCTTCAGGCTCGACGAGTGACCCTTCGCCGGTCGTGCCGTCGGTGACCTCCCTCCACGAGCCCGTCGCTCCCATCCGTCGCTGGTCGCGGAGCGCTCGATCATCACCGCCGCCGCCCGCCGTGGCGATGGCGTCCTGGTGGCGGCGTCCTCGGGGCCGCGCGCGCGTCACGGTCGCGCGTACCCCCCGGGTCTGCTATGGCAGCCGTAGCCTTCGCCGGGGGCGAGGGCGCGAACCGGACACCCCGAGGCAGCCATGGCAGCGACACGCATCGAACGCGACACGATGGGCGAGGTCGCGGTCCCCACCGACCGCTACTGGGGGGCGCAGACCCAGCGCTCGCTCGAGAACTTCAAGATCGGCGAGATCCGCTTCACGCGGCCGGTCATCCGCGCCATGGGCGTCCTCAAGAAGGCCGCCGCCCTGGTCAACGCCGACCTCGGGCTGCTCGCGGCCGACAAGCGCGACCTCATCGTGCGCGCCGCCGACGAGGTCATCGCGGGCGCCCTCGACGACCACTTCCCGCTGGTCGTGTTCCAGACCGGCAGCGGCACCCAGACCAACATGAACGCCAACGAGGTCATCTCGAACCGCGCCATCGCCATGGCCGGGGGCGAGCTGGGCTCGAAGAAGCCCATCCACCCCAACGACGACGTCAACAAGTCCCAGTCGTCCAACGACACCTTCCCGACCGCGATGCACATCGCGGCGGCTTCGGAGCTCGTCGGCAAGGTCATCCCGGCGGTGCGCGCGCTGCGCGACGTCCTGGCCGCCAAGGCGCTCGAGTTCAAGGACATCGTCAAGATCGGGCGGACCCACCTGCAGGACGCGACCCCGCTGACCCTCGGCCAGGAGATGTCCGGCTGGGTGAGCCAGCTCGACCACGGCGTCGCGCGGATCGAGGCCACGCTGCCGCACCTCTACGAGCTCGGGCTCGGCGGGACGGCGGTCGGGACCGGCCTCAACACCCACCCCGAGTACGCGACCCGGGTGGCCGCCAAGATCGCCGAGCTGACCGGCCAGCCCTTCGTGTCGGCGCCGAACAAGTTCGAGCAGCTCGCGGCCCACGACGCCGTGGCCTTCGCGTCGGGCGCGCTGCGCACCGTCGCCGGCTCGCTGATGAAGATCGCCAACGACGTGCGCTGGCTGGCGTCCGGCCCGCGCTGCGGCATCGGCGAGCTGATCATCCCCGAGAACGAGCCTGGCAGCTCCATCATGCCGGGTAAGGTCAACCCGACCCAGTGCGAGGCGATGACGATGCTCGTCTGCCAGGTCTACGGCAACGACGCGGCCATCGCGTTCGCGGCCAGCCAGGGCAACTTCGAGCTCAACGTCTACAAGCCGGTGATGATCCACAACCTGCTCGAGTCGGCGCGCCTGCTGGCCGACGGCTGCGACAGCTTCCGCGAGCACCTCGCCGTCGGCATCCAGCCGAACCGCCCGCGTATCTCGCAGTTGCTCAATGAGTCGCTCATGCTGGTGACAGCGCTCAACACGCACATCGGCTACGACAAGGCTGCTGCGATCGCGAAGAAGGCCCACAAGGAGGGCACGACGCTCAAGGCGGCCGCGGTCGGCCTCGGGCACGTGACCGAGGCCGAGTTCGACCAGTGGGTCGACCCCCTCGACATGGTCGGGCCTCGCTGAGGCGCGCGGTCAGGCAGGGGGCGCGGCGCGCTCGGTGCGGTCGCGGCCCCGCTGCTTGGCCAGGTAGAGCGCCTGGTCGGCGCGCTGGAACAGCTGATCGGGGGTCTCGCCCGGGGCGTGGCACGCGACGCCCAGGCTGATCGTGACCGGGCTCGAGACGGCGAGCGCCTCGAGGTCGGCGCCGGTCACGGCGGCGCGGAGCTTCTCGGCGATGGCGACGGCGTCGTCGGGCGGGCACCCCTTGAGGACGACGATGAACTCCTCGCCGCCCCAGCGCGCGATGAGGTCGCTGGCGCGGAGCGCGCCGCGCAGGGCGGACGCCACGGTCGCGAGGACGCGGTCGCCGGCGAGGTGGCCGTGCTCGTCGTTGACGCGCTTGAAGTGGTCGATGTCGGCGAGGATGACGCACATCGGCGCGCCGCTCCGGGTCACCTCGGCGATCGCCTGGGCGAAGGGGAAGTCGAAGGCCTGGCGGTTGAGCAGGCCGGTGAGCGGGTCGATGGCCGCGGCTTGCTCGAGGCCGCGCTGGAAGCGGCGCACGACCCACAGCGTCAGGGCGATGACGAGCAGGGTGACGGCGGCGCTGATGGCGAGGTTGGTGAGCAGGACCTCGCGCAGGGTCGCGACGTCGTCGACGTGATCCTGCTCGACGACGAGGTGCCAGCCGAGCTCCGTGATGTAACGCGCGTTGACGTGGACGGTGGTCGCGTCGCGCTCGTAGGCGAGCTGGTGCGGTGCGGGATCGCGGTCGAGGATGGCGTCGGCGACCTCGCGCATCCCCGGGTGCTCGCGGATCGACCCGCCGCGCTCGTCCGCCCCGGCGCCGGACAGGACGATGGAGCCGCCGTGGTCGACGAAGTAGATGCGCCGCTGATAGCGTCGCTGGTAGTCGGCGATGAGCCTGCTGACCGTGTCGGTGGTCAGCCCGACCCCGGTGGCGCCGAGGAAGCGGCCGTCGTAGTCGAGGATGCGGTAGTTGATGAAGATGGTGGTCGTGTTGCGGTTGGCGAGGTCGGCGTCGACGTTGGTCTCGTAGGGCTCGGTCAGCGCGCGCACCCGGAAGAACCAGGCGTCGGTCCGGTCGTCCTGGCTCACGACCTTCAGCTTGCCGTCGGCGTAGTAGTAGGCGCCGGTGCGGTCCGACACGAGGAAGCTCGTGATGGTGCCGTAGCGCTCCTTGACCTCGCGCAGGTAGCGCACGATGCGGTCCTGATCCTGCTCGCCGGAGAGCAGCCAGTCCCGCACGAAGGTGTCGTGGGCCATCAGCGACGAGATGAAGACCGGGCGCAGGAGATCGCGCTGGATCTCGGAGAAGATGGTGTCGCCGGTGAGCGGCAGCGCGTCGTCGGTGAGCGCCCGCTCGAGGGCGTCGCGCGACACGAAGAAGCTGCTCAGGCTGGTCGCCGTGAAGCCGACGACGAGCAGGACGCCGAGGACGCCAAACAGCCCCTTGGTCCCGATGAGCGTGCGCACGAGCGCTCCTTGGACGCGGTGGTGGCACCGCGGTGGGCCGTCCTCGGGGGCGGTGGCGTGCTGCCCCCACACTCGGACGGCGGGCGAATCCGACCCGGCGCCCGACGAGGCGGCGGGCGCGAACCGAATGGTCAATCGCGCGCCGGCAGGCTGTCAACAAGGCGGCGCGCCGCGCTGTATCCGGAGGCGACGGTGGCGGTGAGCGCGCGCCGGGCTGGGCTACGGCGCCGGGGCGGCGGCGGGGTCGGCGGCCTGCTCGCTCAGCCAGTCTCCGATCCGCGCCAACACCGCCGGGGCCATCGTCTCCTCGATCGTCGCGTACTCGCTCGGCGCGCCGGTGCCGGCGGTCTGGAAGAGGTGGTTGACCCCCGCCACGGCCTCGAGGGTCGCGTCGGCGTTCTTGCCCGCCTCGAGCGCCGCGCGGATGCCGGCGAGGTTCTCCGCCGCGGGGACCTGGCGGTCCTTGTCGCCGATGAGCACCAGCGCCGGGCAGCGCACCTGGCGCCACGACTCGGTCGGATCCAGCACCAGAAACGAGCGGAGCCACGGCTGCGTCAGCTGGGTGAGCTGCTGCGCGACGAGCGTCTCCACGCCGACCTGTCTGATCTGCGCCTTCTCCACTTCGCTGCCGCTCTCGAGCCGCGCGCGCACGGCCTGATCGAGCGCCGCCCTCAGCGTCGCCCCGTCCGCCCCGTCGACCACGAGCTTCATCAGCGCCGCCTGCTGCGCGACGTCGGAGGCGATCTGGGCCTCCGGCACGCCCTGGGCGCGCTCGAGCGCCGCGGCCTGCATGCCGAGCAGCGCGTCCCCGCGGACGCCGGTCCCCGCTAGCGCCACCACGAACGCCACCCGCTCGGGCTCGGCCGCGGCCGCCATCGCCACCAGGATCCCGCCCTCGCTGTGCCCGACGAGCCCCACCCGCGCCGGGTCGACCTCGGGCTGCGCCGCCAGAAACGCCGCGCTCGCCAGCACGTCGCGCAGGTTCGACTGCACCGTGATCGCCCCGGTCCCCGCCGTCGACCCGCCGACGCCGCGGTCGTCGACCCGCAGCACGGCGAAGCCGCGCCGCGTCAGGGCGTCGGCCAGCACCGCGAAGGGCTTGTGCGCGAACAAGGTCTCGTCGCGGTCCTGCGCCCCCGACCCGGTGATGAGCAGCACGGCCGGGTGCGGCGCGCCGTCGTCGGGATAGGTCAACGTCCCGGCCAGGGTCACCCCGTCGGCGGCGTTGTCCCACGCCGCGTCGCGGGTCGCGTAGGGGAAGGGCGGCTTCGGCGTCTGCGGCCGGTTCGGGCCGGCCGCCGCGACCGCGTCGGCGGCAAGTTTTCGCATCCGCAGTAGGAGCTTCATGCCGCCTTGGTTGAGTGTTCCAGTCGCATTCTGGCCGTCAGCGTCTCGCAGTGCAGCGAAGCGCGCCGGCGCCGCGGGGACGGGCAGGGTGAAGGCGAGGTCCGCGCCGTCGTCGCTGACGTCGCTCAGCGGCGCGTCTTCGACCCCTTGCGCCGGGATGCTGATCGTCGCCGCGGCGCCCCCCGCGGCGATGTGGACGCTGAACTCGAGCGCGTCGCCCCCGGGCAGGGCGACGGTCCCCGCCCAGCGGCTCTCCTCGATCGGCGGGATCGGCTCCTCGTCATCGAGGGTGTCCGGGGCGTGGGCGCAGCCGCAGAGCAGCGCGGCGGTCGCCAGGGTCTGCACCAGGATCCGGTCATACATCGTCATCTCCTCACCTCGCGGCCCGCAAACGTTGGTCGCGACGCCACCAAACATAGCGCGAGCGGGTGAGGCTTGCGATCGACGCAGACCCGTCGAGCGACTATCTTCGCGGCGAGGAAACCCTTGGTAGCGCGCGCACCGAAGACGATGGACCGACAGACGCCGCGAGGCGAGGCGCCGCCCGCCACGCCGGGCGCGGGCCAGGCCGTGATCCAAGCGCTCGGCGCGGCGAGCCTGGCGCTCGCCGTCGCCGCGATCCTGGGCGCCTGCGGGCTGGTGCGCTTCGGCGACATCGAGCCACCGGGGGACCGCCGGGTCGTCACCGACATCGAGATCCGCGACAGCTCCGGCGTCGCCGCGAGCGACGTCGTCGACGAGCTCAGCTCCCGGGTGCAGGGCGGGTCGGTCCCCGCCAAAGACGCCCTGGTCGACGTCAGCGAGATCGGCATCGACGCTCGCCGCATCGAGGCCATCTACGCCGCACACGGCTACTTCCGCGCCCGCGTCGTCGACTACTGGATCGAGAACCAGCCGCGCCAGACCGCGCGCGTCGTGTTCAAGGTCGCCGAGGGCCCGCCCACCCGGGTCAAGGACGTCCACTTCCTCGGCCTCGACCCGCCCGCGGCGGCGCCCCCCGGGATGCTCTCCGAGGCCGACGCCAAGATCGCCGGGGAGGCGACGCGCCGCCTCGCCGCCCTCCTCGAGGAGCTCCCGGGCGTCATCCCGCTCGACCCCGGCGACGTCTGGACCGAGGAGCGCTACAAGCTCGGCCTCGCCCTGGTCGAGAAGGCCCTGCGCGACAAGGGCTTCGCCCACGCCCGCGTCGTCGGCGACAACTACGTCTCCCGGGAGCGCTCGGAGGTCGGCGTCTACTACCGCATCGACACCGGCCCGCTGACCACCATCCGCGAGCTCTGCATCGTCGGCGCGGAGCACTTCCCCAAGGCCCGCATCGAGCGGCGCCTCGACCTCGCGCCCGGCGACATCGTCGAGCCGTCCCGGCTGCGCGACGCCGAGGCCGCCATCTACGATCTCGGCGTCTACTTCAGCGTGAACCTGCGGGTCATCCGCACGGCCGCGACGAGCTGCGACGACCGCGGCGCCGAGTCCACCGAGGGCGCCATCGGGGTCATGCCCTCCGCCCCCGCGCAGGTGGCCCCCGCCGACGCCTCCGACGCCCCCGGCGTCGCCGTAGACGGCGACGCCGCCCCACCCGCGGCCGACACGGCGCCGGTCGCGGGCGTGGCCCCCTCACGGTTCGGCGCGCGCCGCGGTCCCCCCGCCAAGGTGTTCATCGAGGTCGCCGTCCAGGAGATGCCCCCGTGGGACGCGACGATCGGCTTCGGGGCGCTGACCGACAGCGTCAAGGCCGAGTTCTCGCTGCCGGCCACCTTCCAGGATCGCGATCTCTTCGACTCCCTCGTCGGCCTGCGCCTCAAGGTCAACCCCGCCCTGGTCATCCCCAGCATCACGGGCGACTGGGGGGCCTACCGGTTCGGCTTCGCCGGCTCGGCCGTCCTCGAGTGGCCGTCGTTCATCGAGGAGTTCACGCGCCTCATCCTCGAGCTCAAGTACGAGCGCGATCCGAGCCAGGACGCCGAGACCGACCAGTGGTCCGGCTCGGTCGGCCTCTCGCGCCGCATCGTCACCGGCCTCACCGGGCGCGTCGGCTTCAACGTCTCGCGCTTTCGCATCTTCGGCATCGAGCGCCCCGACGCCCAGGAGGCCCTCGACGCCGCCGCCCTGCGCTTCCGCGACGCCGACACCCTCACCTGGTTCGATCTCGGCTTCGTCCTCGACAAGCGCGACGGCCTCTACGACGCCCGCAAGGGCTTCTACGCCTCGCTCCAGGCCCAGCTCTCGCTCAAGCCGCTGCTCAGCAACGTCGAGTACCTGCGCCTGCTGATGGACACCCGCGGCTACATCTACGTCGCCCGCTGGCTCACCATCGCCCTGCGCGCCCGCGTCGGCTGGCTCTTCTTCCCCGAGGCGCAGGGCACCCCGACCCCGGCGCGCTTCACCTCCGGCGGGCCGAGCACCAACCGCGGCTTCGCCAGCGGGCGCATGGGCGACTACCTCTGCAGCGACGGCGTCTTCAACGGCAGCTGCGGCACGGATCCCTCCGATCGCACCTACTTCGGCGGCAACTACCTCGTCGAGACCAACGCCGAGCTGCGCTTCTACCTCCTCGACTGGCTCGGCCTCGTCGGCTTCGTCGACGCCGCCCACCTCTGGAGCCGCGCGAGCGATATCGATCTGCTCGACCCCTACGTGGCCGTCGGCCCGGGCCTGCGCATCTTCACGCCGGTCGGCCCGATCCGCCTCGACTTCGGCTTCCTCGTGCGCGGCCCGGTCGGCTTCGACTGGTACGGGCACTTCAGCCTCGGGCAGGCCTTCTGATGGCTGACACCCCCGAGACGCCCGACGTCACCGCCCCCGAGACGCCCGCGGCGCCCGCGCCCAAGAAGCGCTTTCGGCCGCTCCGCTTCTTCTTGAAGCTCTTGATGTGGCTCGTGATCTCGGTGGTCGTCCTGCTGCTGCTGACCTTCGCGCTGCTGCAGACCGACTTCGGGCGCGACTTCGTCCGCGGCGTCGTCCTCGACGCGCTCAACGACGGGATCCGGGGTCGGGTCGAGGTCGATCGCCTCGCCGGGACGCTCCCGTTCGACGTCGAGCTCGACGGCGTCCGCATCTTCGACCCCGACGGCGCGCTGACCCTCGGGGTCGAGCAGGTGACCGCCGACGTCCACCCCTTCGCGCTGTTCGACAACACGGTCCACTTGTCCGACATCCGGATCGTCCGCCCCGACGTCCGCATGCTCGACGCCGAGGGGCGGGTCGGCCTCGCGCGCGCCTTCGAGCCCCGCGTCCCGTCTCCGCCCGATCCGCTGGCGGCCGTGTGGATCGTCCGCCTCGAGGGCATCGCCCTCGAGCGCGGCGTCATCGCGCAGCTCGTCGACTCCCCGGATCTCCGCTTCGACGACACGTCGGTCGACGTGTCGCTGCACGTCGGCGAGCGCGGGCTCGCCTGGAACGACCTCGTCGTGCGGACGCGCCCCAGCGCGCCGCTGCCGCCCGAGGTCGTCGTCCGCTCCGACGGCGAGCTCGCCGGCGACGACCTCGTCCTGACGCGGCTCGAGGTCGAGGCGCCGCCCCACCGCGTCGCCCTGCGTGGCCGCCTGCGCGTCACCGACTTCTCCTACGCCGACGTCCACCTGAGCGCCGTGGAGGTCGACCTCGACGCCCTCCCCGGGGCCATCGGGACGCTGCCGGTCCACGGCACCGTCGAGCTGAGCGGGGACGCCACCCTGTCCGACGGTCGCCTCACCGGCTCGCTCTCGGCCCTCACGCCGCTCGGCGGGATCGAGGTGCAGCTCGGCGCCGAGACCCTCGCCACCCCCGTCGCGTGGGAGGGGACGGTGCGCTTCGTCGACCTTCGGCCCGGCGTCGTCGACCTCGGGCTGCCCCAGGACTTCGCCGCCGACGGCAGCCTGACCGTGTCCGGCGCCGGGGATCCCGCGTCTCCGGCCCAGCTCCACGCCGAGGGCGAGCTCATCGAGCGCGCCCCGTCCCCCGGGGGCCGCTTCGCGTTCCTGGTCGACCGCCTGCCGAGCGGCTTCAACCCCACCGGCGGGAGCGGCCTCTACGGCTTCACCGTCAGCGCCGAGGGGCTCGACATCGACCCGTGGCTCCACGCCTTCGGCCAGCCGGACCTCACCTCGCGGCTCACGCGCCTCGGCGCCAGCGGGCAGGTGATCCTGACCCGCGGGGCGGCGCCGCAGATCATCGCCGGCGCCGACTACGACGTCTCGCTCTCGGGGCACCTCGCGGGGGTGCCGGACGCGGTCCACGCGGAGCTCGCCTTCGGCAGCGCCGACCTGCAGTGGGGCGGCGATGGCCTCCCCATCGGGCAGCTCGCGCTGACGCTGAGCGACGGGAGCTTCGGCGCGCAGGGCGCGTCCTTCGCCAGCGTGAACGCCACCCTCGGCCGCGACTCCCGCGATCGCACCACCTTGGAGGGGGTCGTGACCGCCCAGGACGTGGTCGTCGGCGACGGCGTCACGGTCAGCCAGGCGACCGTCCCCTTCGATCTGCTGGCGCGCGACCTCGACGGGATCCCCGAGGGGACCTTCAGCGCGGACGCCTCCGGGGTCATCGCCGCCGGGCAGCGCGTCGGCCACTTCGCAGGGGGCTTCGACCTGCGACGCGCCGCAGGGGGGATGCGGATCACGGGCCGCTTCAGCGCGGCGCGGGTCGCGACCTCGGCGGGCGCGGGGGCCGCGTCGGTCACCGGCTCGGTGGACACCTGGCTCGGCTTGAGCGGGCAGCTCGACGGCCGCGCCGACGTCACCCTGACCCGCGCGTCGGTGGCGGGTGCGCGGGCCGCGCGCCTGCACGCGGCGGCGCAGGTCGTCGCCCGCCGCGGGGTCGGGGCCGGGATGACGCTGTCGGGGGCCTTCGACACCACGGGGGTCGGCTTCCAAGACATCGCGGTGAGCGCCGTGGAGGGCACCTTCGACGTCGCCCTGTCACCGGCGGACGGGCCGACCGGCGGAGTCCAGGCGCGGGTCCGCGACCTGACCGTCGCGGGCTGCGCGGGTCCGCGACCATGCGCCGTGGACACGGTCAAGCTCGACGTCCAGCTGCAGCCGAACGCCCGCGTCGCCTGGGACGTGCGCGCGGGGGCCGGCGGCCTCGAGACGTCGCTCCTCGGGGTGGCGACCCTGCCGCTCAGGGGCCGCAAGCTCCAGGTCGACCTCGATCGCCTCGTGTTGAGCCACGTGGCGACGACGGAGGGCGGCGACGTAGAGCGGACCGATCTGATCGTCGCCGACCAGATCCGCTACGCCGGCAGCGGCGTCATCCGCGTGGGCGAGCTGCGGGTGGTGGCGCCGAAGGGCGGGGTCGGCTGGATCCGCGCCCAGGGGACGATCGACGCGATCGCCGGGGAGGTCGATCTGACCCTCGACGCGCAGCAGATCGACATCGCCGAGTGGCTGGTGCAGTACCCATCCCTCGCCGGGCTGGTCCTGGGGCCGGCCGCGGACGGCGGGTCCGATGGGGGCTTCGAGCTCGGGCTGCCGCGGCTCGCCGGCGTCGCGGACGTCGGGGGGTATGTCCGGGGGACGTTGGCGGCGCCGCAGATCCGGCTCGCCGTGACGCTGACCGAGGGGCGCCTCGACGATCTCACCGGCCTGCGCCTCGGGACGGTCGTGGACTGGCGGGGGGGAAAGCTCGACCTGAAGGTGGGAGGCAGCTGGCACGAGGGGGCGCGGTTCACCGTGAGCGGCCACCTGCCGGCGACGCTCACCCTGGTCCCCGAGGCTGACGTCGTTGTCGCCGACGACGGCGACTTCGCCCTCGAGCTCGAGGCGAACGACTCGGACCTCACCGCGACGCAGCGATTCCTGTCCGGGGTCGGGGCGAGCGGGCGCCTCGAGGGCAAGACGATGGCGGGGGAGGCGCGCCTGTCCTTCGTCTCGAAGGGGACCTTTCGCGCGCCCACGGTGGAGCTGAAGGCGTCGGCGTCGCCGCTGTCGCTGGGGGCGTTCGAGGGGCGGACGTCGCTCGAGCTGGCATCCGGGAGCGGGGCGACCGAGCTGAAGGTGCTGGTCGAGGGCCCGGAGCGGTCGCCGGAGCCCGTCCGCAAGGGGCAGGTCGCGATCGCGTGGCCCGAGCGCAAGCCCCTCGCCGACGTCGGCGTGCGGCTCCCGTTCGACCTCGCCGAGGCGCTGTTCGCGGACGAGCCGCTCGCGTTCGCGCGCCAGCGCCTGCGCGACGCGACCGGCGAGTCGCTGCGGCTCGACCTCCAGGCGGGCCGCCTGCGGTTGGCGGAGACCCCGGCGGAGCCGTTCTTGAGCGCGCGCAGCAAGGCCATCGAGGTGGTCGCGCAGCTGCACTTCGCGGGGCCGCTCGCCGACCCGACGCTGTCGAACTCGCGCGTCGAGATCTCGAACGTCGGGTTCGCGCAGAGCGGGCTCGAGCTCGCGTTGAAGAGCGAGATCCACCCGGTGACCAAGCAAAACGTGATCTCGGCGCAGGTGACCGCCTTCGCGCGGGGCAAGCGGCTGTTCCGCGGCTCGATCGCGGCGCCCGAGGCGGGCCTGCTGCTCGCTGAGCCCGAGCGCGTCCGCGGGCTCCTCGAGAGCCCGGCGTTCAAGGCGGCGCTGTTCAGCGAAGACATGACCAGCGCGGAGCTGTGGGACTTCAACCAGGAGCTCGGCGAGCTCGCGACGGGGTTCTTGCCCGACGCGCGGGCGATGGTCCATCTCAACGCCCACGGCGCCGCGCGCGGGCCGGAGGCGAACCTGATCGTGCGGCTGCGCAACGGGCGGCGCTCCGCGCGACGCGGCGACAGCCTCGATCGGAACGTCGCCGACGACATGCGGGTGGCGATCAGCGTTCGGGCCGAGTCCACGTCGGTGTCGCTGCGCGTGACCCAGGACGCACCGGACGCCGACGGAGCGTCGAAGGAGCGGCCCGAGGACCTGATCGCGGCCAAGCCCGACGGGGCGCCGGCGGGGACGGCGGCCGAGGGCTGTGGGCTCACCAAGCTCGGGAACGCGGCGTACGCGCTGATGGTCTACGGGCAGGCCCCGGTCGGCAGCCGCGCGCTGCTCGACGGCGCGCTGCCGGACCTCGAGACGATGAGGCTCGACGCTCACGTGACGTCGTGCGGGCTGCAGCTCGGGCGGATGGTGCGCGCGCTCGGGGCGACCTTCGGGCCGAGCCGCGGGCAGCTCGACGGGCGGGTGACGCTGAGCGGGACCGTCGGCGAGCCGCGCTTCGCGGGGCAGCTGATCGCGGACTTCAAGCAGCTCGACGTCGACGCGGTCGGGTTCCATCGGGACCGGTTGGCCGTCGGGCTGACGTTCGAGGGCAAGACCATCTCGCTCGTGCCTATCCGCCTCGAGGGGGATCCGCAGAAGGTCGCGAAGGCGGCGAAGGCCGCGAGCGAGGCGCAGACCGGGGTGGGCGGGGCGAGTGAGGCGGCGGCCGGTCCCGGCGAGAGCGACGAGGCCAAGGACGCGTCCTACCTCTCGCTCCGCATGGAGGCGGTGCTCGATCGCCTCGACGCCGCCGGGATCAGGCTCGACGGGGCCCTCGCGATGCGCGACTTCCCGCTCGTGGACACCCGGGACGCGAAGGCGCGGGTGGCGGGGGACATCGCGGTCACCGGCACGGTGGCGCGACCCGACGTGTCGGGCGACTTCAAGGTGCTGTCGGGGATCTACAAGCGCGAGTTCGGCGCGCGGAGCGTGCGTCCGCTGGGCCTGCCCGAGGACGTGACGATCGTCGGCGGCGAGCCGGTCCCGCCCGAGGAGGAGACGCCGCGCGGCAAGGGCGTCCGCACGGGGGTGAAGCTCGACGTCAGCGTCGAGGTCGCCGAGGGAAAGGTGGTCATCGAGAACGACATGCTGCGGATCCTGCCGTGGACGCGCGACCTGCGGCTCCAGACGATCGACGGCGAGATCGCGATCACCGGGACGATCTTCGTGCCGAAGGACCGGATCACGCTCTACGGCAAGGTGTTCACGGTCGTGCCGGACTCGCGGGTGGTCTTCACCGGCGACATGAGCACCGACCCGCAGCTGCTCGTGAGCGCCACCTACGACATCAGCGAGGTGGACCTGAGCGCGCTGGGGCTGACGGCCACGGCGGACTCGCGGGCGAAGGTGGCCATCAGCGGCAACGCCGCGGCGCCGCGGCTGACGCTGAGCAGCGACCCGGCGATGGACGAGTCCAACATCATCAACGTGATCGTGTTCGACGCGCCCGTGGGGCAGGGGGACACGCAGGACACGAACGTCCGGAGCCAGGTGGCGAACCTGGTCATCGGGATCGCCACGGGCAGCCTGTCGCGGTTCGTGACCGACCAGCTCCCGGTCGACACCTTCCAGCTCGACACCAAGAACGGCGACCTCACCGAGAGCCGCCTGACGGTCGGCAAGCGCCTCGCGAAGAACCTGTTCTTCCGCTACCGGCGCAACATCGGCGCGGACGGCGAGACCGAGAGCGCCAACGAGTTCAGCGCCGAGTACCGCGTCGGCCCCGTGACGCTCCTCGGGAGCTACGGCGACATCGGCGAGTTCTCCCTCGAGGCCAACCTTCACTTGCACTAAATGCGCTCGCTACGGGGCGCCTTGGTGGAACGCCTCACCCCTCCCACCGCGGAGCTCGCGAGCTCGCCCCGCGGCGGGAACCCTCGGGGTGAGACGTTCCAGGCGCCCCTGCGCTCGCTACCCCCGCCGCCTTCGGCGCCCCCGCTGGCGCGGGGGAGTTGACCGTCGGCCTGCGGCCGACGGTCGGCGTACCGCCCACGCCCGCGCTCCGCGGCCCGCACGGCTTTGCGTCGCACAAAAAGTGTTGCGCGCTTTCTTGATAACCATTATCAATACCATGCTCTCGCTGGTGAGCGCCCACCATGAGGACATCATGCGCCAGACCTTCCTCGCCCTCGTTGCGTTCCTGACCGCGCTCGGGACCTTCGGCGGTGACCGCTTCGCCAACGCGAACGAGCGCCACTTCGCCTTTACCTACGAGACCGCGACGCTGCCCGAGGGGCACTTCGAGCTCGAGCCGTGGTTCACCTTCCGGACGGGTAAGGAGCGCTTCTTCAACCGCTTCGATCAGCGCCTCGAGCTCGAGTACGGGGTCACCGACACCGTCACGACCGCGCTCTACCTCAACTACTCGGCCTCGGCCTTCAAGGACGGGACGGACGTCGTCAAGGAGCTGGGGACGCCGGGGATGTCCTGGGAGTGGAAGTTCAAGCTCGCCGACCCGGTCGCCGACCCGATCGGGGTCGGGCTGTACTTCGAGGTCGGCGCCAAGCCCCACGAGGCCGAGTTCGAGTTCAAGCTGCTGCTCGACAAGCAGATAGGCGACGTGCTCGTGGCGCTCAACGCGGTGGTCGAGTCCGAGTTCGAGCTCGACGAGACCGAGGTGGAGCTGCTGCTCGAGCTCGACCTCGCCGCCGCCTGGCTGATCAGCACCCACTTCAGCCTGGGCGTCGAGGTCCGCGGCGTCCTCGTCATGCCCGAGGTCGAGTCGGTCGAGCACGGCGCGCTTTACGCCGGCCTCACCCTCGGCTATCGGACCGAGCGCTTCTGGCTCGCCCTGAGCATCCTCCCCCAGGTGGCGGCCCTCGCAGGCGCCACCGGCGACTCGTCGCTCAACCTCACGGAGTTCGAGCGTGTCCAATCGCGTCTCATCGCCGGCTACTCGCTTTAGTCGGAGCGCGCTCGTCGCGCTGCTCGCCCTCGGTGTGGCGGCCTGCGGCGCCTCGGTCGTGCCGGTGCCCGCGCCGGCCGACGCCGAGCGCGCCGCCGCCCGCTGGGCGGACGCCGACCTCGATCAGCTCACCGCCGGTCGCACCCTCTACGTCCAGAAGTGCAGCGGCTGCCACACCCTCGTCGCACCCCACGCACGCTCTCCCGAGGCGTGGCCGGCCATGGTGGACGCGATGGCGCGGCGGATCCGGCTCGGCGACCCCGAGCGTGACCTGATCACCCGCTACGTCGTCACGATGAGCGAGCTCCGCGGCGTCGCCCCCAGCGCGCCGTCAGCGCGCGCAGCGGAACCCGATCCCGCCGCTGCCGATGTCGGGCCGCTCGGCCAACCGCAGGTCGATGCCGAGCTCCGCTGAGCCCCAGAAGCCGCCCCGCAGCGCGCCGCCCTCGCACCACTCCCAGACGTTGCCGCACAGGTCCGCGTGGCCCCAGGGGCCGCGGCCCTCCGGTCGCACGTCCACACCGGTCGGGGCCGGCCCGCCGCGCGCCCCTCGCGCGAAATGCGCCCGCGCCGCTGACGCCGCCGCGTTGCCCCAGGGGAACGCGCGCGCGTCGTCGCCGCGCGCCGCGCGCACCCACTCCGCCTCGCTCGGTAGCCGCTTGCCGGCCCAGCAGGCGTAGGCGCGCGCCTCGTCGTAGGTCACGCCGACCACCGGGCGCTCCGGATCCCCGAACCCGGGGCGGTACATCCACGGCGGACGCCGGGCCCGCGTCGCCTGCACGAAGGCCTCCCAGTCCCCGTTCGTCACCGGTCGGGCGTCGAGCTGAAACCCGCGTACGCGCCGCCGCCGCCCCGCACCCAGGCGGACCCGCCCCGTGGGGACGGGGAGCATCTCGGCGCCGCGCAGCCGTGGTCGCCGGCCGAGCCATAGGAGGATCCAGCTCATCGCTGGCCAGCTTCCCGCCGACTCGGGCGCTTGCCAAGAAACCCGATCGGTCCAGCCGCTACCTCAAGAAGCCGCCGAGCGGATCCTCGGGGGTGCCGGTCGCCTGGCTCGCCTTCGCCTTGGCGATCTCCACCCACTCCTGCTCGTAGGCCTCGAGGCGCGACTCCACGATGTGGAGGTTGTTCGCCGTCACGGTGTCGTCGTCGGTGAGGAGGCCCGCCATCTGGTCCCGGATCGAGCCGAGGCGATCGCACAGGTCGCCGAGGAGGCTGAGGTTGCGGGTCGCGCGGGACTGCCCGGCGAAGTGCTCGGCGTACAGCTCGATGATGCGGTTGGCGGCCGCGCCGAGGACGCTCGCGACCTCGCGCGGCTTGGCCGCCGCGATGGCCGCCGCGATGGCGTCGGCCTCGGCGGCGAGCGCCGGCGTGCGCTCCGCGATGAGCGCCACGTTGTCGGCGTGGGCGGCCGCGTGCTCAGGGGCCCGCATCTCCTCGGCGATGGCCTCGAGGCGCCGCACGATCTCGCGCAGCCGCTCGGGCTCGCAGGAGGCGCGCGGGTGGCCGGTGAAGTGGATCCTGACCTGGTCGAGCCAGCGGTTCGCGCGGGTCGCGAGCGCCGCGGCCCGCTGCTCCGGGGTGGCGTTGCGGCGCGCCTTCTCGATCTCCGAGCGCTCGTCCGCGATGAGCATGAGCTCGCTCTCGACGGTGTTGAGCGCGCCGCTCAGCTCGAGGGAGCGCTTCTCCTCGAGGAGCGCCGCGAGCCGTGGCCGCGCGGCGGCGAGCGCGCTGACGATCTGATCGAGCAGCGACAGGTCGACGACGAGGCGGTTCTGGCCGGAGAAGTGCCGCCGCCACAACGCCAGCGCGCGGTTGATGCCCTGACTCAGGCCGTGCATCTCCGCCACCGACGGGTCCTCGAAGCGGGCCGCCGCGATCGCGTCGCGCTCGTGGACATAGAGCGCGAGGCGATCCGTCACGATCTTCTCGACCTCGCGCCCCTTGGGGCCGGCGAGCTTCGCGGCCTTGCCGGCCAGGGCGCGCATCTTGCCGATCACGCGCTCAATCGGCTCGAGCGGCCGCGTGTGCCGCGGCTTTCCCGCGTACTCTGCCTGATATTGCCGGTGTAGCTTGTCGGCCAGGCGGCTGACGCTGTCGTAGGTGGGCTTCGCCATGGCGTTGTTCTCGTCTCCTGAGCCGCGCGCTGCAAGCGCTACCCGCCGTGCGTCGGGTCTGCGCCCGCCCCGAGGCCTCGCCCGAGGTCCGGGCGCCGCCCGGTCGGCGTGGGTAGAATCGCGGGAAACATTAACCGCGGCAAGGGGTTGACCTCGGCGACCGCGACCCTCATCATCCATGTACGGGGGGTCATGGAGGAGAACTATGCCTTTAGTACACCAAGAGGGTGTCGGCGCCGCAAAACGTGCGGCGAACGTCGCTCAGGACCCCGTTCAGGATCAACAGAACGCGCTCAAGGGGATGTCGTTCGCCGCTGGGCAGCAGCAGCTCGCCCCCGGCGCGAACCCGATGGCGCTCGTCGCCAACCTGCTGGGACAGAGTCAGCAGCAGCAGGGCGCACAGGAGCAGGCGAAGCCGGAGGCGGCGAAGGCCGACGCGAAGGCCGCCCCGCAGCAAGTGCCGCCGCCGCAGACCATCCCGCTCGGCGACGACCTGGCGATGACGGTCTTCCATCGCGAGGGCACCAACCCGCCGACGATCGTCTTCACGAGCAAGACGGAGAAAGAGGGCGGCGAGATGGCCCGGAACGCCCGGGCGAACATGGCCGAGCACCTCGGGACCATCGCGGACTGGCTGAAGAAGGTCTCCAACAACGGCCAGGACAAGGTCATCCTGCAGGGCCGCGGCATCTCCGGGGCCGCTCTCGCGCAGATGGCGGGTGTGCTCTACAACCCGTACGTCCTCGCCTGCGAGATCTCCCACGCTCCGAAGGCTGACCAGAAGAACGAGGAGCAGCAGGAGCAGAAGGCCGAAGAGAGCGACAAGCAGGGTGGTGAGCAGGCCGCCGCCGGCGCCGGTGCGGTCGCCGCCCAGGCTCAGCCGGGCAAGCCCGCTGAGCAGCAGGGGCAGCAGCCGCAGGCTCAGGGGCAGCAGCCGAACACGCCGCAGCCGCAGGCCCAGGGGCAGCAGCAGAAGCCGGCCCAGCAGGGCGAGCAGCAGCAGCCCGGGCAGCCGGCCGCCGAGGCCGAGCAGGCCCCCGCGCAGCCGACCAAGGCCGCCGAGCAGAAGACCACCGAGCCGCAGCAGCAGCAGGCGCCGCAGGAGCAGAAGCAGGAGCAGCAGGGCCAGGAGGCTCAGCAGCCCCAGCAGGAGGCGGGCAAGGACAACCAGCCGGTCGGCGCCGACGGGCAGGTCGTCAAGCGCGAGGTCGACGAGAAGACCGACGGCGTGAAGGCCGTCAACGTGCCCGAGCTCGACAAGCGACCCAAGGCCCCCGAGGAGGAGGTCCAGCAGGTCCAGCAGGTCGAGGAGGCGCCGGAGGCCGAGGTCGAGACCCAGGTCACGCCCGACAAGGAGCCGGAGGCGGAGAAGACCCCGGAGCCCTCGAAGCAGCAGCGCATCTCGGCGTGGCTGCAGGCGATGATGCAGAAGGCCTCGGGCTGGCTGCAGGGCGCCTTCAACAAGGCGTACGGTCGGGTCAACGCGGCGCTCCAGGGCACCATCGCGCGGATCCGCGCCCACGGCCACCAGCTCATCGCGCGCACCCACGCGCTGATGCACCAGCTGCAGCACCGCATGCACGCGGTCTGGCAGCGCGTCTGGCACCAGCGGCACCACTGGCTCGGTCTCGGGCTCTCCCGGGCGAACCTGTGGATGCGGCGGCTGCACAAGCGTCACTGGCGCCTGATGAGGGCGCGCTACCGCCTGATGCAGCGGCGGACCTCGCTGCGCCTGCGCAAGATGCAGGCGCGGATGGGCAAGCAGCTCCGCAGGGCCCGCTCCTACGTGAAGGCGGTCCAGCGGCGGATGAGCCGGGCGATCGCGACCGCGCGGCGGCGCGCCCAGCAGGTGCGGCACGCCCTGCGGGTGCGGCTCATGCGCGGACGGCGCTGGCTGCACAGCGTCGCGGTGCGCGTGCGGCGCGGCGGGATCCGGAGCTGGGGTCAGGCCCAGCGGATCATGGGCTGGCTGCGGCAGCGCATCCACACGTCGTGGGCGCAGATCGAGCACCTCGCGGTGCGCGGAGTCCACCGCATCGGCGCCGTCGCCACCCACCTGGCCGGCGGTGCGCGGAGCGTCTGGGCGCACATGCGCGCGGCGATCACCCGCGGGTGGGGCTTGCTGCTCACCGGCGGCAACTGGATGCTCGGGATCCTGCGGGCCGGCTGGGGCTGGTTCGCGGCGATGGGCGCCCAGTGGTGGAAGCTGTCGCGGACGCCTCTGCGCCACCACCACCACAGGATGCCGGCGCGCCTGCGGGTGATGCACCGCAGGTAGTCGTCACGGCGATCGAGCGATGACACGGAGAGGGGGCCCGCGGGCCCCCTCTCTCTTTGACGCGCTCGCACCCGCGCACGCGGGGGGATCTCGCACACGCACACGCGGGCACTCTCGCACACGCACACTCCGACACTCGCCCACATGCGTTCGCGCCCGAACTCGGGCTTCGCGGCCCGCACGCGCACTCGCACGAGCGGGCGTCCTCGCACTCGTGGGCGCTCTCGCACATGCACATACGGGCGCACTCGTACACGCACCTGCTCCCAGCGGGCCCCTTCGCACTCGCAGGCGCACGCTCGCGGCGCTGCGCACCCGGAGGCGCTACGGGGTCGGCGGGCCGGGGACGGTGAAGGCGTAGATCCGCGACGGGAACCCGTGGAAGCCGTCGCGGTCGATCGCGGTGACGCGCCAGAACCACTTGCCCGGGGTGTGGGACTCGGTGATCAGCGCCTGCACGCGCTTGGTCGTCGCGTCCCAGTAGTGGTCATCGAACTGGGCGCTCCGGGCGAACTCGATCAGATAGGCGTCCGCCTCGGGCACCGCCCGCCAGCTCAGGAGCTCACCCATCGCGTGGGTGCCGCGCACCGGGCTGATGATCTTGGGCTCGAGCAGCAGCGGTCGCACGGGCTCCGGGTAGCCCGCGTCGTCGACTCGCGACCCCTCGCCTCGGGTCACGAAGAGCTGCGCGCGCGCCCCCGCGAACGACATCGTCCCGTGCAGCGTCTCGAGGCGGGTGGACCGCTCCTCCGCGGGCAGCGCCAGCCGGAAGGCGGTCCCGCGGACACCGGCGATGGCGTTGCCGGTCACGAGGCGCAGCGGGCCCTCGTAGGTCGAGGCGAAGACCTCGGCCTCACCCCGCAGGAGCTCGAGCTGGACGTTGCGTCCGGCCTCCTCCGAGTAGGTCACGCCGCCGATCCGCACCACCGACTCGGGCATCATCCGGAGCCGGCTGCCGTCGAGCAGGAAGACGAAGGCGACCGAGCCTTGCCCGGTCTCGACGTACTGCTGGGGCGACACCAGGGTGCCCGGCGTCGCGGGGGCGAGGTCCCCGAGGGTCGCCCCGGCCCAGACGCGCCCGCTGAGGCTCCAGACCTGGGCCACCGGTCGGAAGGACCGCCGCTCGACGAAGGCGATCTGGAGTCCCTCCGCCTCGCCGGGCGCGATCCGCGGCACCACCGTCGAGATGCGCGCCTTGTCGAGCCCGTGCGCGGCGAGGCGCTCTTGCACCCAGCTCGCGGCTACGCCGCCGACGCGACGCGCCTCCTCGGAGTCCGCCACCCGCGCCGCGACGGTCACGGAGCGGACGCCCGCCCGGGCGTGGAGCTCAGAAGCGACGGCGGCCAGGCACGCCTCCATCGCCTTGGACCGCACGTCGTTGATGCGCTGGGTGGCGCCGAACTCCACCACCCCGTCCGCCACCTTGAGCCCGCCGCACGGCGCCGCGGCGGCCGGGACGGCCGCGACGAGCAGCGCGGACGCGGCCAGGGCGGCGGCAGCAAAGGGCTTGGCGAAGCGGATCAAGGCAGGCTCCTGTCCGGGCTGGGTCACGGGGCCGCGGGGGGCGCCCCGTCGTAGTCCAGGATGTCGAACTCGACCCGGCGGTTCTGCTCGCGCCCGGCCTCGCTACGATTATCGGCAAGCGGGCTGGCTTCCCCAAACCCTTTCGCGACGACCCGTCCGCCGTCCACGCCGCGCGCGATCAGCGCCTCCCGCACGGCCTCGGCGCGCCGCCGCGAGAGGCGCAGGTTGGTCGCGTCGGACCCCATCGAGTCCGTGTAACCGGAGACCTGGATCCGCGCGATATCCTTGCGCGAGAGCAGGATGCGCGCGATCTCGTCGAGCAACGGGAAGCTGCGGTCTCGGATGACCGCCTTGCCGGTCGCGAAGTAGACCTTCTCGAGGATGTCGATCTTGCGCGTCGCGTCGTCGACCTTGGCGCGCGTCGGGGCGTCGTCGGGGCAGCCGTCGTCGTCCTCGAAGCCGTTGGGGGTCTCCGCCACGTCGGCGCAGCGGTCGACCCCGTCGAGCAGGCCGTCGCCGTCGTTGTCCGGCTCCGGGCAGCCGTCGCCGTCGAGGAAGCCGTCGTAGTCCTCGGCCTCCGTCGGGCAGGCGTCGAGCGCGTCCACGATCCCGTCGCCGTCGGCGTCCGCTGTCGTGCTCTCGTAGGTGTTGTCGGCGCCCGCCTCGCCGAGCCGCGCGAAGTCGGGCAGATGGTCTGGGCACCCGTCGTCGTCGTCGAAGCCGTTGTGCGTCTCCGCCTCGTTGGGGCAGCGATCCACCTCGTCGAGCAGCCCGTCGCCGTCGTTGTCGATGTCGGCGCAGTCGTCGTCGTCCTCGAAGCCGTCGTAGTCCTCGGGGCCATAGACGCAGTCGCTCCAGGCGGAGTACCGCACGCCGAGCAGCGTCCGGAGGTCCGGCGAGCCGTAGCCGCGCGTGATACCGGCGCCGACCGCTGCGGTCACCGTGAGGTTCGGGATCCCGCGCCACTCGAGCCCGGCGAGAAACTCGAAGGGCGGGTCCTGCGCGTCGACCGCCGGCAGGGCGAACGCCCCGCTGAACGAGCCAACCACCGCCAGCGGCTGGTCGCCGGCCAGAAACGAGAACTTCATCCCGAGGCCCCAGACGACCTCGCGGCCGACCTCGAGGTCGGCCAGCGTGCGGTCGGGACGAAAGCGCACCCCGCCGTTGAGGGTCAGGCGGAAGTAGTCGGCCGGGACGAAGTCCAGGATCAGGGTCGGCTGGATCGACAACGCGCCATAGCCATCGAAGTCGCTCCCGGTCGGCAACGACATCGGCGCCGCCAGGGCCAGGCCAAAGGTGCGACCGATCGACAGCACGCCGATCTTCGGCGTCAGGCGCAGGTCGCCGAGGCCGGCGCCGCCGCTCGGCCGGCTGAGCCCCGGCGTGACGTCGAACCCCGGCCCGGTCTCCATCGGGAAGTCGATCGGCAGGGCCACGCCCAGCTCGAGGTGGCCCCAAGCGGAGACGGAGAGCAGGAGATCGAAGGTGCCCTGCTGGTCGAGCAGGGTGACCTTGTCGCCGCGACCGCTCCGCTCGGTGAGCAGCGGCGCGTCCGCGAGGTTGAAGATGACGCCGCCGGCCAGGGTGAAGTGTGGCCCCACGAAGCCGCCCAGCACCCCGAGGTAGTCCGAGGCCCCGGGACCCGGGCGGAGCTGCTGGACGTCCACGCCGGTCGTGCGGGCGCTCTGGCCGCGCCCGACGGCGGGCGCGAGCAGGACCAGCGCGGCGACGAGCGCGCGTGCGGCGATGACTATCGAGCTCGGTCTCCAGACCATTCCGAGGCGCCCCCAAGGTGGCAAACGCCGGGATGATACCCGGTTCCCGAGGTGGCGTCTGTATTTCCCGTGGCCGTCGACGCGCTCCTGGCGGTTGACCCGCCCCCCTGCCCGGCGTCTAGATGTACGCGGACTGCGCGAAGGCCCGCCGCGAGGAGCCGCCGATGACGAGCGCGATGACGGCGACCTTGGCCTTGACCTTGACCCTCGTCAGCGGTGGCTGCGCGGCCCTGGCCGACATGACGACGGCCCGCCCGCTCGGCGCGCAGCGCTTCGAGCTCGGGGTCGCGCTGACCTTCTACCCGTCGCTCCAGGAGCCCGAGATCATCGGGCTGCCGGCCGTCGACCTGAGCTTCCGCTGTGGCGTCGCCGACCGCGTCGACGTCGGCCTGCGCGTGAGCTCGATGCTGATGGTGATGCTCGACACCAAGATTGCCCTCGTCGACGCCGCCGACCACGGCGTCGCCTTGATGCCCGCCGCCGGGATCAGCTTCGCGCCACTGGTCAGCGACAAGATCGTGCGCGGTGGCGTGATGGTCCAGCTCGACCTCCCGCTGCTGGTCGACTACCGCTTCGACGCGACCCGCACCCTCACCCTCTCACCGCGCTACACCGTCCTGCTCGTCCCCGGCGAGGCCGCGGCGCGGCACTACCTCGGCGGCGGCGTGACCGGGTCGTTCGACGTCGATTCCGACGTCACCGTGGCGCCCTTCGTCGTCGGGCTGTTCGGCCTCGGTGACGACAGATCGCTGCTGCGCAACATCGCTGAGATCGGCGTAGTTAGCCGATTTCGCTAGTTCGATCTTGCGGTGCAAGATGACCGCCCGGTCACCTGCCGAAGTTCATCCCGGCCGGGTCCCCGGAGCCCTTGTTCGGCGGCGGCGGGTTCTTGAAGACGACCACCATCCCACCCACGACCAGGATGGCGGCGGCGACGGCGGCGCCGGTTCCGATCCCCTCGAGCATGCCGACCGCGATCCCGGCGCCGATCGCCAGCACCACCACCGCGATGAAGAAGACGGACCTGCGGCGCTGCTCCACCTCGAGCTCTTTCCCCAGGTGGCAGTGCTTGTACTTCTTGCCGCTGCCGCAGGGGCAGGGATCGTTGCGCGAGGTGCTCTGGCTCATGACGCTGGCTGCTCCCGGTCTGCGTCCGGCCCCGACCCTACCACAGCCGCGCCGATTCAGGGCGTGTCGGGGGCCCCGGGCAGCGGGATGTCGTAGAGCTCGACCCAGCGGTAGATCTGCTTGCGGTCGCGGTCGAAGGCGCGCGCGACGGCGCTGATGTTGTAGCCGTGCGACTCGAGGGCCTGCTCGAGCTCCTCCTTGGACGGCCGCACGCGCCGGCGGTGGGCCTCGGCGACCCGCAGCGGCGCGGTGCGGGTCGCGTGCTCCAGCTCCTCCGGGGCGCCGCCGGGAGGCGCCGGTGGCACCGCGGCGTCGATGATGCGGCGCGGCAGCCGGTCGAAGGGCAGGGGGAGGTGACCGTCGAGGTGGAGCCACTCGACCACCTGGCGCAGCTCGCGGGCGTTGAAGGGCCAGCGGTAGAGCAGCAGGACCTCGGCCAGATCCGCCTCGAACACCGGATCCCCGAAGGGCACCCGCGCCGGCTGGTGGCCGCAGAAGTGGCGCGCCAGGCGCAGGATGTCCTCCTTGCGCGCGCGCAGCGGCGCGAGCTCGATGGGGCAGCCGTTGAGCCGCGCGAACAGGTCACCGCGAAACCGCCTCTCGACCACCCGCGCTGAGAGGTCGGCGTTGGTCGCCGCCACCACCCGCACGTCCACGGTGAGCGGGCGCGCGGCGCCGACCGGGGTGATCTCCCGCTCGAGCGCGCGCAGCAGGCGCGGCTGGATGTCGAGCGGCAGGTCGCCGATCTCGTCGAGGAAGAGCGTGCCCCCCTCGGCCTCGCGGAAGTGCCCGCGGCGGCTGACCGTCGCCCCGGTGAACGCGCCGCGCTCGTGCCCGAAGAGCGCGGCGGTCGCCATGTGGTCGTGCAGGGTCGCGCAGTTGACCGCGATGAAGGGCCCGCGGCGGCCGCTCTGGTCGTGGACGAAGCGCGCCATGCCCTCCTTGCCGCTGCCGCTCTCGCCGAGGAGCAGCACCGGCGCCGGCGTGCGCGCCGCCTCCGACGCCCGCGCGCACGCCTCGCGGAACCGCGGTGACTGGCCGACGAAGCCGCGCTCCGGGGCCTCGCAGTCCACGCCCGGCCCGCGCCGCGTCATCACCAGCAGCGTCGATCCGAGCCGCAGCACGTCGCCCTCGTCGAGGCGCCCGCCGAGGGCCCGGCGGCCGTTGTGGAAGGTCCCGTTCTTGCTGCCCATGTCGCGAAACAGCACGTCCCCCGCGTCGCCCGGGTACAGGGTCAGGTGTACGCTCGAGACCCGCGGGTCCATCAACGCGAGGCCCTTCGGGCCGGGGTCGCGGCCGAGCAGGATGGGGGCGTCGACCGGGATCCGGACGTCGACCGCGCCCTGGGCGGGGGTGTCGACGATCCTGACGCTGCGAGGGTCCTTGCCCACGGGGCGGCTCCACTCACCAGTGACGTCGGTCTGGGTGCGCATGGCCTCACCATAGCATCCGGCCCCGGCGCTGGGTGCGAGAACCCGCGCCGTCTGCTATCACGGGAGTCGGTGACGCCCCGACCGAGGTGACCCATGCTCCAGGCCGACGCCGCGCTGACCGACCACGCGCTGGACCTGTGCCAGCGCCTGCTCCGGATCGACACCACCAACCCGCCGGGCGACGAGAGCGAGGCCGCCGATCTCATCGCCACCGAGCTCGCCGCCGCCGGCCTCGAGCCGACCGTGCTCGAGAGCGCACCAGGCCGCGCCAACGTCGTGACCCGGCTGCGCGGGACCGGAGCCAAACCGCCGCTGCTCCTGACCGCTCACCTCGACGTGGTCGAGGCCGACCCGACCCAGTGGCAGCGCCCGCCGTTCTCGGGCGACATCCACGACGGCTGCCTGTGGGGACGCGGCGCCATCGACATGAAGAACATGGCGGCGATGTCGGTGGCGCTCATCACGCGGCTCGCCCGCGACAAGGTGCGCCTCGAGCGCGACATCATCTTCGCCGGGGTCGCCGACGAGGAGGCGGGCTGCCGCTACGGCTCGCTGTGGCTCGTCGACAACCACCCGGAGCTGGTGCGCGCCGAGTACGCCCTCGGCGAGGGCGGCGGCTTCAACATCCACCTCGGCGGCAAGCCGCTCTTCACCGTGCAGGTCGCCGAGAAGGGCGTCTGCTGGGTGAAGGCGCGGGTGACCGGCGAGCCCGGCCACGGCTCGATGCCTCGGTCGGACTCGGCCGTGGTGCGCCTCGCCGCGGCGGTCGCGCGCCTCGGCGAGCGGGGCCTGCCGCAGCACGGCACCCCGGTCATGCGGGACTTCGTCAGCGCCCTCGCCAAGGGGCAGCCGGCCCCGCTGCGGCCGCTCATTCGCAACCTCCTGTCCCCGCGCTTCGCGCCCCAGGTCCTCAAGCGGCTCCCGAACCAGTCCATCGCGCGGCCGCTCCTCGCGATGCTCGGCAACACCGCCTCGCCGACGGTGCTGCGCGCGGGCAGCAAGACCAACGTCATCCCCGGGGTCGCGGAGGCGGAGATCGACGGGCGCATCCTCCCGGGTCAGACCGAGGCGGACTTCCTGCGCGAGCTGCAGGCGGTCCTCGGCCACGACGTCACCCTCGAGGTGATGTGGTCGCTCCCCCCGGTCGTCACCGAGCCGCGGGAGTCACCGCTGCTCGACGCCATCCACGCCGTGATGGCCGAGCGCGAGCCCGGCGTCCCGGTCATCCCTTATCTGCTGCCCGGCTTCACCGACGCCAAGGCGTTCACCCGCCTCGGCGCGCGCTGGTACGGGTTCGCGCCGGTGAAGTTGCCCCCCGAGATGCGCTTCGCCGACATGTTCCACGGGCACGACGAGCGCATCCCGGTGGACGGCCTGCGCTGGGGCACCGAGGTGCTCCACGACCTGGTCACCCGCTTCGTCGGTGCGCGCCTGCCCGGGTGATTCGGCGTCGCCGCGCGAGCGCTCCGAGGGCTGGGCCGGGCTGACAATCAGTCGGCTGCGGGCGGGTCGGGCTCGTCGCCGCCCCCCACCGTGCCCGCGAGCGCGCGACCGACGGCGTCGATGAGCTCCTCGCGGCTGAAGGGCTTCTGGACGTGGGTGCCGCGGAAGTGCTCCGAGTCCGGGGGCTGGCTGCGCTCCGGGTAGCCGGTCACGAACACCACGGGGAGGGCCGGTCGCACGGCGCGGAGGCGCGCCGCGAGGCCGACGCCGCTCAGCCGTGGCATCACGACGTCCGTCACCACCACGTCGAACTCGATCGGGTCTGCCTCGAAGGCCTCCCAGGCGGCCAGGCCGTCGACGCAGGCCACGACGTCGTGGCCGGCCTCCTTCAGCAGGCGCTCCGCCAGGCGCCGGACGGCGTCTTCGTCCTCGACCAGGAGCACCCGCGCGCGCCGCTGGATCGCAGGCCCGACGACGGCCGCCACCTCGTCGGTCGGCGCGTCGTCGCAAGCCGGCAGGCGCACCACGAAGGTCGTGCCGACGCCGACCTCGCTCGTGACGTCGATCGTCCCGCCGAGCTGCCCGACGGCGCCGTAGACCGTCGCGAGGCCGAGCCCGGTCCCGGCGCCGACGTCCTTGGTCGTGAAGAAGGGCTCGAAGATGTGCGGCAGCGCCTCGGGCGCGATCCCGACGCCGTCGTCCGTCACGCTGAGCACCACCGTCCGCTCCTCGAGGGCGAGCTGGATCGTCAGCTTGCCCCCGCCGGGCATCGCGTCCCGGGCGTTGACGGCGAGGTTGAGCAGCGACTGCTCGATCAGGAGGACCTCGGCGTCGACCCGGCACGGCTCGTCGGGGAGCTGCAGCTCGAGGGTGACGTCCTCGCCGATGAGGCGATGGAGCATCGACGCGATCTGCGCGACCACCGGGACCAGGTCCACGCGGCGGGCCTCGGAGGCCCGTCGGCGGCTGAAGACGAGGAGCTTGTGGGTGAGATCGGCGGCGCGCTCGGTGGCGATCGCGATGTCCGCCTGGAGCTCGCGGCGCTCTTCGGGGTCGGCGTTCGCGAACAGCGCGTTGCAGCCCCCGATGACGGTGAGGAGGTTGTTGAAGTCGTGGGCCACGCCGCCCGCGAGCTGGCCGATCGCCTCGAGCTTGCGCGCCTGGAAGAGGCGCGCCTGGATCGCCTGCTCGCGGGTGACGTCGCGCACGACGCCCTCGAACCAGCTGAGGTGCCCCTGCTCGTCGCGGACGGTCCACGAGGTGACGTCGAGCTCGACGGCGTTCCCGTCGGGCCGGAGGTGCGACACGCGCGGGCGCAGTGACGGATCGAGGGCCAGCAGGCGCGGGTTGGAGGTCGGCCCCACGCCCACGGGGAGCAGGTCCGCGAGGCGGTGTTCGCGCAGGACCGTCGCGGCGTCCGGGGCGCCGAGCAGCTCCACGAGCGCCGGGTTGACGTCCTCGAAGCGGCCGTCTGGGCGGGCTCGGAACATCCCGTCGATGCTGTTCTGGAAGAGCGCCCGGAAGCGGCGCTCGCTCGCGTCGAGCGCATCCCGGACGCGCTCGAAGTGAAGGATGAGGAACCCGACTGCGATGCCGATTTGCAGGACGGCGGTGAGGAGGAAGCCCCAGGGGGCGACCTCCGGGATCGTGCGCAGGATCGGATAGTCCGCGACGTGGAGGCCCCACAGGACGAGCCCCCAGCCCGCGACCAGTCGCCCCACCCCCGGCGGTTCGGAGGCGCGCAGCAGGAGCCAGCCGTTGATGACCAGGACGAGGGCGAGGAACAGGAAAGGCGCCAGGTGGACGGCCAGAAACGAGGCCCCCAAGGCGCGCCCGACCGTGAGGGCGGCGAGCGCCAGCGTGCCGCCGAGCCACCAGCCGGGGTGGAGCCGGCGACCGTAGAAGGTGAGGGTCCCGGCGAGCAGCAGCAGACAGGTGAGGATCGTCGCGAGGTCGAAGAGCCCATCCAGCACGGCGCTTCGACCCGCCAGGACGGCGATGAGCTCGGCCAAGCGCCGAGCGACGGCGGCGGCCCACGCCAGGGTCCAGAGGGTGAGAGCGCGGCTCGGCGCGGTCTTGGCCAGGTAGGCGAAGACCCCGGTCATCAGCAGGGTCGCCGCGAGCGTCGAGACGATGCCCGGGAGGACCGCGCCGAGGGCGCCTCCAGCGCCGGTGTCCAAGGCGTCGAGGACGTTCGCGGTCCCCATGAAGCTCGTCAACGCCACGGAACGTCCTCGTCGTCAGGCGTGCCGGACGACGATACTCCCCGTCCGCTCCATTGTCACCGCGTGACCGTTGGCTCGCGGCGCGCCGTAGCCGCCTCGCGCGCCGAGCGCCGGCTCATTCGCAGATCGTGTTGCCGCTCGCGTCGAACCAGTTCGCGCCGCAGCCGCCGCAGTAGTCGTTCGAGCAGGTCGCGCCGGCGACGTCGCAGCTCGACACGGCGCACGGCTCAGCGAAGCACTCGACCGGGTCGGCGCCGCCCGGACACAGGGTGCAGGCGATCTTGGTGCAGGCCACGAGCCCCTCCTCGGTGCAGGTGCAGGTGTTGCAGCCGTCGTGGTGGGGGAATGACTCGCCCGCCGCGTAGTCCTCGCCGAAGTAGTGGCAACCCTGCGGCGCGCAGCCGATCTTGGTGCACGCGACGGTCCCGTCCGCCATGCAGCCGCAGGTGTTGCAGCCGTCGTCCGCTGGGAAGCTGTCGCCCACCTGATAGGCGTCGCCGCCGTAGCTGCAGGTCGCGCAGGTGCCCGGCAGGTCCCCGGTCGCCTCGCGCGGCACGCAGGTGAGCCCGGGCTCGCAGCGCTGGCGGGTCCACGGGAGCACGAAGCCCTGGCACGACGCGCCCGCGCCGACGAACGGTGCGCACTCCATCGCGCCGCCCTGGGTGGGTCGGCACCAGCCGCCCGGGGCGCACTCGGCGTCGCTCGAGCAGCCGCCAAAGCAGGCCCACGCGTCACAGGCGATGGTCCCGTAGCTGGTGCACACGGGCTGGCTGCCGTTGGCGCAGGCGCCAGGGCAGCCCGACGCGTCACAGCTGACCGCGCCGTTCGCGCCGCAGCTGCAGACGCTGCAGTCGTCGTCGGCGCCGAAGGTCGTCCCCTGGGCGTGGGTCTGGCCCTCGAAGGAGCAGGTCGTCGCGGGCGGCGTGCCGCCGTCCTCCTCCGGCTTGCAGCTGGTGGACGCGAGGGTCGACAGGATCAGCGACGCGGCGAGCGTGGCGAGGGTGCGCATGGGGGCTCCGGCTGGCTTGGAGTGAGCGTCTTTCATTGTAGTGGACGACGCGCCTTCTAGCGGCATCGGCGGCGGTGGGTCAAGAGACCGGGCGGTACTTTTCACGCGAATAGTTGATTGAAGTCCGGGCCGCGTTGCCGCCGGATCCGGGCCATGAGAAGGTCGATAGACCAGACGAGGAGGTCGAGATGGGCCACGCGAAGTGGGCAGGGATCGCCGTGAGCGCGGTCGCCGGGGCGATCCTGGTGGCTGGCGTCGCGCACGCGCGCGAGCTCGAGCCGCCGACGAGCGGGCTCGGGTACACGCACCTGACGGCGCTGCGGTTGAACCCGCTCGGCCTGCAGGATCAGCTCGAGCTCGACTACTGGTGGCGCCTCTACGACGCAGGCGAATCCCAGCTCCTCGCCAACAACATGTTCAGCGTCGGGGTCTCGCCGATCCTCAGCCCGGCCACCGCGCGCCTCGGCCTCGCGCTCAAGGTGCGCCCGCTCAACATCTTCAAGCTCGAGGTGCGCTGGGAGTACCTCGCCTGGTTCGGCAACTTCGACCTGCTGCAGTCCTTCGGGAGCCCCCGCGACGACTTCAGCGACACCGCCATCAAGGCGGGCGGGGACGCCGGCCGCAACAGCGCCGAGGACGGCTGGCAGCTGACCCTCGACGGCGAGCTGCGCGCCAAGCTCGGCCCGCTCATCATCCGGTCGCGCTTCAAGGCCTGCTACGTCGACGTGCCCCTCGACCGCGGCGACACGGTCTTCTACGAGCAGTACTTCGATCTGCTGCTGCCGAGCCAGGGGTGGTTCTTCCTCAACGATCTCGACATCCTCGCCACCCTCGGCCCGCACCTGATCCTCGGCGCGCGCCACTCCTTCGCCGCGGTCTCGTACCCCGACGACGCCTACCGGGCCGGCGAGCCCACCAAGACGACGAGCACGCCGACCCACCGCGTCGGCGCGGTGGTGGCGTGGCGCTTCTTCGACGAGCCCGGCGCGGCGTTCAACCAGCCGACGGTGCTGGTGTTGGTGCAGTGGTACGTCAAGCACCGCTGGCGCACCGGCGTCGACGTCGATCAGGCCATCCCCTACGTCGCGCTCGCCTTCGCCTTCAGCGGGGAGCTCCTGTAGCCGGCCGCCCCTCCTGCTAGCTCAGGGGGTGAGCAGCACCTTGCCGAAGTTCTTACGCGCCTGGATGTAGGCGTGGGCCTCGCCGGCGCGATCGAATGAGAACGCCTGATCGATGGTCGGCGTGAGGACGCCGTCCGCGGTCAGCGCGACGATCTCGCCCAGCATCCCGCGCAAGAGCGCGTGCTCGTCCCACAGGTGGCCGAGGTTGACGCCGAAGACGCCGCGGTTGTCGCCCATCATCTCGAGCGGCCGGAACTTGGGCATCCGGAAGAGGCCCTTGAGCGCGCTGAACAGGCTGCGCTGCTGCCCGGGGGCGAAGCTCGACGCGCCGAACGCGAAGACCCGCCCGGTCGGCGCGAGCGACCGATAGCTCTTGCCGAGCGACGCCCCGCCGACCGCGTCGAGCGCCACGTGCACGCCCGCCCCGCCGGTGATGCGCTTCACCGCGGCCTCGAAGTCCTCGGTGCGGTAGTCGATGCAGTGCGCGACCCCCTGCTCCTTCAGGCGCGCGTGCTTGGAGGCGCTGGCGGTGCCGATGACCTCGGCGCCGCGGTGGCGCGCGATCTGCACCGCGGCCTGTCCGACGCCGCCCGCGGCCGCGTGAACCAGCACCCGCTCGCCGGGGTGCACGTTGCCGAGGTACACCAGCATGAGCCACGCCGTCAGGTAGTTGACCGGGATGGCCGCGCCCTGCTCGTAGGTCAGCGCCGCGGGCAGCGGCACCACGAGGCCGACCTCGGCGCACAGGGTGTCGGAGTACCCGCCGAAGCGCGTCGCCGCGAGCACGCGGTCCCCGACACGGACCCCGCTGACCCCGCTCCCGACGGCGTCCACGTCGCCGGCGACCTCGTAGCCTACCACGCACGGCAGCTTCGGGGCGTCCGGGTAGAGCCCCATCCGCGCCATGATGTCGGCGAAGTTGATGCCCGCGGCGGCCACCCGGATCCGCACCTGCCCCGCGCCGGGCTCGGGCTCGGGCGCCTCTCGCACCTCGAGCACCTCGGGAGCGCCGATCTTCGGTATCCATATCTGCCGCATCGCTGCCCCCTCGGTTGCAAACGCGAATCGCAGTCGGTTGTCGTCTCGACCCCGCGAATCTACGCTGCGCCGGCGTCTGTGGCGAGTCGCCTCGTGCGAGCGCTGGCGCGACGCGGCGACGTTCATTCCCCTCGGAGCAAGACCCTATGCACTCGGCACTCCACGCCATCCCCCAGTTCGTCCTCGGACAGACCGCGCCCGCTCAGGCCGCCGCCGCCGATGGCGGTTCGTGGTTCGACGGCCTCCTCAAGACCATCACCGACAAGGGCGTCGACATCGGCCTGATGGTCCTCGGCGCCATCGCGGTCTGGGTCATCGGCCGCTGGATCATCAAGATCGTCGGCAAGCTGGCCAACCGCGGCATGCTCGCGCGGAAGTTCGACCCGACGCTCCAGCGCTACCTCGGCACCTCGCTGCGGGTGCTCCTCGACATCCTCCTCATCGTCGCGGTGCTGAGCGTCTTCGGGGTCGAGACGACCTCGTTCGCGGCGCTCTTCGCGGCCGCCGGCGTCGCCATCGGGCTCGCCTGGTCGGGGCTCCTGTCGAACTTCGCCGCCGGGATCTTCATGATATTTCTGCGGCCCATCAAGGTCGGCGACTTCGTCACCGCGGGCGGCACCACCGGCACCGTGCGCGAGATCGGCATGTTCGTGACCATCATCGACACGATGGACAACGTGAAGACCATCATCGGCAACAACAAGATCTTCAGCGACAGCATGCAGAACTTCACGGCGAACCCGTACCGCCGCGTCGATCTCGTCGCCCAGCTCGACCACACCGTCGACACCGCCCAGGCCATGGAGCTCTTGCGGGCTCGCCTCGCGCAGATCCCCAACACGATGCTCGACCCCGCGCCGTCGGTGGAGCTCCTGACCTTCACGCTGGCCGGCCCGGTCCTGTGCGTGCGGCCGTTCTGCCACAACTCGCACTATTGGGACGTCTACTTCGCCACCAACACCGCCATCCGCGAGGTCTGCGGCAAGGCGGGCTACCCGGCGCCGGAGCAGCACTTCCGCATTGCGCAGGTGGCCGCGGCCCAGCGCGCGGGCGTCTGATCGGTCCATCGCGTCGCGCGCGAGGCGGGGGCCGGTCCCCCGCCTCGCGGCGCTCCACCGCGGCGGTCAGTCAGGTCGAGTGGGATCAGCGGTCCCGCCGGTCCCCGATGACCCGGGCGGGCGAGCCGCCCATGATGGCCCAGTCCGGCACGTCCCGGGTGACGACGGCCCCCATGCCAATCACCGCGTGGTCCCCCACGGTCACCCCGTCGGTGATGCCGGCGCCCGCTCCGACCCACACGTCGGCCCCGATCCGGATGCCGCGCGAGGTCACCGGCTGATCCATGATCGCGGTCGTCGGGTCCAGGCCGTAGTCGTACGCGAACAGCGTCGCCCCGTTGGCGATGCGCGTGCCGTCGCCGATGACCAGCCCGGCGCGGCCGCCGTCGAGGGTCGCCCGGGGGTGCAGGCTGACTCGCTTGCCGAGGGTGATCGGGCCGTGGAGGAAGACGCCGGCCGCGATGCTGCAGCGGTCGCCGACGCGGATGGGGCGGCCGGGCTCGGCGAACACGGCGACGTCCGGGGCGATGACGCAGTCGACGCCGAGGGTGACGTCGCCGTACAGCGCCCAACGCGCCTGGACGTCCGCCTGCCAGCGCGCGATCGCAGCTCGCTCGTCGCGCGACAGCTGCTCCCAGAGCCACGGCATCCAGGTCAGCCGCTCCTGAAGTCGCTCCACGCTCTGTCGCCCGTCGCTCACGTCGCGCCCTCCGGTCGTCCCGCCGAGGGTAGCGCGAACCGCCCCGCGAGCGCGAGGGCTCAGCCCGCGGCGCGCGCCTTCAGCGTCGCCACGCGCCGGCCGCGAAGGCGAGCGCGGGCGCCATCTCTCAGTGCGCCTCCCCCCAGCTCTGGCCGACGCCGATGTCGACGACCAACGGCACGGCGAGCTCCAGCGCGCGCTCCATCGCGTCGCGCACGAGGGCCGTGACGACCTCCACCTCGTGGTCCGGCGCCTCGAAGACCAGCTCGTCGTGGATCTGCAGCAGCATCTTCGTGGCGAGCCCCTGCTTCTCGAGCCGCCGCGCGATGTCCATCATCGCCGCCTTGCACAGGTCGGCCGCCGAGCCCTGGATGGGGGTGTTGGCCGCGATGCGGATCCCGGCCTGGCGGTCCATCGGGTTGTTCGAGGACAGCTCCGGGATGTAGCGGCGGCGGCCGTTCATCGTGGTGACGTAGCCGCGCTCGAGGGCCTCGGCCGTGGTGCGGTCCAGCCACCCCCGCACGCCAGCGTACACATTGAAGTACTGGTCGATGTATCGCTTCGCGTCGGCGCGCGGGATCTTCAACAGCTGCGCCAGGGCCGTCGCCCCCTGCCCGTAGATGGTCGCGAAGTTCACCGTCTTGCCGACCCCGCGCTGCTCGGGGCTCACCTCGGCGAGCGGCACGTCGAAGAGCTTGCTCGCCGTGCGCCGGTGGACGTCGTGCCCCTCGCGGAAGGCCTCGATCAGCTCGGGATCCCCGGACACGTGGGCCAGCAGGCGCAGCTCGATCTGGCTCCAGTCGGCCGAGATGATGCGGTGCTCCGCGGGCGCGATGAACGCGTGTCGGATGCGCTTGCCCTCGGCGGTGTGGATGGGCGTGCGCTGGAGATCCGGGTCGGTCGAGATGAGGCGGCCGGTCGCGCCGGTCGTCTGCTGGAACGTCGCGTGGATGCGCCCGGTCTCGGGGTGAACCGAGCGCGTCAGCACGTCGGTGTATGTATTGATGAGCTTCGCGAGCTTGCGCCACTCCAGCACGACCGCCGCGATCGCGTGCGACTCCGCCAGCTTCTCGAGCACGTCCGAGTCCGTCGAGTAGCCGGTCTTGGTGCGCTTCACCACCGGCAGCCCCAGCTCGTCGAACAGCATCTCCCCGAGCTGCTTGGTCGACCCGAGGTTGAACTCGCGCCCCGCCAGCTCCCAGGTCCGCCGCTCGAGCTCCGCCAACCGCTCGCGGAACTCCACCCCCATCGCCTCGAGATCCGGCACATCCACCAGGATGCCGTCGACCTCCATCCGCCCGAGCACCCACGACAGCGGCAGATCGCGCTCGAGCAGCTGCGCCTCCTGCCCCTCCTCGCGGAGCCTCTGTTGCACTGCGGGATAGATGCTCACCACGGCGTCCGCCAGGTGGCAGGCCCACTCCGTCAGATCGTCGGGATCTGATTCTAGAAAAGCCACTTGCGACTTTCCGCTGCCAATTACCGACTTGGCGGGGCGGATTGTGCGATGCAGGAATTCCTTGCTCAGCTGGTCGAGTCGGTGGGGGATGATGCGGGTCGGCTCGACGAGGAACGACGCGAGCCGGGTGTCGAAGACGACCCCCTCGAGGGCGACCCCCTGGCGGGTGAGCCCGCGCCACAGCTCCTTGGCGTCGTGGCAGACCTTGGGGCGCGCGGGGTCGTTGAGCCAGCGGGCGAGGGTCGCGAAGCCGCGCCCGCCGATCACCTCGCCGCGCCCCTCGAAGGCGACGTACCAGGCGCGCCCGGGCTCGGTGGCGACGGCGAGGCCCGCGAGCGGGGTGATGGCGGGCGGCTCCTCGGCGAAGACCGGGACGACGGCGACCGGCGCCGCGCGGTCGTTGAGGCGGGCGAGGAGCGCCGCGAGCGCGTCGTGGGTGCCGACGCGGGCGTAGTGGGTGTCGCCCTCGCGCTCGCTGAGGGCGTCGCGGTCGGCGTCGCTGATGAGCGAGTAGAACTCGAGCGCGACGTAGAGCGCGTTGAGGACGCTCGCCTCGGGGGGCACCACGCGGAGCTGGTCGATGGAGCGCTCGAGGGCGACGTGCTGGTCGATGGTGACCAGCTGGCGCGACAGCTCGGCGAGCTCGCGGCCCTTCTCGAGGGCGTTCTTCTGGCGGCCCTTGAGCTCGTCGAGGTGGGCGTAGACGCTGTCGAGGTCGCCGTAGGCGGCGAGCAGCTCGACGGCGCTCTTGTCGCCGATGCCCGGGCAGCCGGGGACGTTGTCGGCCTTGTCGCCGACGAGCGCGAGGTAGTCGATCATCTGCTCGGGCCGCACGCCCCACTTCTTGCGCACGAGCTCGGCGTCGAAGGTGACGTCGCGCATCGTGTCGAGCATCCGCACCTGGTCGTCGATGAGCTGGCCGAAGTCCTTGTCGCTCGAGACGATGATGACGTCGTGGCCGGCCTCGCGCGCCTGTCGCGCGAGGGTGCCGATGACGTCGTCGGCCTCGACCCCGGGGACGCGCAGGATGGGGAAGCCGTGGGCCTCGCAGACCTCGAGGATGCCGCCCTGCTGCGCGCGCAGGTCGTCGGGCATCGCGGCGCGGGTGGCCTTGTAGTCGGCGAACTGCGCGTCGCGGAAGGTCGGCCCCGGGGCGTCGAAGGTGATGGCGCCGAAGGTCGGGGTCTTCCCTGAGAAGAGCTTCCGAAACATCGTCGCGAAGCCGAAGATGGCGTTCGTCGGCTGCCCGCTCGACGTCATGAGGCTGCTGGGCAGCGCGAAGAACGCGCGGTACATCAGGTTCGAGCCGTCCACGAGGACGACGCGCTCGGGGTTCGCCATGGGCCGCTCTCCATCCGGTCGCCGGGATCCCTAGGCTACCACTCCCAACGCGCTTGGCGAGCCCTCCGGGAGGGCTCGGCGAGCCGGCGTGGGTGCGATCCACACGGGCAGCGACCCGACGATCGACGTCCAAAAAGAACCGCGCCGCGCTGGACGGCGTGGGCGTTCGGGGTGTCTCCTAGGAGATACGCTGCCCCGTCGGGGCGCGCAGTCCACCCGGACCGGGAGGTCGACCGTGGGTGACAAGGGCCAGAAGTCCAAAGACAAGAACAAGAAACAAGACGACAAGAGCAAGAACAAGAAGGCCTCGGTGGCCGCCGCGAAGGTCGCCGCCAAGAAGAAGGCCGGCTGACGTCGTCGCCCGTCCGGGACGCGTCAGAGAAAAAGAGAGCCGCCTGGCGGTCGTGGACCCGCCGGGCGGCTCGTAAGCGCGCGCTGGGGGAGAGCAGCGCGCGGTCTGGGCGGGTCAGCGCGCGGTGCGGCTCGTCAGCGAGCGGCGTGGCGGCTGGTCAGTGAGCGGCCGGTGTCGTCGACCAGCTCGCCGTCGTCGATCACGAGCTCGACGGACCCGCGCATCAGCTTGAAGTCGGCGCGCCGGTTGGTCGCGAGGGCGCGCACGCTGGCGCCGTCGGCGAGGGGACGCTGGCGCCCGTAGCTGACGACGTTGAGCTGCCCGGCGTCGACGCCGTGGCCCTGGAGGTAGCGCGCCACGGCCTGGGCGCGCTGCTGGCCGAGGGTCACGTTGTACGCGTCCTCGCCGCGGCGGTCGGCGTGGCCTTCGACGTAGATCGCCACCTCGGGGTGACTCGCGAGGCGCTTGGCCGCCTCGCCGAGGGCACGCTGGGCGCTCGGCCCGAGGGTCGCCGAGCGGTACGCGAAGTGGACGCGCTCGAGGTGCAGCAGCGCCTGGCGCAGGTCCCCGGTGGCGACCTCGGAGTCCATCGCCGTCGGCGGGGAGGTGACCGTCGCCGGGTCGTTTACGGCGACCGGGGTCGGGGCCGGCTTGGCCGACGCGCAGGCCAGGATCGGGAAGGTCAACAACGACGCGGCGAGGATCAGGGTGAAGTTGCGCATGACGACCTCTCGAGTGCAGCAGTGCAACACGCGACCAGTCCCCCGTGGGTGGTCGAGCGGGGCGGGATAGAGGTGACGTTACGCCCGTGCCTACACCGGGAAAACGAGGTAATTTCTGCGCCCAGCGTCGAAAAAACCGATCACCACCCAACCCTGCTCCGGGGGCGCCGCGTGGAGTGGCTCAACTACCATCACCTCCTCTACTTCTGGCAGGTCGCGCGCCGCGGCAGCATCGCCCGCGCCAGTGAGGAGCTGCGCCTCGCCCAGCAGACCGTCGGCGCGCAGATCAAGGTGCTCGAGGGCGTCCTCGGCGAGGACCTCTTTCGCCGCGACGGTCGCCGCCTCGTCCTCACCGAGGTCGGGCAGACCGTGTACCGCTACGCCGACGAGATCTTCTCCCTTGGCCGCGAGCTCCAGGAGACCCTCCACGGGCGCGCCACCGGGCAGCCGCTGTCGCTGACGGTCGGCATCACCGATGTCGTGCCCAAGGCGGTGGTGTATCGCCTCCTCGAGCCGGCCCTCGCCGGGCCGACGCCGCTCCGCCTGACCTGTCGCGAGGACCGCTCGTTCGGGACCTTCCTCGACGAGCTCGCGAGCCACCGCCTCGACCTCGTCATCGCCGACACGCCGGCCACCGGGCCCAACGCCGTCAAGGTCTTCAGCCACCTCCTCGGGAGCTGCGGCACGACCGTGCTCGCCAGCCCCGGCCGCAGCGCGAGCTTCGGTGAGCGCCCGCTCGCCGAGGCCCTCGAGGGCGTCCCGCTGCTGTTGAGCGGCCAGAGCTCGGCCGCCCACGCCGCGATGAAGCACTGGATCGAGGTCCGCGAGGCCCGCCCGCGCATCGCGGCCGAGATCGACGACACCGCGCTGCTGCTGCTGCTCGCCGAGGAAGACGTCGGCGCCTGCGCCATCCCGAGCGTCGTCGAGGCGGAGGTCTGCCAGCGCTATCGCCTCGTCCCCGTGGCCCGCCTCGACGAGGTGCGCCACAGCTTCTACGCCATCTCCGCCGAGCGCCGCCTCAAGCACCCGGCGGTCGTCACCATCTGTGAGGCCGCCCCCCGCGCGATGTTCGACATCCCGCGCGCCGTCTTGCCCCCGGAGGCCCAGCCATGACCGAGCGCAGCGTCGCCGAGGTCCTCAAGCGCCTCGGCTTCGGATACGACTTCCTCGGCGAGCACCCGATGCGCGCCCGGGCGTTCAGCAACGCGGCCCGGACGCTCAAGAAGCTCCCCGACGTCGCGACCGCCTTCGCCGCCGGCGAGCTCGACGCCCTCCCCGGGATCGGCCCCGGCGTCCTCGACGTCGTCGCCCGGGTCGTCCGCGGCGAGGCCGTCCCGGCCCTCGACGACGTCGAGGCGCGCATCCCCCCCGGCCTGTTCGATATCGCCCAGCTCAAGGGGCTCGGGCCGAAGAAGGTCCGCACGCTGCATGACGACCTCGGCGTCTCCACGGTCGCCGAGCTCGAGTACGCCGTGAACGAGAACCGCCTGCTCGCGCTGTCGGGCTTTGGCCCCAAGACCCAGGAGGGCGTCGCCGCCGCCCTCGCCGCGCTCCGCGCCCGCGCCGGCCGCTACCGCCTCGACCAGGGGCTCGCGGCCGCCGAGCGCGAGGCCGAGCGCCTGCGCGCCCTCCCGTTCGTCCACCGCGTCGCCGTCGCCGGGGACGTCCGCCGCGGCCTCGAGATCGTCGAAGACGTCGTCCTCGTCGTCCACCTCGACCCCGACGGCGAGCCCGCCCTCGCCGCCGCCCTCGGGGGCGCGCGCGGCGAGGCCGATGGGCTGTACCACGTCGTGTACGCCGCCGAGCTCCCCGTCCGCGTCGTCACCTGCCCCTGGGAGGACCTCTTCGGCGTCGTGCTGCTGCGCGCCACCGGCAGCCCCGGCCACGTCGCGGCGCTCGAGGCCCGCGCCGCCGACGCCGGCGCCATCTTCGGCCCGGTCGGCCTCTACCGCGGCAGCGAGCGCGTCCCGTGTCCCGACGAGGGCGACGTCTATGCCGCCCTGGGGCTCCACCCGACCGCCCCGGAGCGCCGCGAGGAGGAGGTGCCGCTCGTCGCGCTCGGGCAGTCACGTCCGCGGCTGCTGCGCCGCCGGGATCTGCGTGGTGCGTTGCACAATCACACGACGGCATCCGATGGAATTCACGGCCTTGGTGTGATGCGCGACGCAGCAAAAGCGCTCGGACTGGGGTGGCTCGGGATCTCCGAGCACAGCCAGAGCGCGGCCTACGCCGGCGGCCTCGACGCGGCGGCGCTCGGCCGGCAGATCGAAGAGATCGCGCGCCTGAACGCCGCCGCTCCCGACGGCTGCGCGCTGCTCACCGGGGTCGAGAGCGACATCCTGCGCGACGGCGAGCTCGACTACCCCGCTGCCGTCCTCGCGCAGCTCGACGTCGTCGTCGCCTCGGTGCACACCCGCTTTCGCCAGACCCCGGACGAGATGACCGTGCGCATGGTGAACGCGGCGTCGCAGCCCTACGCGGACGTCATCGGCCACCCGACCGGGCGCCTCCTCCTCGGCCGTGCGGCCAGCCCCTACGACGTCGAGGCCCTGCTCGACGCGTGCGCGGCCAGCGGCTGCGCGGTCGAGCTCAACGCCAACCCGCAGCGCCTCGACCTCGACGCGCGCCACCTCGCCATGGCGAAGGAGCGCGGCGTGAAGGTGTCGATCGCCGCCGACGCCCACAGCGCGCCGGCGCTCGCCCACCTCGACTTCGGCGTGACGGTCGCCCGCCGCGCCGGGCTCCTCCCCGAGGACGTCCTGAACTGCCTCGAGCTCGCCGAGCTGCGCGCCTGGCTCGCCGCCCGCAAGGCCCGGGCGCGGGGCCACGCGGGGGCGTGATGAGGCGCCCGGTGAGCGTCCGGCTCGGCGCGGCCCCGGGGGACCCGGCGGCCGTCGTCGCCGCCCTCGCGGAGACGCAGGAGCTCGTCCTCGACCGCATGGACGCGATGCTCGGGACGCTGCGCCCGGGCGGGGCCGCGAGCCCCTTCGCGCGCCTCTCGGGGCCGGCCGACGTGGTGGAGCTCCTCGCCTGCGCCATCGGCGCGGCGGAGGGCGCCGGCGAGCGGGACCACGCGGACGGGCTGCGGCTGCAGTACCTCGAGGCGCTCCCGGCCGCGCGCCTCGATCAGCTCGTCGGCACCGGGGCCCTCGCGGCGCGGGTCTTCCACACGCCGGCGCCGTGGCCGCACCTGCGGCGCTTTCGGCGCGGGCTCGACCGCCTGTTCGACCGCTTCGCCGCCCACCGCCTCGACCCGGAGCGGGCGCTCGGGGCGGTGGACGCAGGCGCGTACTGCGCGCGCTTCCCGACGCTGGCCGACTGGTACGTCACGACCTACTGGGGCGGGCTCGAGCCGATGTTTCAGGCGCTGCCCCACGATCTGGCGGCGTCGCTGCCCGGGGACGCGCCCGAGGAGGCGTTCTGGGCGGCGGTGGACCACCGGCTCGCGCTGTCGATGCTGCACGAGATCCTGCACTTCGCGCCAGCGCGGGAGACGCTGCTGCCGCCCTACCTCGACGAGGCGCTGGCCGGCTGGTTCGGGGTGGTGCTCGACGAGGCGGCGGCGTTCCCAGCGCCGGGCGACGACGACGGGCTCGCCGGTTGGCCGTGGTTCGCCCAGGTCGGCGAGGCGCTGTGTCGGGCCTTCGGGGAGGGGCCGGTGCTGGCGGCGCAGGCGGGGCTCGTGCCGTGGGACGAGGTGCTCCCCGCGGGGCTCCCGGCCGCGTGCGCGCGGCTCGGTTGGGCGGCCTATCGCGCGGCTCCGGCGCTGCACTTGCACCCCGACGTCACCCGCCCCGACCGCTGGGTGAGGCTGTTCTATGCCGCGGCGGCTGGCCGGGACCCGGGCGCGATCGCGACCCTCGAGGCGCTCGACGCGCTGCCGTTCCACGCCCTCGCGCTGCCCGCGCGACCGCGGCAGGACGCGCGCATCGTCTACCACGCGCTCTCCGCGATGTGCCTCGAGGCGACCCAGGTCGGGGCGAGCTGGCGCGTCCGCCGCGCGGCCCCGGCAGGACCGGTCATCGTGGACTTCGCCCGTGGCGAGGTGAGCGCGCCGGCGCGTCCGGCGGGGTACGAGCTCGCGCCCGCGCGCTACGCCCTGCCGCCGCTCGGCCGCACCGACCGCCACGCGCTCGACGTCAGCGACGTCAGCCCAGCGGCGCTCGCGGCGGCGGCCGAGCGCCTGCTCGACGCGCGGTGAGGGCGGGCGCTGGGAGGCGGGCGTCGCGGCGTCCTATCGGTCGCCGACCCGGCGTTCGCCTCGGGGCTCATGGTCAGGCGTCGATGACGCGCGGCGCGGCGGGGAGAGAGCGGTGGGCTCCTCGAGGCGGCGCGACCACGACAGCAGACCGTCCTCGACGGTCCGTCGCGGCCCCGTCGGCCGTCGGTATTCTTGCGCGGTCGGCGGGTTTGGGACACGCTCGCTGCGGCGCACGTCTCGCGGCGCGGATGTCTCGCGGCGCGGTCGTGGGCGTCTGAGGAACCGCTGAATATCGCGTCTTTTTGACGCATTGCACAGGTCAGTCTTGCGCCTGGTTGATTTGATTTCAGAGCGTCAATTGGCTCGCCGGTTTGCGTTTGCACAGCGGGGCTTCGGGCTCTCCAGCGGGGGCCCCCGTCCGACGCGCCGCGGGGAGCGCCGCTGCTCGGATCCCGCCCGCGGGTTTCTCGCGGCGCACTTTTCGTTCGGAGTCCCGCGGAGTTCCCGGTAACGTCGACCGCAACACGTACGAGGTGACCATGTCCGGTCCGCAGCAGTCCCGCGGGAAGCCCACGAGCGAGGGCGCTCGAGCCCCCGCCGGGCGCGGCGCGACGCCGACGACCACGGGGTCGGCGCGGCCGGGGTCGGCGCGGGCGGTCGTCGAGGCCGCGCGCGGTCAGATCACCGCGCTGCGGCAGCAGCTCGCCCAGGAGACCAGCGTCCGTGAGGCCGCTGAGCGTGTGGTTCAGCACCTCCAGGGGCTCCTGACCCAGCGCGACCAGGAGCTCGCGGCGGCGCTCACGCAGCCTGTGTCGGCGGCGGCCGTGGGGCAGCTGCAGCTCGCGGAGGCCCGCGCTCGCGAGCTCGAGGTCGAGCTGCTCGAGGCCCGGGCGCGCGTCGTCGCGGCCGAGGCCGAGCGCGACGCGGCGGCGTGGGAGCTGGCGCATGGGCGCAACGAGGCCCCCGAGGGGGACGGCGCGCGCCCGGAGCGCTCCGGAGCG
>PHBI01000016.1 GCA_002841945.1 Deltaproteobacteria bacterium HGW-Deltaproteobacteria-14
CGCCGCGCCGCCACGCGGGATGATGACCACCTTCCGCAGCCAATCCGCAGGTCGGCCATCGGGTCGCGTGGCCGTGACCAGCGCTGCTCGGTCCCCGCCCGCGCCGGGAGCCGCGCCGCCGCCGAACGCCTGCTCGCCCACGGGGCCGATCTCGCGATGCGGGATGGGGATGGCAGAACACCGCTTCACGTCGCATCGATGTTTGGTCAGGTTGAAATGGTGCGTCGCATGGTGAGCGGCCCCGCGCCCCTGGCCGCGATGACCCGCGACGGCGAGACGGCGCTGCACCTCGCGGCTCGCGTCGGGGACGTCTCCGTCATCCGCGTCCTGGTGGACGCCGGCGCGGCGGTCGACGCGCCGGCCTGGCGCGGGCGCACCCCGCTGGCGCTCGCGGCCCTGCGCGACCAGGGGGCCGCGGTGCGCGCGTTGGGGGCGGCCGGCGCGCACCCGGACCTGGTGGACACCACCGGGCAGCCGCTCCTGATCGGGGTCGCCGAGGTCGGCGCCGTCGCGGCCCTGCGCGCCCTCGTCGCGGTCGGCGCCGACGTCGACGTCACGGGCTTTCGGGGCGAGACGGCGCTCTACCGCGCCGCGTCCTTGGACCGCCTCGAGACGGTCCGCGCGCTGCTGGAGCTCGGCGCGACGCCGAGCCCGGTCGACGGCTACGGCCGGACCCCGCTTCACGCCGCGTCGACGTCCGCGTCTCTCGAGGTCGTCGCGGCGCTCCTCGCGGCGCACCCCGCGGTCGATCTGCGAGACGAGCTCGGCCGCACGCCGCTCGCCCTCGCCGCGACCCGCGGGGACGTCGCCATCGTCGAGGCGCTGCGGGCCGCTGGCGCCAACCCCGCCATCGCGGACGAGCACGACCGGACTCCCCTCGATCGCGCCATCATCGGCAGCCACGCCGCGCTCGTGCCGCTGCTCCTCCCGCCCTCGGCGCCGCCGGCGCCGCCGGCCGCGAGCCCCATCCTCCTCGCGGCCTACGCCAACACGAGCGCGGCGACCTTCGACGCGCTGCTCGCCGCCGGTTGGTCCGTGGACGCCGCCGACGAGGACGGCGAGACCGCGCTGGCGATCGCCGCGGCCAAAGACCATGACGCGCTCGTCGGCTACCTCCTCGACCGCGGGGCTGACCCCCTCGGCCGCGACGCCGGGGGGCGCACCGCGGCTCATCGCGCGGCGCGCGGCGGGGCGCTCGACGCCCTCGCGATCCTCTTGCGGCGGGCGCCGTCGCTGGTCGCGGTGGCCGATGACCGCGGCCTCACGCCGCTGCATCACGCCGCGGCCGGGGGGCGCTTCGCCGGGATCGACGTCCTCGTGGCGGCGGGCGCCGACGTGGCGGCGCGGACCCGGACGGGGGCGAGCGCGGCCGACGTGGCCGCCGCCTTCGGCCACACCGCGCTCGCCCGCGAGCTGCTCGGCCGCATCGGCGGCGCCCCCGACATCGGCCTGGCGGCGGCGCTCGGCGACCTCGCCCGGGTCCGACGCCTGGCGGCGCGGAGCCGCGCCAGCGCGAGCGAGCCCGGCGTGACCGGGCTCACCCCGCTGATGCTCGCCATCATCAACGACCAGCCCGAGGTCGTGTCAGCGCTCTTCGGCCTCGACGTGGACATGACGGTCGCGGTCCCGGAGACCGCCGTCGATCCGGACCTCGTCGGCCGGACCGCGATCGGGCTGGCAGACGGCTACGGCGCTGGCGACATCGTCGCGGCGCTGCGCGCGCGCGGCGTCACCGCGTCGCCACGCCCCGAGGCGATGGGGCGCGGAGACAAGATCATGCTCGAAGACGCCGACATCGAGATCCGCGGCCCGCGCTTCGTCGAGGTCTTCGGCATGGCCGGGGACCGCGGAGGCGAGGGGGCTCTGGGCGAGCCGCTCGTGCCGGTCGGCGCGGAGCCACTCGGCATCCAGATCCGCGCCCAGCTCGCCGAGCGCGACACGCTGGTGCGCTCGCTCATCCTCCCCAAGGTCGAGTCTCCCGGCCTCGACGACGGCTGGGACGAGGTCGCGAGCCGCTGCATGGGCCGCCGTGACCACGCGGCGGCCGCGCGCGAGCTGACCGATCAGCTCGTCATCCGCGCCGCCGCCGTCGAGCCCGACGGGCCGGCCGTCGGGCTCGTCCATCACAACCTCGCCCGAGCGCGCTTCTACCAGGCGCGCTACGCGGACACCGAGCGCGAGCTCACCCTCGCCTCCGAGGGCACGCGCGAGGCCCCCTTCGCCCACGAGGTGGTCGAGCTCGCCTGGGCGGACCTGGGGGCGGCGCAGGGCCGACACGCCGACGCCGAGCGCCGCTACCGGGAGGTGCTCGCGGCGTGGGAGGCCGACGACACCTTCGCCCCGGCCAGGTGGCGCGATCTCGTCAGGTCGGCGCTGGCGAACCTCCTGACCGACATGGCGCGCTACGTCGACGCCCGCGCCGAGCTCGTGGTCCTCGTGAGCGCGCTGGCCGAGGGCGAGGACCCGCGGTGGCTCGCGATCGCGCGCAACAACCAGGCCGTGCTCTTCGACCTGCTGGGCGACCACACCGGCGCGACCGCCGGCTACGAGGCCGCCCGCGCGCTCCTCGACCCCGGGGCCGAGGCGACGGTGCGGGCGATCGTGACCAACAACCTCGCCTTCGCGCGGCTCCGCGAGGGCGCGGCGGCGCGCGCCGCCGACCTCGCCGCGGAGGCCGTCGCCGTGCTCGACACGCCGCCGTGGACCGACCGGCCCCACTACGCCCGGGGGCGCGCGCTCATGACCGAGGCGGCGGCGCGCGTCGCGCTCGGCGACGACGCCCGGGCGGCGACGCTCCTCGGGCGGGCCGAGGCCGAGCTGCGCGCGGTCTACGGCGACGTCCACGGGCTCGTGGCGGACGTCGCTCGGCGCCGCGCCGCGATCGATCTGCGCCGCGGGCGCACGGCGGAGGCGCTCGAGCGGCTCTTCGACGCCCTGGCGACGGCGCGCCTCGCCGCCGCGCCGGAGTTCACCTGGCGCGTCGAGGACGATCTCGCCCGGGCGCTGGTCGCCGCCGGTCGGCCGCGCGCCGCGGTGGCGATGGGTAAGCTCGCGGTCAACACCCTCGAGGGGCTCCGCGAGCGGCTCGGCGGCCTCGGCGGGGCGCTCGCCCGCGCCTACCTCGCCGACCGCACGGCGCCCTACCGGCGCCTGGCCGGGCTGCTCGTCGACGGCGGTCGCGTGATGGAGGCGCAGCTCGTCCTCGACATGCTCAAGGACGAGGAGGACTTCGCCTTCACGCGGGCGTCCCGCGCGGCCGCGGCGGCGCCGCTGCGCGACAGCGAGCGGGCCTCGGCGGCCGCGGTGGAGGGGGTGGCGAGCGCCGCCGATCTCGCGAGCCGGGAGGCGCTCCAGAAGTACATCCGCGGCTTCAAGCGCGCCGTCGCCGCCGCCCTCGCGGCGGTGGACGAGGACGACGAGCAGGCGGCGGTGGTGCTCGAGGGCCGCCTCGACCAGCTCAGCCTCGACCGCATCGACGACCTGCGGGCGTTTCTCGAGGACCCGACCCTCGCCGCGGATCGCGCCGCCTTCGTGCAGATCTTCCTGTCCGACGACAAGGTGCGGATCCTGCTCACGCTACCGCAGCAGGAGACCCGCCCGTTCGAGTCCAAGGTGTCGGTGAGACGCGTCTACCAGATGATCTCGCGATTGCGAGAGCAGCTGCAGGATGAGGACAGCGACCCGCGGGCGACGGCGCGGGAGCTCTACGACGCGCTGCTGCGCCCGATCCGCGCGGCCCTCGACGCCGCCGGCGTGCAGACGCTGATGGTCTGGCTCGACGGGGCGCTGCGCTACGTGCCGCTCGCCGCGCTGCACGACGGCGAGGGGTGGCTGGTCGAGCGCTTCCGCGTGGCCGTGTACACCCCGGTGACTCACGCGGCGCTGAAGGACCGGCGCGGCGGCAGCTGGCGGGTCAACGCCTTCGGGATGAGCCAGGAGGCGCCGGGCTTCGACGCGCTCCCCGGGGTCCCCGACGAGCTCGACGCCATCGTGGCGCAGGCCGACAAGCCCGGCGACCCTGGCGCGATGCAGGGGGCGCTGTGGCTCGACGGCGCGTTCACGGGGGCGGCGCTGACCAGGGCGCTGCAAGACGGCGGCGTGCAGGCGGTCCACGTCGCGAGCCACTACGCCTTCGATCCCGAGGGGGACGAGGGGTCGTTCCTGCTGCTCGGGGACAAGAGCCACCTGACCCTCGGGTCGATCCGCCGCATCGCGCGGCGGGGCCGGCTGGGTCTGGTGACGTTCTCGGCCTGCAACACCGCGGTGGGGCTCGGCGCGCTGGCCGGCGCCGAGTCGTCCAACGATCCCCTCGGGCTCGAGGTCGAGGGCCTCGGCAACGTCGTGCAGCGCGAGCTCTCGACGGCGGTGCTCGCGACCCTGTGGCCGGTGGTGGACAAGAGCACGGTGGCGTTCATGCGCGAGCTCTACGCGACCTTGCAGGCCGCTCCGACCCTGTCGAAGGCGGCGGCCGTCCAGCGCGCGCAGCTGCGGCTGCTCCGCGGCGCGGTCGACGACGGTCACCCGAAGAGCTGGGTCCACCCCCGCTTCTGGGCTCCCTTCGTGCTGATGGGCAACTGGCGCTGAGCCCGACCCCACTCCGGGTTGAGGTCGCGCCGGGAGGTCAGTCGGCCGGCTGACGGCCCCCGTTCCGCGCGAGCGAGAGGTCCCACGCCTCGGTGAGCGGCGGGGACACACCGTGGCCCCGCAGGTCGCCGGCTGCGGACTCCGGTCCGCGCCCTGCCGTTTCAGGTTCGATCGCGGGCCAGGACCGTGGATCAGATCTTGATCAATGTTGATCAAGATCCGGCTCGCGGGCATCGAGCTCGCACAGGGCCGCGGCTACGCCGGCCTGGGTAGCCGCGCTCAGGTGCTGCGGCCGGCCGCCGGCGTCGAGCCCGCGCCAGCTGGCGACCCCCGCGAGGCGCTCCCGCACGCAGGCGAGCCGCGCCTGGTTCTCGCGGACCCGCCGGTCGACCTCGGCGGCGACCCGCAGATCGGTGTCGGTCTTGGCCACCAGGGCCTCGAGGTAGCGCAGCTCCACCCGCGGGGCGTCGTCCTCCGGCAGATCCCCGAAGATCTGGTCGAGGGGCACGTCGGGGACGACGCCGACGCGGTGGATCAGGCGCCCCGACGGCAGGCGGTAGCGCCCGGCTGTGAGGTACACGTCGATGCGCCCGTCGCGGCCCCACGGGATCGGCTCCTGGATGGTGCCCTTGCCGTAGGTGCGCATCCCGACGAGCACCGCGCGGCCGTGGTCCTGGAGGGTCCCGGCGATGATCTCGGCGGCGCTCGCCGTGCGCGCCGCGGTCAGCACGACCACCGACCCGGTGAAGACCGGCGCCTTGTCGGTCACGTAGCGCTCGCCGCCCCCGGCGTCCCGCTCGAGGGTCGCGATCTCGAGCCCGGGCGGCAAGAAGAGATCCGCCACGCACAGGGCCTGCTCGACCAGCCCGCCGTCGTCGGCGCGCAGATCGAGCACCAGCGCCCGCGCCCCCGCGACGTTTGCCGCGGTGAGGGCGTCGCGGAGCTGCGCGCAGACGTGGACGTTGAACAGCGTCGGCGCCCACGCGTAGGCGAGCCGGACCCCGCCCGCGGTGATGTGGCCGGTCGCGACGTGCGGCGCGGTGTCCTCGCGGGCGGCCACCTCGCGCACCACCGGCGCGATGCGCTGGAAGGGGTCGCGCGCGCTGGCGAGGTAGGCGTTGATGGTGGCCGCCGTGATGCGCGCCTCCGCCGGCTGCCCGGCGATCCAGGCGCGTGCCCGGTCGACCAGGGCCCGCCACGGGACGTCCCCGCCGGGGCCGTGTCGCGCCAGGCGGACGTCCATCCAGGCGTCGATGCGCGCCCGCAACGCGCCGGCCCGGGCGGTCGCCCCGGCGAGCGACGCCTCGGGCGGGTAGGGCACGAGCGCCACTGGGCCAAAGCGCTCGCCGACCCCGAGGGGCACGGCGAACCCGGGGGCGAGGGTCAGCTGCGTCCCGGCCGCGTCGAAGGCCCGATCGAGGGCGTGGATGCACGCGAGGAAGCTCTGCAGGTCGGTCGCGCACCCCTCGGCGGTGATGGCCTCGGTCGCCTGCTCGAAGACGAGCCCGGTGTCCGCCCAAGGATCGACGGCGTGGGCGCGCTGGCCCGCGACCGGCGCCGCGTCGTCGCCCACCGCCGGGCGGGCGGCCGCCTGGGGGACACCGGCGCAGGTCCACATCAGGGCAGCCCAGGCGGCGGCCTTCGCGTATCGGATGGGGGTTCGGCGGGTGAGGGTCATCAGCGCTGCTCGCGCCAGGATTGTCGCCGAGCCGGTGGTCCCTCTACAAGGGCGTGTGTTACTTCGTGCAGGTCGCCGGGGTCTCCCGGAATTCAAGAGACCGCCTGGCCATTGAGCCAGACAGCCACCAGGAGGACCCTGATGCGCCCTGTCGCAGCCCTCGCCATCGCTACCCTGCTCGCCGCCTGCGGAACGTCGCCGGTGACCGCCCCGCCGCCCGCGGCGCCCACCACCGCCCCGGCGGCGCCGCGCTGGCGCATCGAGCGTCCGACCTTCTTCGCCGCAGGCGCCATAGACTTCGACGCCTTCGGCCGCTGGTCGCGCGAGGTCCCGCTGCCGGCCATCAGCGAGGACGGGGCCTTGGTCGCCATCGGGAGCGCCAGCGAGGACGGCGCGCGCGGCAACCCGAACTACGTCGTCCGCCTCGTCGAGGTCGAGGGCGGCCGCGAGGTGCTGAAGGCGACGCTGCTCGACGCCGAGGAGGTCGACGAGCACGTCGACGATCCCGGCTTCGAGGGCGTCGTCACCGAGCGCGTCGACCGGGTCAACGACGTGCTGGCCAAGCACCGCTGGACGGGGGCCGGTGTGCCCCTCGACGATCTCGCCGGGGTGCGCGCCGAGCAGGACTTCGGGACCCCGTTCGTCGGCCCCATCGGGCTCAGGGACGCCGGGTTCGAGGTCACCCTCCACGAGCCCCGCCTGCGGGTGCGTCACGAGGGCCGGGTGCTCGTCGACCGGGACTACCCCGCCTGGTCCGTCCCGGCGGAGGACGTGTGCGGCGCCGCGGATCGGGAGTCGATCCCCGACGCCGAGGAGGCCTGCGTGTGCCACAACCCGGTGACCCTGCGCGGCGGCCGCGTGGATCTCGATCGCGGGGTGCTGCTGCTCGACATCGGCTACCTCGGCACCGACATCTGCTGGGAGCCCGACAGCTGGACCGCCGTCGTCGCGCTGGGGAAGTAGCGAGAGCGAGAGCGCTCTCGCCGTTGCTTGCCGCGGACTCCGGTCCTCGACCTGCCGTCGCCTGGCTCACAGCTCGTGATTTTTGCCGAAGCTGGACCCACTTCCGATCGTATCGGTCGAGGACCTGCGCCCTCCGCGGCCGGAGGTAGGCGCGACTGCGTCGCCCCTACCCCCAGCAGCTGCGGACTCCGGTCCTCGACCTGCCGTTGCTTGGCTCAGTTCAAGGTGCGCGAGCGCGACGCCAGCTCGACCGCACGGATGGCCGCGATCTGCGCCTCGCGGCGGCCCTCGAAGGTCGCCGCGATGGTCTGATACAGCCGCGCGGCCAGCGCGTAGGCGCCGAACTCCTCGGTGAGCTGGGCGAGCTGCAGCTGCACGGCGGGGTCTGATGGGGCGACCAGCGCCAAGAGCCGCGTCGCCCGGTAGAGGTGGGGGCGGTCGTCGCGCTGGTGGAACGCGTTGACGAGGTTGCGCAGGACGCGCTCGACGACGACGGCGATCGGAGTCGGATCCAGCCAGCGCGGATCCCACGGGCGGTCGGGGCCGAAGCTCCGCACGATGCGAACGCAGTCCGCCTCGCTCAGCGGGACGCCGCCAGCGAACGGATCCACCACCGCGTCGCCCACCCGCGCCACGAAGTGACCCGGCAGGGCCACACCGTCCACCTCGAGCCCCGCGCTTCGACCGACCAGGACCCACAGCGACGAGACCAGGATCGGCAGCCCGCGCCCGCGCTCCAGGACCCGCGCGAGGTGGCTGTTGTCGGGGTGGTAGTAGTCCTCCTCGTCCCCCGAGACGCCGCGCTCGATCGCCACCACCTGCGTGAGCGCCTCCTGCGGCGTCGCCCCCCCGGCGAGCAGCGTGCGCACGCGCTCCCCGAGCCGGCCGATCTCCGCCAAGACGGCGGCGCGTGACGCGATGGACGCGCCCTCGATCGCGAGGAGCGCGCTCATCAGGTCATCGGAGGTCACCGCCGCGACGAGGCGCCCGGCGGCGTCCTCGTCCTCGCTCGACCACAGCTCGCGGATCGGGCCGGTCAAGCGTAGAGCGCCTCCAGCTGCTTGCCGTAGCGCTCCATGACGACGCGCCGCTTCACCTTGAGCGACGGGGTCAGCATCCCGTTCTCGAGGCTGAAGTCCTCGGCCGTCAGCACGAACTTGCGCGGCGCCTCGTAGCCCTTGAAGGTCGCCGAGTGCTTCGCGATCTCGTCGGTGAAGAGCTTGACGACCTTCGGATCCTGCACCAGCGCCTCGTCGCTCGCGGCGGCGACGCCGTTGCTCGTGGCCCAGGCGCGCAGCGACTCGAGGTCGGGGACGATCAGCGCCACGTTGAACGGCTTGTTCGTGCCGTCGATCATCACGTTGGCGATGAACGGCGACAGCCGCAGCTTCTCCTCGAGCGGCGCGGGCACCACGTACTTGCCGTTCTCGAGCTTGTACTGCTCCTTCACGCGGCCGGTGATGAAGACGAAGCCCTTGTCGTCGATGCGCCCCATGTCGCCGGTGCGGAAACCGCCGTCGTCGGTGAAGACCGCTTTGTTCGCCTCGGGCTGGTTGTGATAGCCGACCATCACGTTCGGTCCGTAGACCACGAGCTCGCCCTGGCCCTCGGGCGCGCCCTCGGCCGGGATGACGACCACGCGCACCCCCGGGATGGGGCGGCCGACCGAGCCGATGATGCGCCCCGAGGGGGCGTTCGCCGTGGCGATCGGGCTGGTCTCCGTCAGGCCGTAGCCCTCGTAGACCATGATCCCGAGGTTGTCGATGAACTCCCCGACGTCCTTCGACAGCGCGGCGCCGCCGCTGACGGCGTACTTGAGGCGCCCGCCGAAGCGCTCGCGCACCTTCGACGCGACGAGCTTGTCGAGGACGGTGTGCTTGAGGTTGACGACCACCGACGACTGGCCGGTCGCCTCGAGCTCCTTCTTCTTCTTGGCCGTGTCGAGCATGGCGTTGAAGAGCTTGAGCTTGAGGCCGCCCGCCTCCTGCATCTTCTTGTTCACGCCGTCATAGATGCGGTTGAAGATGCGCGGGACCGAGAAGAGCAAGGTCGGACGGACCTCGGCGAGGTTCTCGATGATCTTCGAGACCGACTCCGCGAGGCCCATCGACGCGCCGTACGACAGCAGGGCGTGGAGCTCGACGGTCTGTCCGAAGGAGTGCGCCCACGGCAGAAACGACAGCGAGACGTCGTCCGATCCGAGGGGGAAGATCTCGTGCAGCGCGTTCACGTTCGACGTGAGGTTCTTGTGCGACAGCAGCACGCCCTTGGGGTTTCCCGTCGTGCCGCTGGTGTAGATGAACCCGCAGACGTCGTCCTGCTTCGGGTGCACCGACGGGACCGGCTTGGCGGCGCCGACCTTCAGCAGCGCCGCGTACGACGTGCTGTCGTCGGCCTTGCCCTCGAAGTTCACGACGTGCTCGAGGCTCTCCACCTCGTCGACGAACTTCTTCGTCTTCTCGAAGATCTCGCTGTTGGCGACGAGCAGGACCTTCGTCCCGCTGTCGTTGAGGATGTACTTCCAGTCCTTCTCGAGCTGCGCCTCGTACATCGGTACGTACTGCGCCCCGAGCCCGTAGACGGCGTAGGCGCCGATCGCCCACTCCGGGCGGTTGTCTGAGATCACCGCGACGCGGTCCCCGTGGCCGACCCCGATGCTCGCGAGCCCGCCGCGGAACTCCGCGACCGCCTTGGCGATGTCTTCATAGGTCTGCCAGCGGTACACGCCTCCCTTCTTCACGCCGAAGAGCGGGTTCTTCGCGTACTTCTGGGTGCTCTTCTCGAACATGTCGACGAGGTTCTCGAAGGTATCCATCCTCTCTCCACTCCTGTCGTGACGGACTGACGGGAGCTTTGGACTCCCTGGGCGTCGCCAGCGTCGCCGGCGGGTCTGACCTCGTGGGCCGGCCTCGGCGCGACCGGCCCCCAGCGCCATGCGCCCGAGGCACGGCGTAAGGTATCACGAATTGCGACGCGTCACGCCCACGCGCGGACACATCGGCGAGACGGCGCCGCGGGGGCGCGACGTCAGTCGAAGGCGCGCGCGTTGAGCGCCGTGATGAACCGCTCCCAGGCCCCTCGCTGCGAGATCCAGCGCGTCACACGGACCCGCTTGCGGTCGCCGTTTGGGGTGGTGAGGAAGATGCGCTTGCCCTCCTCGGCGATCTCGAACTGCGAAAGATCGTCGAAGGCGTAGCGCTTCACCGTCATCCCGAAGAGGTTGCGCAGCTGCAGCTCCCCCTCGGTCAGCACGAAGTAGGGCATCGTCAGCTGCAGGATCGCCATCACGATGAAGAGCGCCCCGAGCCCGGTCGACACCGCGGAGTGGGCCATCACGCCGAGCACGATGTTGAGCAGCGCCAGGATCAGCAGGATCGTGCCCGCCACGGGCGTGTAGCCCACGCGGACCTCGTGCGTCCCCTCCATCACCTCACCTCCATCCGCCGGTTGGGGACTGGCATCTCAGACCACCCCTCGCGTAACGTCAATCGCGCGCCGGCGGGCCGCGGGCGCGCGACGCGGAGCAGAGGGGCGGTGAGCGCGATGGAGCCACGGTACGGCAAGGTCGGCGTCTTCGGGATGGGGCTCCTCGGGGGCTCGATCGCCCTCGGCCTGCGCGAGCGCTTCATCGCGGGCGAGGTTCACGCCTACGATCTCGACGCCGAGGCCCTCGACGCGGCCCTCGCGATGGGCGCCGCCGATCGCGTCCACACCACCCCGGGGCCGTGGATCGGCGAGCTCGAGCTCGGCGTGCTCGCGGCCCCGGTCCGCGCCCTGCCCGGGCTCGCGGCCGCCGTCGCCCCGTTCGCCGCGCCGACCTCGCGCTGGATCGACGTCGGCAGCGTGAAGGCCCCGGTCGTCGCCGCGCTGAGCGCCCAGCTGCCGGGCTTCGTCGGCACCCACCCGATGGCCGGCCGCGAGACCCCGGGGATGCAGAACGCCTACGCGGGGCTCCTGCAGAACGCCGTCTGGGTGGTCACGCCGACCGCCGACACCGATCCGGCCTCGCTGATCGCCGCCGACGAGCTCATCGAGGGCCTCGGCGCCATCCCCTTCCACGTCCCCCCCGACGTCCACGACCGGCTCGTGGCGCGCGTCTCCCACGTGCCCTACCTCCTGGCCGTGGCGCTCAACCTCCTCATCGCCCGCGACGCCGAGCGCGAGCGCCTGCTGTTTCTCGCCGCCGGCGGCTTCCGCGATCTGACGCGGGTCGCCTCGGGCGCCCCGGAGATGAGCCGCGACATGGTCGTCGAGAACCGCGACGCCGTGCGCGAGGCCCTCGCCGATCTCAGCGCCCTCGTCGCCGATCTCGCCGCCACCCTCGACGATCCGGCCGCCCTCATCGCCGCCGCCCAGGAGGCCAAGCGCACCCGCGACGCCCTCCCGGTGGTCAAGCGCACGCTCCTGCCGCGCGTCTTCGACGTCGTCGTCGCGCTCCCCGATCGCCCCCTCGAGCTCGCCCACCTGACCACCGTCCTCGGCGAGCACGGCGTCAACATCCGCGACATCGAGGTCCTCAAGATCCGCGGGGCCGGCGGCGAGGCGATCCGCGTCGGGGTCGCCGACGGCGACGACCAGGAGCGCGCCCGCGCCGTCCTGCGGGCCGCCGGCTACCGCACCCGCTGAGCCCGGGACGGGCGCGCAACGTCGCGAAACAGGACGAAAAGTTGGCGTCCTCGCGGCGCTGTATTACCTCCGATCGTCATGACGCGCTGCGTAGGCATTCGAGGCGCGACCACCGTGGACGAGGACACCCTCGACGCGGTGCTCGACGCGACCCAGGATCTGCTCGATCGGCTCCGTGAGCTCAACGGGTTCGACCCCGACGACCTCGCGAGCATCATCTTCACCACCACGGCCGATCTGCGGTCGACGTTCCCGGCTCGCGCCGCGCGTCGCCTCGGGTGGACCCAGGTGCCGATGATGTGCGCCCACGAGATCGACGCGCCGAGCGCCGTGATGCGCTGCGTGCGGGTCCTGATCCACTGGAACACCGACACCCCGAACGGCCAGGTGCGCCACGCGTACCTGCGCAACTCGCGGCTCTTGCGCCCGGACTGGGCGATCCCGCCGCTGGGCGGCGCGGCGGGGCACATCACCGCCCCCGAGCGCCCGGAGCTCGAAGCGCAGCAGGCGGTGACCGACGGCTCCGTGAGCCCTCCGGTCGCGCCACCGGCGGAGTTTGCTGCAGTGCAACAGGCCCCCCCCGCGGTCGCCGCCGTCGCGCCTCAGGTCGTCGAGATCGCGCCGATCGCCATCCTCGGCGAGCTCGGGACCTACTCCCACGAGGCGGCCTGCGGCGCCTTCGGGGCGGACACCGCCGTCGCCCCCTCCGGCACCTTCCGCCACGCCTTCGACGCGGTGCACGACGGCCGCGCGCGGGCGGCCCTGATCCCGGTCGAGAACTCGACGGCGGGCTCGATCCACGAGGTCTACGATCTGCTCCTCGGGCGCGATCTGCGCATCCTCGCCGAGGTCGTCCTGCCGGTGCACCACGCGCTGATGGCCCGGCCGGGGACCACGCTCGCGGAGGTGCGCACGGTGTTGAGCCACCCCCAGGGGCTCTCGCAGTGCGGCGGCTGGATCGCCAAGCACGGCTGGGCCCCGCGCGCCGCCGCTGACACGGCCTCGGCGGCGCGCCTCGTCGCCGCCAGCGACGAGCCCGGCGTGGCCGCCATCGGGAGCCGCCTCGCGGCGGATCTCAACGGCCTGACCGTGCTCGCGCGCGACATCCAGGACGTCTCCGAGAACTTCACCCGCTTCCTGCTCCTCGTGCCGCCGCACACCGCGGGCCCGGGCCGCGTCGCGCCGGGCTTCGCGCCGGCGCCGGGGCAGGGGGGCGCCGCCGGGATCCCGGCGCGGCCGTCGGACCGCCCGATCAAGACCTCGATCATCTTCGCGACCCGCCACGTGGCCGGCGACCTCTACGGCTGCCTCGCGGAGTTCGCCGTGCGCGAGCTCAACCTGACCAAGATCGAGTCGCGCCCGGATCGAAGAACGCCATGGCACTACCTCTTCTACCTCGACTTCGAGGGGGATGTTGCCGACCAGAAGGTCGCGCAGACGCTCCGCAGCGTGGAGCGCCACGCGAGCTTCCTCCGCGTCCTCGGGTCGTACCCGAGCCGCTTGCTGACATGACCCGAGGTTGACGATGTCCGTCCAGATCGCCTGTGGCCTCGACGCGCTCGTGCCGCTCTTCCCGCTGCCCGAGCACGTGCTGCTGCCCGCGGCGCCGACCCCGTACCGCATCTTCGAGCCGCGCTACCGCAAGATGGTCGAAGACCTGCTCGCGAAGCCCGCCGACGAGCGCTTCCTGGTCGTCCCCCGGGTCCTCGCCGGCGCGCCCGACGCCGACGGCGAGGAGCCGTTCTGCCCGACCGCCGCCCTCGGCCTCATGACGCTGGCGACCCCGCTGACCGACGGCGAGTGGCTGATCGTGGTCGAGGGGGTCGCCGCCTGCGCCGTCCACGAGGTCGACGCGCCCTTCACCCCCTACCGCATCGCCCGGGTCACGCCGCTGCGCGATCGCCCCGCCGCGGGTGCCGACGACGCGCCGTCGACGGCCGAGCTCATCGCCGGGGTCTTCGCGCTGTTCGAGGTCCTCGGCACGGCGGCGGGCGACCTGACCCCGCAGCGCGCCGACGAGGGCGGCTCGGATCCCCTCATCACCTACCGGATCGCGGCCGCGGTGGTCGAGGACGTCGACACCCGCCAGCGCGTCCTCGAGGAGCGCTGCGACGCCGAGCGACGGCGGCTGGTCTACGAAGTCATCGTCGAGCTGCTCCACATCGCGAGCCGGGTCGCCCATCGGAGGTGCGCGTGAGTCAGTCCCTGTTCACCGGCGCCGGCCGCAAGGTCGTCGTCGGCATGGTCCACCTCGGGCCCGTCTGCCAGGGGGGCGTCCCCCTCGCTGAGGTCGTGAAGGCCGCCGTCCGCGACGCCGTCGCCCTCGCCGAGGGCGGCGTCGACGCCATCTGCGTCGAGAACTTCGGCGACAAGCCCTTCTACCCCGATCGCGTCCCGGCCCACACCGTCGCCGGGATGACCCGCGCGGTGCTCGCCGTGTGCGAGGCCGTCGGCGGCAGCGGCGCCATCGTCGGCGTGAACGTGCTGCGCAACGACATCCTGTCGTCGCTCGCGGTGGCCGCGGCGACCGGCGCCCGGTTCGTGCGCGTCAACGTCCATCAGGGGGCCGCCGTGACCGATCAGGGGCTCATCGTCGGCCAGGCCCACGAGAGCGTGCGCTACCGCGACCTCGTCGCCCCGGGGTGCGCGATCTTCGCCGACGTCCACGTCAAGCACGCCGCCCCGCTGGTCGCCCGCCCCATCGACGACGAGGCCCGCGAGCTCGTCGAGCGCGGCGGCGCGGACGCCGTCATCGTCAGCGGCGCCCACACCGGCGGCGCGACCGACCCGGTGCGCCTCGCGCGGGTCCGCGCGGCCGTCCCGCGCGGCCACGTCCTGGTCGGCAGCGGCGCCACCCCCGAGACCCTCGGGGCGCTCGCCCCCCACGCGGACGGCTTCATCGTCGGGACCTGGCTCAAGGAGGACGGCGACGTCTCCCGCCCGGTCGACCCCGCTCGGGTGCGCGCGCTGATGGCCGCCGTCACTGCGCTGTAGCGCCGACCCACCTGGCGCAGTAACGTGACGCGACCTCGCCCAAGGAGACCCGTCATGCGCCGACCGCTGCTCGCCGCCCTCGCCATCGCGCTCCTGCTCCCCACCGCGCCCGCCGGCGCCGCCGAGAGCGACGAGCTCATCGGGCTGCTCCGCAACGACCTGACGGCGATCGGCGTCAACATGCCGGTCTGGATGTCGCAGCACATCACCGCGGTGATGCCGTCGACCGGGCTCGGCGCCGGCTCCGGGCTCTCCGACGACTCGGGGGCCTTCACCTTCGGCGTGATGACCCGCCTCGGGCTCCTGAACAACTTCAAGGACGTCGGCTACGGGCTCGAGCTCGTCGACCTCGAGGGGCCGCTGCCGAACCTGATGCCGTGGCCCCAGCTCGGCGTCGTGTTCGGCTTCGGCCTCGGCGACGGGCTCGAGCTCGGCGCCGACGTGCAGTTCATCCCGAACCTCGACATCGCCGGTGACGGCATCAACCTCAAGGCTGGCCTGTTCTCGATCGGCGCGACCCTGCGCTGGCGCGTCACCAAGGCCGACGGGGCCCTGCCGGCGCTGGTCCTCGGGCTCGGCGCGAGCTACTACCGCGGCAGCTTCGAGGTCGGCGTCGGCTACGAGCGGCCCTACAGCGAGACCCTCGACGGCCACACCGCGACCGGCACCTACCGCCTCGACTCGGCTCCCGCGGTGAACTGGTCGCTCTTTCAGGCCAACCCCGAGGTGCGCCTGGCCTGGGACATCGGCGGCGTCCTGCGGCCCTACGTCGGGATCGGGGTCGGGTTCGCCGGCGGCTCGGTCTCCAACGAGGTGAACGTCAAGGCGCACCTCACCATCGACACCATCGACGGCGCTCCGGCCAATCAGGACCCGATCACCTACAGCGAGAACGTCGTGTCCTTCTCGACGACCCCCGCGCTGTACACCCTGCGCCCGCACATCGGCCTCGACCTGGTCCTCGGGGTCGTCGCGATCACGCTCCAGGCCGACTTCGCGGTGATGGGCAAGGACAAGCTCAACACCGACTTCTCGTCGGCCGCCGGCAGCTTCGACACCAGCGATCCGAACTTCCTCTTCAACCAGAACCAGCGCGGCTCGCAGTCCGATGGCGCCGTCGTCGTCACCGCCGCCGTGCGGGCGCAGTTCTAGGACACCGATCCACGGTCCCGCGAAGCGGGGCTCCGGGCCGGTGTCCACGCCTCGCGAGCGGCCGGATCTGTTGAGCTAGGGGCGATGTCCCAGGCCTCGCGAGCGGCCGGTGGAGGCCGCGGAGCGGCCGGAACAGTCTCGTTGGGACCCCAAGCAAGACGCAGCGCAGCGAGTCTTGATTGAGGTGTCCAGGCCGCGCGAGCGGCCGGTGGAGGCCGCGGAGCGGCCGGAACAGTCTCGCTGGGACCTCAAGCAAAACGCAGCGCAGCGAGGTTTGATCGAGGTGTCCTGCCAGTCCGCGGAGCGAGCGGTTGTCTGAGCGGCGTCCACTCCGGCTCGCCGTGCGACATTTGACCTAGATCAAGTTTGCCACTAGTCTCGACACCGCCTGGCCCGCTTCGCGTTTGGCCAGGCGGCCCTTTCAGGGCGTCCTTCGCGGGGCGCAGCGCCCGGGTACCGGGCGCGGACCTGCGTCCTCCGCGGCCGACCGGCGGGGTCACGGTGTGTCCCGGCCGGTCGCCAGCTACGGACTCCGGTCCGCGCCCTTGCGTTTCAGACTCGGGAGTGACGCCCCGGGACCGGCGACTGCCGCGCTCAGAAGCCGCCAATGGCGGCTCGATCCATGCGCTACACGCTCCCTGGCTCGCTCTTGTCTGCGAGGGTGGCGCCTTTCGAGCATCTCGAGGGTGCGCAGGGGGCGTCGGATCCACAAGCAAGTCGACAAGTTATTGCGGCACGGACCCTTAGCCCAAGTCCCCTCTGGGGACTGCATGACCAAGGACTCGAGACGACATGTTGGAGCTTCTTCGATGAGACTGACTTCTTACCCTGTACTCCGACTCGTCGCTGTCTTGGCGGTGACGCTTCAGGTCGGTACCGCATCCGCGCAAGACGCGATCTGCGAGGCCGACCATCAAATCGCATCCGCTGGCGGCGACTTCACTGGTGAAACGCTGCTTTCGGATGACGGCAAGACCCTGGTCGTGGAGGGCGCGGCTTCCGTCGCCGTCCACACCCTTGGCGAAGATGGCCAGTGGTCGCTGAGTCAGATGCTCCCGGCTGCCGCCGACGCCGCAATCGCCATCGACCCTGCCACGGGTCAAATCGCGGTCGGCACGGTGGGTGAGGTCGCCGGTGAGCCCCGCGGTGCCGTCGACTTCTATGTCCGAACCGCCGAGGGCCTCTACGACCTTGGCGAACAGCACACCCTCGAGGGGCCGGCTGCACCGGACGATATCACCTTTGGTGCCGATGGAACCATGTACGCAGTGGGCGGGGGCGGGGCCGGCTCGGTCGTCGTGCAAGCCGCGTACGGCGACACCTGCTGCCTCACCGGCACGATTCCCAATACGACTTGGAATGGGACCTGGCGGCTCGCGCCGACCACCGATGGCGTCGCAGCGGCGGGTCTCGACCCCACTGGTGTGGGACGCATCTTCGCGATGACACTGACGCCGGAAGGCGACACGGCGTCTTGGACCGCCATCGACGAGGTCGCGGCACCGCCGCTGGCCGACGACGCCACGTTTGGCGCCAGCCTGGCCGCCGCAGGAGGCACCCTGTTGATCGGCTCGCCCGGCGACGGCGCCGCGTTTGTCTACGAGCAAGGCGATGCCGGTTGGGCGCTCGCGCAGACCCTCAAACCCGGTGCCCATAGCGCCTTCGAGGGCAACGCGGACGCATTCGCAGACCTCGTCAGCGCCCGCGACGCGATCGCTGCGATCGACGCCAACGCGTTCGACCCGGCTCAGGCGCAGGCCGCCTTGGACCTCCTCGCGCCCGTCCTGGCGCTCACCGCGCAAGGCGCCATCTTTACGGCCGTCGTGCCGTTCGAAGACGATCCGACCGGGATGCCCTACGCCATCACCACCGTCATCAACGGCACCCTCGAATCCCCAGGGTCGGCGCCAGCGGAGCTGGAGGACTACTACTTCGAGCAGGACGCCAACCCCGTCGTCAACTTCGACTCGTCGCCGGACCTTCACATCAGCGCGTTCTTTGTGGTCTATGACGCCGCGACGGACCAGTGGCTGCTCAACGCGGTCGCGCAGGGTGACAACGTCAACGCGGTGACCGAGGTCGAGTTCGAGTTTCTCGAGCCCTACGATCCGCCGCCCAGCGACGTCTTCGCCGCCGGTCTGCGTCAGGTGGTCGACACGTTCTGGGATCCCAGCGACATCGCTGCCGCCGCCAAGACCCTCGAGGCCTTGGTCGCCGAGGGCGAAGGCCAGACGTCGGCGTGGATTGCCGACCAAAAAGCCAGCGCACTGGCGCCGGTGTCCAAGTCGGTCGACGCGGGCGCGGGAAGCGCCGACTTTGGCGGCTCGGTCGCCCTCAGCGGGGACGGCGGTTGGGCCGCGGTTGGCGGGTCGGGCGCTGCAGCCGACTACGTCTACAGCTTTCCGCGGGTCGCCGAGGGTGGTGGCTCCGGCGGAGCCGTCTTCCTCGACGGGGGCCCCGGCGGCAACATCCTCTCCGGCACGCTTCCAGCGCAGTACCCCCCCGGTTGGGGCTACCAGGGCGCCTTCGCCAGTGGGTTTCCACCGGGCAACGTCCTCTCCGGCACGATTCCAAACTATGAGCCTTGGGGTATGCGGGTCGCGATCGGCAACAACGGTAACAACAGCGCTGGCGCGACGGTCGCCGTCGCGAGCCCCCGAGCGGGCGTCGTCGTCTTTGACGACATCAGCAGCTGCGCGGTGGTGACCGACAGCGATGGCGACGGCATCGCCGACGATGTCGACGCGTGTCCGACCGAGCCTGCGGGCGCCTACGACAATGATATGGACGGCTGCCCCGACGGCCGCGACCTGGTCGCCGAAGCCCTCAACCAGCTCGCAGCCGAGCTGTTCGACGAGCTCGAGATCGCTGCGGCAGACGCGAGCAACCAGAAGCAGAAGCGCGTCAAACAAGCCCGCAAGCAGGTCGAGAAGGCCCTCACCAAGTTCGACGCCGGCAAGGACGACGCGGCGTTCAACAAGCTATCCGCCGCGGTCACGCTGATCCCTCGCAGCTTGGAGGGTGGCGACGCCGCACGGCTCGAGATCGCGTCGTACGGTGAGACAATCTTCAACATCGTCATTGCCGAGCTCCTCGACGTCCTTGCTGAGGCCGGCATCGAGGTGTCCGCGGAGTTCGATGCGCTGATTGAAGCCATGGTGGCCGACATCGGCGTCGCGATCGACAACGACCAGCCGGCGGCCGCCTTGCGCAAGGTGCGGAGGTACAAGAAGAAGCTGGAGCTCGTCAGACCGGATCGCGAAGTCAGGGATCGACGCTAAACGTCGGCCTCTAGCGCCAAACGCCCGTCAGCGGTTGCTGGCGGGCGTTTGACTCTGCATGTCCTTGCCACCCCCGGAGCCCCAGCTCGCCTTCGCCTATCCCAAGTCGCGTGGCCGCTTTCGTCACACGCTACGGTCCCCATCTCGGCCTGCTCGCGGTGCTCGTGGCTACGCTGTCCGTCTTCGCGCCGACGCTGAGCTACGACCTGCTCAACTGGGACGACAAGCTCCACATCACGGTCAATCCGCTATTCGGTGATCTTGGTGCCGCCTGGACCCAGGCCCAGGTTCACGTCTACATGCCGGTCACCTGGTCGCTGTGGGCGCTGGCGTGGGACCTTGGCGGCGCAGACCCCAGCTGGCTGCATGGTCTGAACGTCTTCGGCCACCTGCTGGGCGTCGTGCTCGCCTACCACGTGCTGCTCCGTCTGCCCGGGCTCACGGTTGCCGGTCCCACCTCCTCGTCCGGCCGAACGTCAACCGCGCGCTGGGCCGCCGTCGCAGGCGCCGCGCTGTTCGCCCTGCATCCCCTCCAGGTCGAGCCGGTGGCCTGGGTCACCTGCCTCAAGGACATCGCCTCCGCCGACTTTGCGCTGGCCGCCATGCTCCTTCATCTACGGGCCACCGAGCGGCGCTCTACCCGTGGTCAGATCGGGGCGGTGTGTGTCTTTGCGCTGGCGACCCTGTGCAAACCCACCATCGTGGCCCTCGTGCCCGCGATGGCGCTGGTTCACCTCGCAGCGGGTCGCAAACCCTGGCGGCGGGACCTCGTCATCGTGGGTGTGGCGATGGTCGCCGTCGCGCTGCCGGCCTTGGTCCTGACCGCGATGGCCCAGTTCGGCGCTGCGTCGCCGCCACCGGTGGAGGGCCTCGAGCGGATGGCGGTGGTCGCGGATTCGTTTGGCCATGCCATCGGCACGGTGGTCTGGCCTGGCGCGCGGCTGGGGATGGCAGGACGCAGCCCGATGGTCGTGCTCGATGGGGGGCTCTGGGTCGGAACCGGTCTGGCCCTGGCTGGCACCTTGGCGGTCGCGGTCGCCCTACGACGTCGCTGGCCAGAGCTGCTCTGGGGCGTCCTCTTCATGCTGGCGACGCTGTTGCCGGTCTCGGGGCTGCTGCCCTTTGGCGCCCAGCTCAACACCACGGTGGCCGACCGCTATCTGCACCTCGCGCTGCTTGGCCCCGCGTGGTCGCTGGCCGCTGGCGCCGCACGCTTGGTCCGTGCGCGCCGGAGCGCCGACGCGATAGGAACATGGCCCAGCGCTCGCCTTGTTCGCCACGGTCTCGTCGTCAGCTCACTGGCGCTTGCGACGATCTGGACGACACTGAGCATTGGCCAAGTCCAGGCGTGGTCCAGCGACATCGCCCTTTGGACTCACACGCTGGACCACGACCCAGACAACCGCCTCGCGCTCGAGAACCTGGCTCAGCTCCACAACAGTGCGGGGGACCACCCCAGCGCCATCGCCATAAGCCGGCACGCCTTGGACGTGGACCCGACCAACGCGAAGTCCAACCTGTCGATGGGCTCGGCCCTCGCACGGCTTGGCCGGCTGTCGGACGCCGCCCCCTACCTTCGCGCGGCCGTCGAACACGCCCCGCAAGCGAAGACGGCTTGGCTCAGCTTCATCCGCGTGACGCGTGACCTCGACCGCCCGGGCGACCTCGTGGAGGCCGTCACGACGCTGGGCTTCGACGGCGCCAGTCAGCGCGAGGTCGCCATCCCGTTGGCCGAGGCACACCTCCGTCTGGGCGACTATCCGGCGGCGGTCACGCTGGTGCAGCGCTGGCTCCAGGCCCACCCCGAGGACGCTGACGCGCACGCCATCCTCGGTGTCGCTCACGGCGCGCTGAGTCAGCCGCGACAGGCGCTTCGGCACCTCGAGAAGGCGCTGTCACTCCAGCCCGACCACCCGGTCGCCAGGCGCAATGTCGACACGGCCCGCGCCGCCGCTCGCCACCGATAGGCCAGTCCGCCATGGCCCCCCCGGCGGCTACCTCGCGCGCATGCGGCTGGGTACGCGGGCGACCGCTTCGGCCGTTCGGACGGCGACGAGATCGACGCCGACGCCACGCCCCGCGTGGGCGGGCTCACGATGGGCACGACGCGCCGGGCTCGGGTCGTGCTCGACACCGGTCGACCTCGGCGCTAGCCTCCGGGCATGTTCGGACGAAGCGATCTGATGAAGCGGTTTGGGATGGGGCGCGCCGTCGATCTGGCGGGCCTCGAGGCGGAGCTGACCGAGGCGAGCGAGCCCGAGCGGGTCCGCATGGTCCGCGCGCTGACCGGCGGCGACATGGCTGCGCTCTGGGACGCCTGCGTCGGCCAGGGGTGCACCGCCGAGGACTTCGTGCCCGCCGACATCCCGCTCGGCACCGAGGTCATCCACGCGGGCAAGAACTCGCTGCCGGCCTTCAACCACTTCCAGAAGCGCTTCTGCGCCGCCGACGGCCGCCCCGGCGTCGTCTACGGCTACAACTACAACTGGTTCAACTTCACGACGGCGGGCCCGGGCTACTTCACCGGCCGCCCCCACGACGACGCCCGCGGTGAGTACGGCCTCAACTACTACGAGGTCCCGCCGGGGCAGGGCGCGCTGCCGCCCGGCTGGCCGAAGATCCGCCGTAACGAGATCGGCCTCCAGGTGCTCATCTATGCCCGCATGATCGACTACATGCGCAAGGTCGCCCCAGGCGTGACCATCGGGCGCGCCTGGCGCTACGGCAAGATCACGAGCAACTACTTCGTCCTGTGCCGCACGGGGAGCTGATCCCAAGCGACGGCAGGTCTTCGCCCGATACGGCGCCGCGGCTTCGCCACCGTGGGCAGCACGCGGCGGGGTGAAGAGCCGCTCGAAGGCGAGCCCATCAGTCTCCGTCGACGAGGTGGATGGCGTCGACGCGGAGCGGCGACCCCGCGAAGCAGACCCGTTCGAGGTAGAGGACGCGGTGGTTCGTGGTCGCGACGTCGACCTCACAGCACTGGCCGGCGCAGCGCCACGCGGTCGCCGCGGTGGGCACGTCCAGCGCCGCCCAAGGGCAGTTGTCCGGGTCGTTGCACTGCGTCCGGGCGCGGATCCCCATGACCCAGCGCGCCACCGCTCCGCCTCCGAACAGCCGCTCCCCAGCCACGTCGTAGGGCGGCTCCATCGCGGTGTGCTGGGTGTAGACCCGCACCTCGTCGTAGCGCCCGACGACCCCGGCCAGCGCCCCGTCGTCGCCCCCCGCGCGCAGCGCCTCCGCGACGGCCTGGCTGCCGAGCTCGAGCGCCCCGAGGTGCTTCGCGTTGGCACAGCCGGCCGCCCCGACCCCGATCAATGACGCAATGCACAGTGGTATAAGGGTTTTGATCTGCATTAGGTAGGTCCCTCGTTGCTGCGGCGCATCATAGCGCATCCGCGGCCCCAAGCGCGCGCAGACAGGCGTGGAAGCTCGGGAAGCTCGTCGCGATCGACTCGGCCCCGGCGATCCGTGTCCCCGCTGGCGCGACGAGCGCCAGCAGGTTCGCGCACATCGCGATGCGGTGATCCCCATCGGCGTCGACGTCCCCGGCGGTCAGGGGCCGGTCCGGATCGCCGTGGATCGTGAGCCCGTCCTCGTGCTCGTCGACCGCCACCCCGAAGCTGCGCAGCATGCGCGCCGTCTGCGCGATGCGGTCGGACTCCTTGACGCGCAGCTCCTTGGCGTCCCGGATCCGCGTCACCCCCCGCGCCCGCGCCGCCAGCGTCGCCACCAGCGGCAGCTCGTCGAGGGCCCTCAGCGCCAGGTCACCGGCCACCTCGACCCCGCGCAGCCCGCTGCAGCGCACCCCGAGGTCGGCCGCCGGCTCGTGGTTGCGCTCGCGCGGGGCGCCCTGGACGACGGTCGCTCCCATCGCCGCGACGATGTCGAGGAACCCCGTGCGCGTCGGGTTCACCCCCACGTCCTCGATCACCACGTCGCTCCCCGGCACCAGCAGCGCCGCCCCCAGCAGGAACGCGGCGCTCGACAGGTCCCCCGGGACGTGGATCGGCCGCGCCGCCGGCGGCGTCCCGAGCCACGCCAGCATCCGCTCGGTGTGGTCGCGGCTCAGCCCGGGCTCGTCCACCCGCGTCTCTCCCTCGGCCCACAGCCCGGCCAGCAGGATCGCGCTCTTCACCTGCGCGCTCGCGATGGGCGAGGCGTACACGAGCCCGGTCAGCGGTCGCGCCCCGCGCACGGTCAGCGGCGGGAAGCCCCCATCGCGGGCCGCCACCACCGTCAGCCCCATCCGCGTCAGCGGCTCGAGCACCCGCCGCATCGGCCGCCGGGTCAGGCTGTGGTCGCCGACCAGCGTCACCTCGAAGGGCTGGCCGGCCAGGATCCCGAGCAGCACCCGCATCGTGGTCCCGGAGTTGCCGCAGTCGAGCGGCCCGGTCGGCGCCCGCAGGCCGTCGAGGCCGACGCCGTGGACGCGCGCGCGGTCCCCGTCGCGCTCGCTGCGCACGCCGAGCTGGCCGAGCACCCGCGCCGTCGACAGGTTGTCCTCGCCGTCGGACAGCCCCGTGATCTCGACCACGCCGTCGCACAGCGCCCCGAGCATCAGGGCGCGGTGCCCGACGCTCTTGTCGCCCGGCACCCGCGCTCGCCCCGCCAGCGGCCCGCGCGCCGTCAACGTATCACCCGTGGTGGACATTTGTTATGCTCCGCGCCGTCCAGCAGCGACTCGGGAGTTCACGCGCCGATGGCGAAGGCCCTGCTCATCCTCCCCCACCTGCCCCAGCCGATGGGGGCGCCCTATCTGGGCCAGCAGTATATCGCCGCGAGTCTAATCGCCGCCGGCCACGAGGTGAAGTGCCTCGACCTGGCCGCCGTTCGCTTCACCGGCTCCGACGACGACGCGGTCCGCGAGGTCGAGCGCTACGCCCCCGATCTGGTGGGCATGACGCTGTTCACCCTCAACGCCCGGCGCGGCTACCTGCTCGCCGAGCGCCTGCGCGGCGCGAGCCGCCTGCTCGTCGCTGGGGGCCCGCACCCGACCGTGCTGCCGGACGAGCCGCTCGCGAACGGCTTCGACGTGTCGGTCGCCGGCGAGGGCGAGCGCGCCATCGTCGCCATCGCCGCGCTGCTCGATCGAAGCGGGCCCAGCGGGCCAGACGCCGCCGCCGTCGCCGCGGGCCTGGGCGAGATCCCCGGCGTCCGCACCGCCTCGGGCCACGGCCCTCCGGGGGGCGTCCTCGACGACCTCGACGCCCTGCCGTACCCGCTCACGAGCTACCCGGCCTTCGACGCGAGCGCCTACTCCGCCGACGGCCTGGTCGTCCCCGGCGGCATGATGACGAGCCGGGGCTGCCCGGCGCGCTGCACCTTCTGCGCGAACTACGTGACCGGGCGCGCCTACCGCTTCCGCTCGACCGCGGACATCATCGGCGAGATGGTGGCGCTGGCCGAGCACCACGGGATCATGCACTTCCCGTTCTGGGACGACGCCTTCACGGCGCTGCGCCCGCGCCTCAACGCGCTGTGCGACGCCATCGACGCCGAGCCGGCGCTGGCCGGCTGCACCTGGACCTGCATCACCCCCGGCAACATGGTGCGCGCCCACGACCTCGAGCGGATGCGCGCCGCCGGCTGCGTCGCCATCAACTTCGGCATCGAGTCCGGCGACTACAACATCCTGAAGGCCATCCAGAAGGGGCAGCGCCCCGAGCACGTCCGCGCCGCCGTCCGCGCGGCCAAGCAGGCGGGGATGGTGACCATCGTGAACTTCATGTTCGGCTTCCCCGAGGAGGGGGTCGACGAGCTCGGGCGCACCCTCGCGCTGATGCAGGAGCTCGCCCCGGACACCGACTACTTCAACAACCGCGGCGTGCTCATGCCGTTCCCCGGGACGGCGATCTACGAGGCGAACCACGAGCGCTACGGCTTCTCCGGCTGGTGGCTCGACCCGGCGCGCATCCCCGACGAGCTCGACACCCGCGGGCTCTCGTCGGAGGCGGCGTCCGCGCTGCTCGAGCGCGACCCGACCCTCGATCAGGACTTCTTCCGCTACTCCGAGCCGGTGCGCGAGATGATCGCCCGCTGCGTGCGCTTCAAGGCGCAGCATAATCACGGCACGATCGCGCGAATGCAGCAGCAATACGCGACGCCCGCTGTATAGGTGCTGCATCGGCTGCTTTTCATGTGATGGGTGGTGACTACTGCGTCTGCGGCAACGCGCCCCCCCGTCCCCGCTTCAGCGCCCGAGGATCCCATGGTGACCGAGCTCCGCTTTTCGACCACGCCGCCCACCGCCGCCAAGTGCGACGCCTTCGTCGTCTGTGGCCGCAAGGCCCGGCTCGCCGCGGACGACGTGATCGCGCGGCTCCCCGAGGCGGTGCGCCCGGCGTGGAGCGCGATGCTCGAGTCGCTGCACCCCGGGGACGCCTTCTCCGCGACGACGACCTGGTACGGCGAGCCCGCGCGCCCGCTGACGGTGGTTGCGCTGTCGGACAAGGCCTCGCGCCACATGTCCCCGGGCCGCCCGGACGCGCTGGCCGACGGGCTGCGGGGGCGCGACGCCCGGGGCCGAACCGCCGTCATCATCGCCCTCGACGCCGCTGACCACGCCTTCGCCGCCGGCTGCGCGGTGGCCCGCGCGCTCCCCGCCTGGAGCGATCGCGGCAAGCGACAGGTCACGGCGCCGCGCAAGGTGCGGGTCGGGTTCCTGGCGCCGGACGGGCCGGTCAAGGACATGGCCCGCATCGAGGAGGCGGCGGCCGCGATCCGCATGGTCGGCGAGCTGGTCGACCAGCCGGCGAGCGTGCTGCACACGACGGCCTTCGTCGCCCGCGCGGTCGCCGTCGCCGAGGAGGTCGGCGCGAGCTGCACCGTCATCACCGGGGAGGAGCTCGAGCAGCGGGGCTTCGGCGGGATCGCCGCCGTCGGGCGCGCGGCGACGCACCCGCCGGCGCTGGTGCACCTGAGCTGGGCCCCCGACGGAGCCCCCGAGGGCCGCGTCGCGTGGGTCGGCAAGGGGATCGTCTATGACACCGGCGGGCTCAGCCTCAAGGGCAAAAACGACATGCCCGGGATGAAGGGCGACATGGCGGGCGCCGCCGCGGTCCTCGCGGCGTTCCGGGCGGCGGCGCGCCTCGGCTGGAACCGCCGCGTCGACGCGATCCTGTGCCTGGCCGAGAACAGCGTCGGCCCGGACGCGATCCGGCCCGACGACATCCTCCATATGTACTCGGGGCGCACGGTCGAGGTGAACAACACCGACGCCGAGGGGCGGCTGGTGCTGGCTGACGGCGTCGCCTACGCGGTGCGGCAGCTGTCGCCCGAGGTGATCGTGGACATGGCGACCCTGACCGGGGCCCAGCTCCTCGCGACCGGCAAGCGGCACGCCGGGATCGTGTGCAACGACGAGGCGCTCGAGCAGCGCGCGATCGTGGCCGGCCGGGCCGCGGGCGATCTGGTGCACGCGCTCCCGTACGCGCCGGAGCTCTTCCGCGACGAGTTCAAGAGCAAGGTCGCGGACATGAAGAACTCCGTGAAGGACCGCATGAACGCGCAGTCGTCGTGCGCGGCGCAGTTCATCGCCGAGCACCTCGTCGGCTACACGCGGCCCTGGCTGCACGTCGACATCGCGGGGCCGGCCGAGGCGCGGGAGCGCGGGACGGGGTATGGCGTCGCGTTGCTGCTCGAGCTCTTCGCGCCGGAGGGAGTTGGGTGAGACGGTCGAGACGGGGGTTGACGCAGCCCAGGGGGAGCGCTACAACCCCGCGGCTCCCGCGAGCGCGCGCCGCGGTTCGCGAGCAACCCAGGCGACCGAGGCCCAGCACCGCCTGACGAGGGCGACCGCGGCCGGCCACATGATCGGACAGACGAGAGGATAGACGTGGCGAACACCAAGAACATCTCGGATCGGCAGGAGCGCAAGGCCAAGAAGCGCGAGCTTCGCCGTGGCCTCAAGGTCCAGTTCGGCAGCCTGAACAAGGACCAGAAGCGCCGCTTTCGCAAGAGCGAGACGGTCGGCCTGCGCAAGTGGGTTGCCGAAGAGCTGAACAAGGCGTAGCGGGCTTTGTGCGGCGCAACACGCGCGCCGCACGTTCCGCCCCACGCCGGCGAGCGCAGCCTGGGTGGCCACCGTGAAGACGGGCGGCTGCGCCGGGCTGTTTTCGTTGCGCTGCGGTAGGCCTCGCGGCTTGTTCGAGCGATCTTGCGGGGGTCGGTTGCCACTGGCGGCAGCGATTCGCTAGACTCGTTTCACCGCACGGTTCGTCGGTCTCGCCGTCGCATCCCTCGCATGCCGCGGCGACCCTCCGGCGCCGGGCGCCGCGACGCAGTCCCCCCCGTTCTTCTCGAGATCACTCGGTTCAGTGGATCGACCCGGCAATCAGGAGTCTTGGCATGAAGCGTTTCCTTCTGGCGTGGGCGTCCGCCGCGCTCCTCGTAGCAGCCTGCGGCGACAGCGGCACCAGCACCACCGACACGACCGGCGGTGACACCTCCACCGGCAGCGACACGATCGCCGACACCACGACGAGCGCCGGCACGTCGGCCATCACCGGGGTCTCGACCACGGGGGTGACCTGCTCCGAGCCGACGGCGGCGGCGGGTTGCACCGGGATGAACAGCGACGCCGCCAGCGTGGGCTTCTCCTACCCGTGGTGCGGCCTCAGCTATGACGGCACGGATTTCACCTGCCAGGGGTGCCCGCACGGCCGCACCAACCTTCAGGGCAAGTACCGCCGCATCAAGGACGGGACGTCGTCGCCGCCGGTGATGGACTTCGACAGCTTTAAGGAGATCCTCAGCGTCGACGGGAACACCTTCCACAACAAGATCCTCGACGACGCCGGGACGACGCTCGAGATGCGCGGCTACTTCATGTGCGCCGAGAAGCCCGAGCAGGCCAACGAGCGCACCTTCTGGAAGATCCTGACCAGCACCGAGTCCACCGGCGAGTTCGCGGCCGGCGCTGTGCTGATGTCGGATCACATCATCGTTCAGGGCACCGACCAGGCGCTCATTTCGTGGTCCTACGACGACGGCGGCGTGATGAAGTGGGACGATGCCGAGTACTGCCGTATCGGCACCAAGGTCAGCGGCGTCGACTGCACGGACCCGTTCGCGAACTGATCCGCTGACGCTCCGCGAAGGGGAGGGGGCCCAGCGCCTCCTCCCCTTTTTCATGCCCGATCGCGCCCGGCGGTGGGCGCGTCCTTTGGCTTGCAAAGGGGCCGGCGTCGAGTAGGATTCGCCGCCTGCGTGGCTCGTCCCGCAACCCGACACGCGTGGAGTGACCCCATGTTCGACCCCGAGAAGGACCGTGTCCGCGACCTCCAGCAGCGCCTCGATGCGCTGAGGGGGCGACTTTGACGTCGCGGCGACTGAAGCGCGCCTGAGCGAGCTCGAGCACCTGCTCGCGTCTCCCGGGCTGTGGGATGACAACGAGCGGGCGCAGGGCCTGTTGAAGGAGCGCGGTGGGCTCCAGGACGCGCTGGCGAAGATCGCGCGCCCCTCCGCGCTCGTCGACGACGCCGCGGTGCTCATCGAGCTCGGCGACATGGAGGGCGACGCGTCGGTCGGCGACGAGATCGTCGAGCACCTCGACAAGGCCGAGCGGCTCGTCGGTCACCTCGAGTTCGCCCGCATGCTCAGCGGCGAGAACGACGCCCACGACGCGATCCTGACGGTCAACGCCGGCGCCGGCGGGACCGACAGCCAGGACTGGGCGGAGATGCTCTTCCGCATGTACACCCGCTACTGCGAGCGCCAGGGCTGGCAGGTCGAGCTCCTCGACGAGCAGCCCGGGGAAGAGGCGGGCATCAAGTCGGCCTCGATCGGGGTCAAGGGCGACTTCGCCTACGGGATGCTGCGGTCGGAGGCCGGCGTCCACCGCCTGGTGCGCATCTCGCCCTTCGACTCGAACGCCCGGCGGCACACGGCGTTCGCGGCCTGCTTCGTGTTCCCGGACATCGAAGACGACATCGAGATCGACATCAACGAGAACGATCTGCGGGTCGACGTCTACCGGGCCTCGGGCGCCGGCGGGCAGCACATCAACAAGACCTCGAGCGCGGTCCGCATCGTCCACCTCCCGACGAACACGGTCGTGCAGTGTCAGGCCGAGCGGAGCCAGCACAAGAACCGCGCGAAGGCGATGAAGATGCTCAAGGCGCGGCTCTACGACCTCGAGGTGAAGAGCCGCAACGCCGAGCGCGACGCGGTCGAGGCGACCAAGCAGGACATCGCCTTCGGCAGCCAGATCCGCAACTACGTGTTGCACCCCTACCAGATCGTGAAGGATCTGCGGACCGAGCACGAGACGAGCAACGTCACCGGCGTGCTCGACGGCGACATCGAAGGCTTCGTCAAAGCCTACCTGATCGCGGGGCAGTAGCCCGGCTCTCAGCCGCGCGACTCCTCGGCCAGCGCGTCGGCCGGGGTGAGCATCACCCCGGTCGGCGGCGGCGGCGGGGCGGGGTGGGCCGCGATGCGGCTCGTGTCGACGACGAAGTAGTCGGGGGCCAGATCCGTCGAGCGCATCTCGTTCCACAGGTCGGCGACCGTCTCGAGGCCCACGAGCCCGCGCGCGACGAAGTCCGCCGCGCTCCGGAGCAGCGACGGCGGGTGCTTGCCGTACTGGGTGGCGAGCACCCGCGCCACGTCGAGCACGCTCGCGCGGGTGATGTGGCCCGACTCACAGAGGCGCAGCGCCATCTGGAAGGTGTCGTGGCACGGCAGCACGTTCGGCGCGAAGTCGGCGAAGCGCCGCGGATCGGAGCGGTTCTCGAGGTTGATCAAGATGAGCTCGACGAGCTCACCCGTCGGCATCCCCTCGGCGATCCCCGCGATGTAGCTCGCGTCCTCCTTTCTTACGCCGTTCTTCAACAGCGTCCGGCGCAGCCGGTCCCCGCGCAGCCGTCCCGCGACCACGTCGGCGTACATCGAGTAGATGAGCGCGTCCGACTCCGAGTCGTCACCGAACAGGCACTCCTTGACGGTCCACGGCAGCTCGAGCCGGTTGAGCAGCAGCGCGCTCAGCTTGTAGCCGATCTGCTCGCGCAGCTTGCCGACCTTGCCGCGTCGCAGCAGGGCGAGCTGGTCCTTGAAGGTGATCCCGTCGTACTCCACGCCGTCGATCAGCATCTTGCGCTGCAACACAGCGCGCAGCTGGGGCGGGCTCGCAGAGACGAAGTAGATCGGGTTGGACTGGGTCTCCCCGCGCGCGGCGGTCCCCCGGCGGAGCGCCCGCAAGAGCGCCCCGGTGCCGGCGACGTTGCGCTTGTCGACCGCGAACTCGAGCGGGATCGATAAGAGCCCCTTGAGGCTGTTGATCTCGCTCGCGAGGTAGGTCTTGTCGATGTCCCAGACGTAGACGCGGCCCTCGAAGCCGTCGCCGTAGCGGCGCTCGTTGGTCCGGTCGAGCGGGTAGCGGTAGTCCTCGGGGCGCGCCATCAGCCGTGCCTTCGCCCCGCCACCGCGAGGGCCGTCTCGACGACCGAGCCGGAGATCGGCTCCGGCTCGTCGATGGGGCGTTCCGTGTGCTCGTAGCGGTTGGCCCGGGACATGAGCGTCCCGAGCACGTCGCTGACCTTCTCGCCGCCGAACAGCACCTGGTACACCCCGCGCGCGATGGGCATGTCGACCCCGAGCCGCTCGGCGTGCATGTGCACCGCGTTGGTCGTGTTCACGCCCTCGGCGACCTTGTGCATCGTGGCGAGCGCCCCGTCGAGGGTCAGCCCCTCGGCGAGCTTGCGGCCGAGGCTGTTGTTTCGCGAGAGCGGCGAGCTGCACGTGGCGATGAGGTCGCCGATGCCCGCGAGGCCGATGCTCGTCAGGCGGTCCGAGCCGTGACGCTCGGCGAAGCGGCTGATCTCGGCGAGGCCGCGGGTCAGCAACATCGACAGCGAGTTGGCGCCGAGCCCGAGCCCGGTGCACGCCCCGGCCGCGATGGCGATGATGTTCTTGAGCGCCCCGAAGGTCTCGACCCCGACGATGTCGTAGTTGCCGTAGACGCGCAGGGTCGGGCCGGCGATGAGCCGCGCGCCGACGTCGATGACCTCGTCATACGGGCTCGCGACGACGGTCGCCGTCGGCTGACCGGCCATGATCTCGTCGGCGAGGTTCGGCCCGCTGATAGCGCCGATCTTGCGCGCGCAGGTCTCCTCGCGCAGCACCTGGGACATGCGCTTGAGGTGCTCGGCCTCGAAGCCCTTGGTCGCCGACAGCAGGATCTGGTCGCCGGTGACGAACGCCCCCATCTCGAAGGCGATGGAGCGGAAGCTCTTCGCGGGGATGGCGACGATCATCGTGTCCGCGAAGCGGACCGCCTCCTCGAGATCGGTCGTCGCGACGACCCGCGCGTGGATCGGCAGCTCCTTGAGGTAGTAGCTGTTGGTGTGCTGCTCGTTGACCTCGGCGACCCGCTCGACGTTGCGCATCCACAGGCGGACGTCGGCCCCGCTCGCCGCCATCAGGTGCGCCAGGGCGGTCCCCCAGGATCCGCCGCCGATCACGCTCGCGCGCTTGTCCTGACCCATCACGACGCCTCCGCGAGCGCGCGCTGAAGCTCTCGCTCGAGCCCATAGCCGCGCAGCCGGTTCGAGTAGTAGAGCAGCAGGTTCATGTCCTCGGTGAAGACCCGGTCGCCGCGCCGGACCATCACCGGGCGGGTGTGATAGGTCCCGAAATGACGCAGCGCACTCTGGACGATAACCGTTGCATCGCCTGAGGATACGCTCCGTGAATCGAGGGTGATCTCGCCCTTGCGAGCGAGCTCCGCCACGGCGTCCCACATCTCCGCGACGTGGCGCGTCAGCTCGGAGACGGTCACCCCGGTCCCCTCGTCCCCGGTCCGCAGGAGCCGATAGAGGTCGAGGTCGCGGTGGCGATGCCTGACCATCTCGAAGAGCGTGAACGCGACCAGGTTGGTCGACAGCACGACGTTGTGCACCTTGAAGCTGCGGCCCACCGACTCGCCCGCCTCGCGGGTGTAGACGCGGTCGCGCTGCGGCAGGTGGGTCGGGCGCCCCTCCTTGTCGGACACGTAGCGCGTGATGTCGATCACGCGCCCGTGGCTGTCGATCGAGTTGCCTTCCGGGTCGACGGCGTTGCCGAAGGGGTCGAGGGGGTCACCGACGTTGACGCTGATGCGGCTCGACAGGTTGACCAGGTTCTGGGTGAACTGCAGGATCTTGCGCGGCCGGGACGACTCGTCGTCGTCGATGATGTAGCGCGACTTGCCCTGGATGCGCAGGTGGTCGTCGATGAGGGTCTCGGCCTCGAGCACGAGGTGGTAGTTGAGCGTGCACGGGACGACGTAGATGTTGGGCCGGTCCTGCTTGCGCGCGAGGTTGTTGATGTAGGCGCGCAGCCCGCACGACAGCAGGCCGAGCTTGAGGCGGTCCTCGATCTTGCCGGAGCGGACGCGGGTGCCGGCGGGGAAGAAGAGGTTCGGCTGCCCCATCTCGAGGGCGACCGTCGCGTACTCCTTGAGGATGTCCTTGTAGATCGGCGCGGTCTTGCGCCGGTCGACGCGGTAGGCGCCGAGGTTGCGCATGAAGAAGGACATCACCGGGTTGGTGAAGAGGTTGAGGCCGGCGCCGTAGGTGAAGGGCGGCAGGCCCATCGCGAACAGCGCCCAGCCGACCACCGGGCTGTCGAGGTTCGAGACGTGGGTCGGCGCCAGGATCACGGTGCCGAGCTCGTTCATCCGGCGCAGCCCCTCGACGTTGCCGCGGATGTTGATGGTCTCGGCGATGTCCGGCATCCCGCGCGACATCAGGCGCTTGGGGCTCAGCGCGTTGAGCAGCAGCGGGAGCGCCTTCGGCATGACCGAGGTCGCCATGCCGTAGACCCACGGCGAGAAGTTGCCGCGGATCTCCTCGGTGAAGCGCTCGACGATGCCCTTGAGGAGCTCCTTGAGCTCGGAGTCACCGGCCTTGGACAAACGCGACTTCACCCCGTCCCAGAAGGCGGCGTCCTGGGCTCGCACCGGGCTCTCCCGGTCGGTCTCGAGGCGCTTCTTCTCGTGGTAGAGGGTGTCGTTGATCAGCACGTCGAGCGGCAGCCCGTCGTCGAGCGCCGCCTGGGCGATGCAGGCGTCGACGATACGGCTCCGGAGCTCGACGAGCGCGGCGTCACGTAGGTCGTTTCTCATCGGCGAACTCCTTCGACGCGTTCGGGCCCGGCGCGTGACAGGGCGCCAGCGGAGCGGGCGCCGAGGCGCACCTCCGCCGAGGCGGACCGGCCGCCACTCTACATGACCCGAACGTGGCCGGCCACCGCACCCGAGGCCCGGCGACGGGCGCCCGCATCCCCGCCCGCCTGCCCGGAACGCGCAATGTGAGTTGACGAGGTCCCCGCTCGCGTCGATGGTGGGCCGGCATGACCCAGGCCTGGTACCACATCGTCGTCATCGGCACCGATCTCGCCGGGTTGATGTACGCGGCGCTGGCGGCGCGGCTCGGGTATCGCGTCGCCGTCATCGGGCAGGGCGCGCGCCCGAACGCCTACCGCACCGGCGGCTACGTCTTTCTGCGCGAGCCCGAGCGGTTCTACGGGTTCGCCAGCTCGCCGGCGGTGTCGCGGGTGTTCGGCGAGCTGTCGCTCGGGATCGAGATGAAGAACCGCCCGCGGGCGATCCACCCGACGCTCCAGGTGGTGTTGCCGCACCACCGGATCGACGTGGCCGGGCACCGTCGCCAGTGGGAGCGCGAGCTCGACCGAGAGCTGCCCGGCGCCATCGGGCGCTTCGACGCGTTCGAGCAGTGGGCCGCGGAGGCGACCCGCGCCACCGATCCCGCCATCGCCGCCGAGGTCGCCTACCCTCCGTCGGGGCTGCGCGGGCGCTCCGCCTACCGCAAGATCGTCGCCGGGGTCGAGGGGCTCGTCGAGCCGGGTGACGACGCCCTCGCGCCCTGGTTCGACGGCCCCGAGCAGCGCGCGGTCATCGCCGGCGCCCTCGGTCACCTCACCGGGCTCTCCGGCGACCTCGCGCCCATCGCGGTCGCGCGCCTCTGGACCCACCTGCGGGCCGGCCTCTATCGCATCCCCGGCGGCCTCGACGGGCTCAAGGAGATATTCCTTCGCAAGCTCCGGGAGCAGTCGAGCGACTTCCGGCCGGACGCGGCGGTGTCGGAGCTGGTGGTTCGGCGCGGCAAGGTCGTCGCCGTGCGGCTCGCGGACCGCCACGAGGCGATCGGCTGCCAGCTGGTCGTCGGCAACATCGAGCCGCACCGCTTCCTCTCGCTGGTGCCCCGCGATCAGCGTCACGACGCCTTCCACGCCTCCCTCGCCGGGCTCGTCCCGGCCGGCTGGAGGCTGACCGTGAACCTGGGCGTGCAGCAGCGGGTCGTCCCCGCCGGGATGGGCCCCGAGGTGGTGGTGGTCGGCGACCCCGAGGCGCGCCTCGCGGGGGCGAACTCCCTATGGATCGCGCGCCCAGGACACGGCAGCGCGGGCGGGGACGGGCGTCCGGGCCCGGGCGTGCTCCAGGTCACGACGACGCTGACCGCGCGCGGCGCGGCGCCAACCCTGGGCGCCGCCGAGCGGCTGGTCGAGGGGACCCTGGCGCAGCTCCGCCGGGTGATCCCGTGGCTCGACGATCACATCGAGGCGCTCGACGTCCCGGCGCTGACGACCGACCCGGCGAGCGGGCGCCCGGCCCTCGACCCGCTCGAGCTCGCGCCGATCATGGGGCGCCCGTTGAGCCACACGCTCGGTGCGACCGCGGTCGCGCCGTCGAGCGCGTACAAGAACGTGCTGATCTGCGGCGATCTGCTCTACCAGGGGCTGGGGTTCGAGGGTACGTGCCTCGCCGCGCTCCAGACCCTGGCGCTGTCGCGTCAGCTCGTGCGCATGAAGACTGCGCTCTCCAGCGAGCGCAAACTGCTGGGCTAGCCCAGCTCAGCCCCTCGGAGGTTGTGCGTGACCCCTTCCGGTCGATCCTGGTCGCTCCCGCTCGCGCTGCTCGCGGCCCTCGTCGGTGGCGGGAGCGCCTTCGGCGCCGAGCCTGAGCCGCTGCCCCCCCGCCCCGACGCGCCCGCCGTCGCGGCGCCCGACGCGCCTGCGGCCGAGCCGCCCTGGACGTGGGAGCGTCTCGTCGCGGAGGTCGAGCGGACGAGCCCGCTGATGCGCGCGGCGCGGGCGGATCTCGCGACCTTCGAGGCGAAGCTCTCCCAGGCCGAGTGGGCGTGGTTTCCGTCCTTCAAGCTCGAGGGCTCCGGCACCGTCACCCCCCAGGTCACCGGAGACGCGCTCAAGAGCGAGACCGACTGGGGCACCATCGGCTACTTCCTGAGCATCAAGCTCGAGATGGTCCAGCCCATCTTCACCTTCGGCAAGATCGGCGCGCTCAAGGACGCCGCGCGCCGCGGGATCGACGTCGGCAAGGCCCAGATCGAGGCCGCTCGCTGGGAACTCCGCGTGCTGGCGCGCAAGGCCTACGAGGGGCGGATGCTGGCGCGCGAGCTCGATCAGATCCTCAGCGACGGCCGCAGCTGGATCGACAAGGCCGAGAGGCGCATGGAGCGGCTGCGCGCCGAGGACTCCGACGACTACGACCAGCTCGAGCACCTGCGGCTCAAGACGCGGGTCGCGGACTTCTACGTGCTCGACGCCGAGAACAAGCTCCTGAACGTGCGGGCGCTCCAGGGGCTGCGGCTGCTGCTGTCGCTGCCGCCCGAGGCGGAGGTGCGCCTCGCCGATGAGCCGTTCGAGCCCGTGAGCTACGAGCTCCAGCCCGTCGAACGCTACGTCGCGGCGGCGATGCGCCACGAGCCGACGCTGATGGTGGCGCGGACCGGCGCCCGCGCGCAGCGCGCCCTGGCGGACGCGAAGGAGGCCGAGCTGTGGCCGGACCTCGCCCTGGTCGGGGAGGTCGGGCTGCGCCGCGCCAACGAGGTCGACGACCAGCCGTCGTCCTTCGCCAACGACCCGTTCAACGGGCGCCCGGCGGGGGCCGCGATCGTGCTGAAGTGGAACCTCGACGTTCCTCAGCGGCTGTTCCGCGCCGAGGAGGCGCGGGCGAAGGCGCTCAAGGTCTCCGAGCAGGTGGAGCTGCAGCGGGACCTCGTCGAGCTGAAGGTGCGTCAGCTCTACCAGGACCTCGAGAACAAGCGGAGCCTGCTCGAGGTGTTCCGCGACGCGCAGAAGGCGTCCCAGGGCTGGCTCACCGCGACCTGGGACACCTACGACGCGGGGTTCGGCAACTTTCGCGACGTGATGGACGCCCTCGTCCAGTTCTACTCGAAGAAGTTCGGTTACTTGCAGATGGTCTACGAGCACAACCTGCTGGTGCTGGAGCTGAGCCGGGCCATCGGCTACGACATCACGCGGCCGCTGCCGGGTGGGTGAGGCGGGTGGTCCGCCGGTCGCCTGTGACCGGGTGGATCGTGAATTCCCCAGGGTCGCAGGCGTCCGAGCCCTGCGGCCACGGCCGAGACAAGGAGTGAGAGCGATGCGAGTGCGGACCGTTTCGAAGGTGATGATGGCGCTGTCCTTGGCGCTCTTGGTGACGGCGGGCGCCCACGCCGCGCCGCCGGCGGAGGCGGGCAAGGCGCCGCTCGGCCCCAAGGAGCGCATCGAGGCGGTCTACGCGAGCATCGCGACGGCGACCGAGACCGTCGACTCCCAAGAGCAGCTCGTCGAGGCCCTGACGACCACCCTCGACGGCCTGATGGACTACGAGGCGTTCGCGAAGCGCACGCTCAAGACCTCGTGGCCGACGCTGACCAAGGCGCAGCGCGCGACCTTCATGGATCGCTTCAAGAAGCTGGTCGTGGTGGTCTACGCCAAGCGCTTCAAGCCGCGGACGGCGTTCGAGGTCGCCTGGCGCAACGACGGCGTGAAGTACCGGGGCGACGCGAAGACCGAGGCGAAGGTCATGTCGATCATCCGCGGTCGAAATGTCTCTGCCGATGTGGACTACTACATGACCCTGGGCGGCACCGCGTCGAAGGACGTCTGGTACGTCTACGACTTCGAGATCGACGAGGTCTCGATGGCGCTCAACTGGCGCAAGCGCTTCGAGGGGATCATCAAGAAGGACGGCTTCGAGGTCCTCATCGAGCGCATCCAGGCCCGCATCGACCGCGACGACGAGGGGGACTGAGCCCGTCCGCCTTGGCGCAGGAACGCACACCGGCGTGTCTCAGCGCCCCGTCTTCACCGCGGAGGCCACGGAGGATCGCCTCTGCCACCCGCTGAGACGCGGGGGGCGGCCACGCCGCTCTCCGTGCGCTCCGCGCCCTCGGTGGTAGGACGTTGATACGGGGCCGAGCCAGCGAGAGGCCCCGGGGCAATGTCCCAGGCCGCGCGAGCGGTCGGTGGAGGCCGCGAAGCGGCCGGATCAGTCTCGCTAGGACCCCAAGCAAAACGCAGCGCAGCGAGTTTTGATTGAGGTGTCCTAGGGGGCTACCGGCTGTTGCACTTGCGGGTGCCGAGCTTCTTCTGGATGTCGTCGATCTGGTCGAGGATCGACGTGTCGCGCGGGTCGACCTGTTGGACCTCTTTGAGCTCCTCGAGGGCGCCCTCGCAGTCCTTCTGGCGCAGCTTGTTGTCGGCGTTCATCAGCATCGTGGGCTTGCTGGCGATCAGCTGGGCGAGCTCGCCCCGGGCCTCCTCCCAGTAGATGCTCGCCTCCGCGATCTCGCGCAGGAGCTTCGCCGCCTGGCCGCGCTTGAGGTCGATGCGCAGCTTACGCGCTTCGTCGAGCAGGTCCTTGTCGCGCTTCCAGACCTTGATCTGGTTGATGGCCTTCTGCGCCTCCGCGTTCAGCGGATCGCGGTCCACCACCTGGTTCCACGTCTCGAGCGCCAGGTCCCACTGCTTGTTCTTGACCCGCTCGTTGCCCATGTCGATGAGGGCGAGGATCTCCTTCTTCTTGCGCTCGCGCTCCTCGGCCTCGCGGTCGGGCGAGGTGTCGGGCTGCTCAACGACGGGACCGGGCTTGGCCGGCTCGCTGGCGCCGAAGATGTCCTTGTTGAAGATCGCGATCAGGATCGCCGCCAGCACGATCACCGCGCCGACCACCGACAGGATCATCCACGGCGAGCGTGGGCCGTGGCGCCGCGCCGGGGCTCCCCAGTCGTCTTCGTAGGCGGGCTGTACCCCCACCGTGGCGTAGCGCCGATCCCCGGGCGCCGGTCCGGTCCCGGTCCCGGTCCGCTCGCGCGGCGCGACCGCCGGCCGCGACGGCGGTCGGTCGACCGCGTCCGGGATCTCGAGCAGGAACTCGACGTTGCCGAAACGCACCACGTCGCGGTGGTTCAGCGTCGCGATGTCGATGCGGTCGTCGTTGACGAAGGTCCCGTTGGAGCTCTTGAGGTCCTCGAGGGTGATCGAACCCGAGCGCTCCACCGTCAGCTTGCCGTGGATGCGGCTGACGCTAGGATCGATGACGGTGACCGAGCAGTCCTTGCCGCGGCCGACCAGGCTCACCTTGCGCTGGACCCGGAAGACCTGGTTGGCGAACGCGAGGTTGCGACCGACCAGGCGGCAGAAGGTCCGCTCCTCCTCCGCCACCGACTCGGAGTCCGACTCGATGTGCAGGTAGTAGTCGCCGATCTTGATCTGCGCCGAGCGCTGGATCTGGTAGACCTCGTGGATGCGTCGCCCGTTGACGAACACGCCGTTCGACGAGTTCAGGTCCTCGACGTAGCAGCGTCCGTCCGCGGTGTAGAGGCGGGCGTGGCGACGGGACACGTTGTCGGACGGCAGGATGATGTCCGAGTTGTGCGACCGTCCGATGTAGAACTCGCCCTCTTCGAAGGAATACTCGTCGGCAATGCCGCCGTGCTTGTCCTCGATGATCAGGGTGAACAATCGACTACCGTCCCGTCCGTCCCGTCACGCGCGTCGGGTGCCGGGGCCAATGCTTCGACACGAAACGGCATGGCGCCAGCGATTGAAGAGGCATCCCGCGGAGCCAGCCCGCGGGGAGGTTCTCGAGGGGGGCTAAGGGCATCATGGGTGCTTCGCCAGCACGCTGTGGCTGAACCCGTCCTTGTCGCTCGTGACCGCCACGAGCTGGACCACCGCGATGTCGCCCTCGGTCCGGGGGCCGAGGCACGCGACCACGTCGACGGCCTCGCCGATGATGAACCGACCGCGGTCGCCGTTGCCGCCGGTCGCCAGATCGAGCTGCAGCGCCAGCCGCCGCAGCAGCCTGTCGGGGTCCCCGTCGCGTCCCGCCATGAGCACGGGCGCGCCCCCCGACAACGCGAGCGACATCACGGCGACGATGTTGTCGGCGTCGACGTCGTCGATGATTACCCGATCCGGCCGGAGCCGCGTGACGCTGCCGTACAGCGCGCTGTCGTCGTTCACCGTCGAGCGCCGCGCCACTCGCGCGATGTCCGTCTGAGGGGCCGCGATCTGGTGGCCGTCGCCGACGACGACGAGCCGCTCGTCAGGCGCGGCGAGCCCGATGAGGGCCGCCAGCAGGGTCGTCCGCCCTGAGCCCGGCGGGCCGGCGACCACGATGTTCTTCCCCTCGGCGACCGCGTTCGTGAGCCCCTCGGCCATCACCTCGGTGAGCGCCCCGGACGCGACCAGATCGGCCAGCGACGGGCGGTAGCGGGACGGCCGCCGGATGACCAGGAGCGCGCCGTCGGTCGCGATCGGCGCCGCCACCACCGTCAGGCTGTCCCCGGTGGGGAGCGTCGCCTCGGTCACCGGCGACAGCGGCCCGTCCGGGATCCCGGCGTCGGTGAGCAGCCGGCGCAACACCCGCTCGTAGCTCACGTGGCTCGAGAAGATCCGGCCCGACGGCTCGACGGCGTCGCCGCCACGCCAGACGCGCAACACGTCCGGGCCGTCCACCGCGATGCGCGTCACGTCCTCGTCCGCCAGCAGATCGGCCAGCGGCCCGAGGCCGACCGCCTCGGTCACGGCGTCGGCGACCAGCGCCTCGCGCTCGACGTCCTCGGCGATGGTCCCGGCGTCGACGGCCTTCGCGACGAAGCCGTCGGCGATCCGCGCGGCGTCTTCCCAGGTGAGCGGTCGCCCGCCGGCGGCGGCCTCGATCCCCTCGAGCACCACCGCGACGGTCGCGTTCCACTCCGCCCACGCGTCGAGCGCGGCGTCGGCCTCGTCGGCGAGGATCTCGGGCTCGGGCTCGGGCTCGGGCTTCGGCGCGGGCTTCGGCTTTGGCGTCGCCTTGGCGACCTTCGGCTCCGCGGGGGCGGCCGGCGGCGGCTCCGGGACCGGCATCGGCGCCGCGGCCTTGCGGGTCTTGGGCTCGGCCGCCGGCGCAGCGGCGGCGGCCTCTCGATCGTAGGTCTCCTCGATGGCCTCGATCTCGGAGAGGTCGAAGGCGCGGGTCGACTCCTCGCCGTCCGCGTAGTCCGCCGGCAGCCCCGGTGGGGCGGGCACGGCTTCGGCCTCCGCCACCGCCGCGACGGCGCGCGCGGCCGCGTCTTCCTCGAGCATGTGCTGCGGGACGGCGCTCACCGCCACCGTGGGTGCGTGGGACGTGCGCGGCTCCGCCACCGGGGCGCCGGGCACCGGCTCCGCGGTCGCCACCCCGAAGGGCGCCGTCGCGCGGGCCTCCCCGGGCCGCTGCAGCTTGATCACGAAGTCGCCGATGTAGACCTTGTCCTCGGTCGTGAGCAGCTCCGGCGCCGTGATCCGACGCCCGTTCACGTAGGTCCCGTTGGTCGAGCGCAGATCGACGATGACGACCTTGTCGTGCTTGTCGACGAGGCGGGCGTGGCGCTTGGAGATGTTGTTGCGCGGCAGCACGATGTCGCTGCCGCTGGCGCGCCCTATGGTCACCTCCTCCTTGTCGAAAACGAGTTGACGCTCCTCTCCGTTCTTTTCACGGATGCTCAACGTCAACATCGCGTCCTCGCTCCTTCTCGCACGCCTCGTCCGGGCGGCCCGCGGTGGGCGTATGTGGAGGCAACTCGCCTGGCACCTGGTTTTGTCGGACGTTTGCGGCGCGATGTCAACTCGGCCCGGCGCGTCTCGCGCGCCCGGCGCGGAGCAGCGCCAGGGCTCGCTCTACCGCATCCGGTCGTCCCAACACGCCGCCCAGCGTGGCCACGGCGCTCGCGCCGACCGCGAACAGCTCCGCAGCGACCGCGTCATCGACGCCGCCCAGGCCGACGACCGGGAGGAGCAACCCTTCGATCGTGCGCGCGAACCCCGAGACTCCGAGGGGCGGTCCGGACGGCGCCTTGGAGAACGGCGCCCGCACCGGGCTCAACGTCGCCCAGTCCGCGCCGTCGGTGGCCGCGCGCTCGAGCCCGGCGCGGTCGTGGCAGGACCGCCCCACCCACAGGCTCGGAAAGGCCTCGCGGACCGCGCGCGGGTCGAGTCCGCGCTCGGGGAGCTGCACGCCGTCGGCCCCCACGGCCCGCGCGAGATCGGCGCGCCCCCCGACGACCAGCGGGGCGCCGAATCCGGCGGTCGTATCCCGCAGTGCAACAAGGCGCCGCCACCGCGCCTCATCGCTAGGCCCACCGGCCACCGCAGCGCGATCGCGATCCACCACCAGGGTGGACCCCTTCGGCATCGCAGCGAGGACCGCCTCGAGGCTCGGCCGCGCCGCCTCCCACCCGAGGGTGGGGGCGTCGAGGACGAGAACGAGGCGGAACTCGGGTCGTGGCCTCGCGGTCATGGCCCGCGCGCGCGCTCAGATCCCGCCGCTGGGCGCGATCAGCCCCTCGAGCGGGCTCGACGCGGTCGCGTAGAGCTTCATCGGGATGCGCCCGGCCTGGCTCGCGAGGCGCCCGGCCACGATGGCCATGCGCATCGCGTGCGCCATCTTCACCGGGTCGCTCGCCCCGGCGATGGCCGTGTTCATCAGCACGGCGTCGCAGCCGAGCTCCATCGCCACCGCGGCGTCCGAGGCGGTGCCGACGCCGGCGTCGACGATCACCGGGATGTTCATCGCCTCGACGATGAGCCGGATGTTGACCGGGTTGCGCAGCCCGAGGCCGCTCCCGATCGGCGCGCCGAGCGGCATCACCGCCGCGCAGCCGGCGTCCTGGAGCTTCTTGCACACCACCAGATCGTCGGTGATGTAGGGCAGCACCGTGAAGCCCTCCTCGATGAGCAGTCGCGCCGCCTCGAGGGTCGCCTGGTTGTCCGGGAACAGGGTCTTGGGGTCCGCGATGACCTCGAGCTTGATGAGCTCGCCCATCCCGACCTCGCGCGCGAGCATCGCGGTGCGGACCGCCTCGTCGCGGGTCGTGCAGCCGGCGGTGTTCGGCAGCAGCGTGTAGCGCGTGAGGTCGAGGCTGTTCCAGAACGAGTCCGGCGCGTCGCGATCGAGGTTCACGCGCCGCACGGCGACCGTGACGACCTCGGCGCCGCTCGCCTCGAGGGCCGTGCGCGCGAGCTCCTGGGTGGCGTACTTGCCGGTCCCGACGAGGAGCCGCGAGTGGAAGACGTGCGTCCCGATGCGCAGCACGTCCGCGGTGTTGTTCGATCCTGGCTCGCTCATCGCTCTCACCCCCCGCCCACGAAATGGACGATCTCGACCACGTCGCCCGCGGCGAGGTCATGCTCGCCGTAGGTGCCGCGACGGACGATGCGCTGGTTGACCTCGACCGCCACCCGGCGGTCCCCGAGGCCCAGCGCGGCCACCATGTCCTGCACCGTCGCGACGTCCGGGAGCTCGCGCTCCTCGCCGTTGATCAGCAGCTTCATGGACCGGCTTCCTACCACCCACGGCCGCGCGGTGGAAGTGCGCGTTTCGTCGCCGCTGGCGCAGCACCCCGCTCCGCCCGCCGGGCGCGCTCGCAGCTCCTCGACACCGGAGGCGCCAGCGGATACCGTCCCGGCGGTGAAGGCCATCGAGAACATCGGCACCTGGACCCTCGCCAAGGTCGAGGGGACGGGCAGCGCAGCCCTCCTCGCCTGGGAGGGCATCGTTTGGATGTTCCGTCGGCCGTTCCGCTGGCGGCTCTTTCTGCAACAGCTCGAGTTCGTCGGAGTCGGCAGCCTCCTCATCGTGCTCCTCACCGGCGCCTTCACCGGCATGGTCATGGCGGTGCAGTCGGCCTACGCCTTCCGCCTCTTCAACGCCGAGGGCTACGTGGGGACCACGGTCGCCCTGGCGCTGACCCGCGAACTCGGCCCGGTCCTCACCGGCCTGATGGTCACCGGCCGCGTCGGCTCGTCGATCGCCACCGAGATAGGCACCATGGGGGTCACCGAGCAGATCGACGCCCTGCGCACGATGGCCGTGAACCCCGTGCAGTACCTCGTCTCCCCGCGCATCGCGGCGATGACGATCATGATGCCCGTCCTGTGCCTGCTCTTCAGCCTCGTCGGCATCTTCGGCGCCTGGCTCATCGCCGTCGGCGGGCTCGGCCTCGACTCCGGCGTCTTCCACGCGCGCATCGTCAGCGTCGTCACCGCCTGGGACATCTGGAGCGGCGTGCTGAAGGCCGCGGTCTTCGGGGTGACCATCGCGGTCATCTCGAGCAACGCCGGCTACAAGGCCGAAGGCGGCGCGCGCGGCGTCGGGCTCGCGACGACACGCGCGGTGGTGTATTCCTCCGTCGGGATCCTCGTCGCCGACTACTTCATGACCGTGATGATGTTCTGAGCGCCCCCTTGCAAACCCCGACCCCTAGCGAGCCCCGATGCTGAAGGCCAAGACCCCGCTCCTGGTCGGTCTCCTCGTCATCGCTGGCGCGATCGCCTTCATCTTCACCTTCGGCTCCCTCAACAGCGGCATCGACAGCGACGAGGCCTACCCGGTCTACGCCCTGTTCGACGACGCCACCGGCCTGGTCCCGAACTCTCGGGTGATGCTCAGCGGCATCGAGGTCGGCCGGCTCAAGACGATCTCGCTCGACACCGAGCACCCGGAGCTGGCCCGCGTCGACATCCTGCTGCGCAGGGGCATCAAGCTCTACCAGGGGATCCTCGACCCGACGACCGGGATCTGGCGGGACGGCGCCACCGCGGTCCGCCAGCAGGCGAGCCTCATCGGCGACTACTACGTCGCGCTGACCCCGGGGCTGCGCGGCGACGTCATCGGGTCCGGCGGTCGCATCCCGAACGCCATCTCGAGCGCCGGCCTCGGCTCGGTGATCAAGAACCTCGAGGGGGCGACCGCGGCGATCTTCCCGAAGCTCGAGAAGATCGCCGACGACATCAAGTCGATCACCGGCGGCCTGCGCGAGGCCATCGGCGAGCAGGGCGCCGTCAACGATCTGAAGAAGATCCGCACCGACGTCGCCCAGACAACCGAGAACGTCAGGAACCTCACCGGCGAGCTGCGGACGTTCCTGTCGAGCTCGATCTACCCGCGCGGCGGCGACGTGAGCGTCATCTTCGACAACGTCGCCCGCGCGACCGACACCCTCTCGAAGTCGGCCGAGCGGACGACCGCGGCCCTCGATCGCATCCTCGGGCACCTCGACCGCGCCTCGGTGGGCGTCGACCAGTTCGTGGCGGCGCAGTCGCAGACCGGCGACACCGCCCTGCCGGGGACCTTGGGCTCCGCGATCAACGCCCTCAACAAGAACATGGTGCTCCTCGAGGGCACCCTCGAGAGCGCGCGCGCGGTGGCGGCCGGGGTCGAGCAGGGCAAGGGCACGGTCGGCCGCCTGCTCACCGACGACAAGCTCATCGGCGACATCGAGCACATCATCGACGACGTCGGCGAGGTGACGTCGATCATCGGCCGGACCCAGGTCAAGGTGCAGTTCCGCGCGGACCGCTACATCGGTCGCGGCGCCTTCAAGAGCACGGTCGACTTCAGCCTTCACCCCCGGCCCGACAAGTTCTACCTGATCCAGCTCATCGACGACCCCGCCGGGCGCCTCTACACGACCCGCCGCGTCACCACCACGAACGACCCGCGGCTGCCGCCGGTCCTGGTCGAAGACGTCCAGGAGACGAAGAGCGACTTCAAGATCTCCGCACAGCTCGCCAAGCGCTGGCACGCGCTGACGTTCCGCTACGGCATCATGGAGTCGTCGGGGGGGCTCGGGCTCGACCTCGATCTGCTCAACGACTCCCTCGACTTCAAGCTCGACATCTTCGACTTCGGCCGCGACAAGTACCCACGGATGCGGCTGCTCGCGGAGTGGGAGTTCCTGTCCCACTTCTTCATCTCCGCCGGCATCGACGACATGCTCAACTCGACCCCGCGCGACTGGTTCATCGGGCTCGGCGTCCGCTTCTACGACGACGACCTGAAGGGGATCCTCCCGGTCACGCCCCTGCCCTGAGTGGGGCCGGCGGGGCGTAAACGCGGGATTCGCGAAGAATATGGCTAAATTCGCGATTATCGATGAGCGGCATCGCAGAACCCAGGCCCTTCGCGCCCCCTGCTTGACTCGCGCCGAGCCCGATTGGTATCAGCGCGCCCCTGTCCGTTGGTCCGAGGAGCTGTCTCAGTGGTAGCGACGCCCACCCCCCCCGAGGTCGCCCTCCTCCCCAACGGGAGCCCGCGGCGTTACGTCTACGTGCAGACGTTCGGGTGTCAGATGAACGTGAACGACACCGACCGGATCTTCCAGGTGCTCGAGCCGTTCAACTACCGCCCGACCGACGACCCGGCCCAGGCGAGCCTGATCCTGCTCAACACCTGCAGCGTGCGCGACAAGGCGGAGCAGAAGATGCTGTCGCAGCTCGGCCGCCTCGCCCCGCTCAAGGACTACAACGACGATCTGATCCTCGGCGTCGCCGGGTGCGTGGCGCAGCAGGAGGGCGAGCGCCTCCTCAAGAAGGTGCCGCACCTCGACCTCGTCTTCGGCCCCGACCACATCGCCGACCTCCCCGGGTTGGTCGAGCGCGCGCGGGCCAAGGAGCGCGTCAGCGAGACGCGCTTCACCAAGCGCAAGGAGTTCGCCTTCATCGAGGCCGCGCCCCGGGAGGAGACCCGGATCAGCGAGTTCGTGACGATCATGAAGGGCTGCGACAAGGTCTGCAGCTTCTGCATCGTCCCGTTCACCCGCGGTCGCGAGGTGTCCAAGCCCGCCGACGCGGTCGTGCGCGAGGTCGAGCGCCTGGTCGCGGCCGGCGCGCGCGAGGTCACGCTCCTCGGTCAGAACGTCAACTCCTACGGCAAGGACCTGCAGGGGGACCGGATCCCCACCTTCGCCCAGCTACTGCGCGAGGTGGACGCCGTCGCCGGGCTCGAGCGGCTGCGGTTCACGACGTCGCACCCGATGGACTGCATCGACGAGCTCGTCGGCTGCTTCGGCGAGCTGCGGACGCTGTGCGAGTTCTTCCACCTGCCGGTGCAGTCCGGAAACGACCGGATCCTGCGGGAGATGCGCCGCTTCTACACCGCCGCCGAGTACCGCGAGAAGGTCGCGGCGCTGCGCCGCCAGAGCCCGCAGATCGCGCTGTCGACCGACATCATCGTCGGCTACCCCGGCGAGACCGACGCCGAGTTCGAGGACACCCTCACGCTCCTCGCCGACGTCCGCTACGACAGCATCTTCGCCTTCAAGTACTCGCCCCGCCCCGGCACCCGCGCCGCCGAGCTGCCCGACAGCGTCCCCGAGGCGGTCAAGCGCGAGCGCCTCGCGCGGGTCCTCGCGCTGCAGGACGCCGTGACCCGCACCCGGATGGAGGCCTACGTGGGGCAGACCGTCGAGGTGCTCGTCGAGGGCCCGTCGCGCATGGCCTCGAAGGGGCAGACGACCCGCTGGCAGCTCATGGGGCGCACCCGGACCAATGTCATCGTGAACTTCCCGGTGCCCCTCGGGGAGTTCTGGTCGGATCGCTGGATCGGCAGCCTCGCAACGGTTAACGTCGAGCAGGCGAAGTCGAACAGCCTCTACGGCACCCTGGCCTGAAGTCACGGTCGCCGGGCCCCTCGGGAGGAGCCATGACCGGCGCTGGAAAAGACCACGAGGACGAGGTCGCCGTTCGCGTCGGAGGGATCGTCGTCGACCCGCGCTCACAGGTGCCGGTCGTCATCCTCCGGGCCGTCCACGAGCCGAGCTTGTACCTGCCGATCTTCATCGGCGGCCTCGAGGCGACCGCCATCGCCACCGTGCTCGCCGAGGTGGCGCTGCCGCGGCCGATGACGCACGATCTGATGGTGAGCCTGCTGGCCCACCTCGACGCGCGGGTCGAGCGCGTGACGGTGACGCGCCTCGAAGAGGGGACCTTCTACGCCGAGATCGCGCTGCTCGATCAGCTCGACGCCAAGATCGTCGTCGACGCGCGGCCGTCGGACGGGATCGCGCTGGCGCTGCGGGTCGGCGCCCCTCTCTTCGTCCTCAAGGGGGTGATGGCGGAGGCCGGCGCCGTCAGCGATCCCGAGCTCGAGGAGGAGCCCGCCGGGGGCGCCTCTCCCGACGACGCGACCCAGAGCGACGCCGACGTCGAGGATGGCCCGGCGGTGCTCGCCGAGGACGACGACGTCCGGCTCGAGGACCTCGAGCCCGAGGACTTCGGCAAGTACAAGATGTAGCCGTGGGCGAGCCGGGGAATGCGCCGCGCGCGCGGAGCGTCTGGAGCGCCATGCGCTGGTGGATCCCCTGTCTCGCGGTGTGGTTCGTCGTCGGCTGGCTGGTCCTGAGCCCGGCGGGCACCAGCGCCGGGGGGCTGCCGATCCCCGACAAGCTCGCGCACCTCGTGGCGTGGCTCGGGTTGGCGCTGGCCGCGTGGCCGGCGGTGGCGGTCACCGTGCGCTGGTCGCGCGCCTCACGGGCTGCGGCCGTGCTCGGCGCGTGCGCCAGCTACGCGGTCGCGACCGAGCTCCTGCAGGGGCTGGTGCCCGGTCGCAGCGCCGAGGCCCTCGACGCGGTCGCCGACCTCGCGGGCGCCGCCCTCGGGGTGCTGACGTGGTGGCTCATCGAGGCCCGCCGTCGACGCGGCGAGGTCCCGAGGCCGGCGCCCTGAGGCGGTGGGCGTCCCGCCTGGCCCGTCTCACCGTGAGGCGCTCTCGGACGGTGGGCGTCCCGCCCGCCTCGTCTCGCCGCGCCTCAGAGCGCGCGGTTTCTCGCCGAAGCCGGACGCCGTTCCCGTCGTATCGGTCGAGGACCTGCCGTCGCCGTTGCCGTGCTCAGAGCTCGTGAATTACTGCCGAAGCAGGACCCAGTTCCCATCGTATCGGTCGAGGACCTGCGTCCTCCGCGGCCGGGGGAGGCGCGACTGCGTCCCCCCTACCCCCACCAGCTGCGGACTCCGGTCCTCCACCCTCTTGCTTGGCTCAGGCGACGTCGTAGTGGCTGAACGTCATCGTGAACGACGCGCGGCCCTGCGACAGCGAACGCAGCTCGGTGGTGTAGCCGAAGAGCCTGTCGATCGGCGCGATCGCCTTGATCGTCGTGTGCGAGCGCGAGACCTCTTCCATGCTCTCGACGCGGCCGCGGCGCTGGTTGAGGCTGCCGATGATCTCGCCGGTGTGCTCCGGCGGGGTGGAGATCTCGACGTTGGCGATCGGCACCAGCAGCACCGGCTTGGCGGCGGACAGCGCCTTGCGCATCGCCTGCGAGGCGGCGATCGACCAGCCGATCACCTTGGTCATGCCGTCCTTCCAGCCCACGTTCGTCACCGTCACGATGACGTCCTGCAGCGGATCGCCCTGGACCGCGCCGGAGCGCAGCTGGTTGTCGATCCCCTCGGTGATGGCGTGCTTCAGCTCGGCGCTGAACCACGAGGGCGTGGGCTGGCCCCCGTGGGGGAAGGCCCAGCGGATGAGGTTTCCGGCGCCGCGGTCGGCCGGCTTCACCTTGATCGCCACCTGCCCGAAGATCGAGTCGCCGTCGGCGCTGCGGTCGAAGGTCTCCTCGGCCTCGGCGCCGCCCGTGATGGTCTCGTGGTAGACGACCTGGGGCTGTCCGACGCGGACCGGCACGCCGAACTCGCGGCGCAGGCGGTCGGTGAGGATGTCGAGGTGCAGCTCGCCCATGCCGCTGATGATGGTCTGACCGGTCGCCTCGTCCTCGCGCCAGCGGAAGGTCGGATCCTCGTCGGCGAGCTTGCCGAGGGACTCGCTGAGCTTGTCGCGCTCGCGCATCGTCTCGGGCTCGACGGACTGGCTGATGACCGGCTCGTAGGCGTTGATCGACTCGAGGACGATCGGCGCCTCCGGGGCGCACAGCGTGTCGCCGGTCCGGGTCTTCTTCAGACCGAGTACGCCAAAGATGTTGCCGGCCTCGACGCGGTCGACGCGGGTCCGGTCTTTGGCGTGCATCATGAAGATGCGCGAGATCTTCTCCTTGATCCCCAGCTCGGGGTTCAGGAGCTCGGCGCCGGCCGTCAGGACGCCCGAGTAGAGGCGCAAGAACACCATGCGACGCCCGTCGTCCATCATCGACACCTTATAGGCGATGGCGGCGAGGGGGGCCTTGGGGTCGTGGGCGCGGGTCGCCGGCTCACCGGTGTTCGGGTTGGTGCCCTCGATCGGGGGCACGTCCGTCGGCGACGGGAGCCACCGCACTACGGCGTCGAGCAGCGGCTGCAGGCCCTTGTTGCGCAACGCTGCGCCGCACAAGACCGGCACCAGGAGGTTCGCGCAGGTCGCCTTCCGGATGGCGGCGTGAATCGTCTCGAGCTCGAGGGCATCGCTGTCCTCGAGGTATTGCATCGCAAAATCCTCGTCGGCGAGGGCGATCCGCTCGAGCAGCACCTCGCGGGCCGCGGCGACGTCGTCGGCCATCTCGGGCGGGATCGGGATCTCGCTGACCGACTCGGGATTGTTCGGGTCGGACCAGGCGAGCGCCTTCATCGCGACGAGATCGACGATGCCGCGGAAGTCGCCCTCGGCGCCGATGGGGAGCTGGGCGGGCGCGCAGTGCTCACCGAAGCGCTGCTCCATCATGTGGAGGCAGCGCTGGAAGTCGGCGCCGACGCGGTCCATCTTGTTGACGAAGCCGAGGCGCGGGACCTTGTATTGGTTGGCCTGGCGCCAGACCGTCTCGCTCTGCGGCTCGACCCCGGCGACCGCGTCGAAGACGGCGACCGCGCCGTCGAGCACGCGCAGCGAGCGCGAGACCTCGATGGTGAAGTCCACGTGCCCCGGGGTGTCGATGAGGTGGACCTCGTAGTCGTCGCTGCCGTCCTTCCACTCGAAGGTGGTGACGGCGCTCGTGATGGTGATCCCGCGCTCGCGCTCCTGGACCATCCAGTCCATCACGGCCTCGCCGTCATGCACCTCGCCCATCTTGTGGGTCTTGTGGGTGATGAAGAGGAGGCGCTCGGTGACCGTGGTCTTACCGGCGTCGATGTGCGCCATGATGCCGATATTGCGCACGCGCTGCATGGGGCGACGAGACATGGCGCAGATTACTGGCACGCCGGCCGGATCCGGTCAACCGCGATCGCGAGGGCTCATCAGGCCGTCCTGCGCGGCGTCATAGCCGCTCCACTTGCCGCCGCTCGCAAGAGCGCATAGCCTGCTCGCGATGATCGAGGGCGATGACGACAGCGTGCTCGAGGACTGGCGCCGGCAGGGGACCTGCGGCGCGTGTGTCCACTTCAGGAGCGACTTCGGTGAGCCGCCGGTGCTCTACGGCCACTGCAAGATGTACACGCGGATGGGCGCGCGCACGTCGAGCGACTCGACCTGCGGCGAGTTCCGGCCGCTCCCTGGGTTCGACGAGAAGATCGTGCTGTCGACCCCGGAGGTCATCGCGGCGAACCGCGCCACCCCGTCTCGCCCCTCGCGGTCGGAGCCGGCGCGGCGCCGGACCTCGTCCGGCTCGGGGATCCGGGTCGTGCGGCGGCGCTACGACGCGGACGGCGCGCCGCGCGAGCGCGACACCCGCGTCCTCGACGACGACATCGTGGCCGCGCTGACCGGCGAAGAAGGAGGCTCCGTGGACCGTGACACGCTGCGAGAAGTCTTGCTCGAGGTGATCGAGCAGTTCATCGGGGTCGAGGACGTCGAGATCGGCAAGAAGTGGGAGGGCGGGGTGATGCAGCTCCAGCCCGAGGACACGAGCCTCAAGCCCTACGAGATGCCGATCGAGACCTTCTTCCACAAGATCGTCATGCTGCGCGAGAACCTGCGCGTGCTCGAGTCGAAGGTGAACCGCCACCCGAACCTCGACGACGACGACCGCGTCGAGCTGCAGCAGTACGTGACCAAGTGCTACGGCACGCTGACGAGCTTCAACGTGCTGTTCAAGAACCGTGAAGACGGGTTCTCGACGAAGTAGCCGCCGCGACCCGCTCCCGAGGCTGCGGTGGGGCCTCCCCGGGGCATTCACCCGGCCGCTCCAAGGTCTTCACCGACTGGGGGAGTCGATGATCGTCGCAGTAGGCGCCGACGCCCGTCCTTCACGCCCTCGCCACATGACCCGCAGTCGATCGTAGCTGCGCTCGAAGACTCCGGCTTCGCTCCACCGGCGGAACTGCGAGTAGACCGTCTGCCACGGCGGCATGTCACGCGGCAACATCCGCCACGGGCAGCCAGACCGAACAACGTAGAAGCACGCGTCGACGACCGCTCGCCGCGAGTGCAAGGAAGGGCGTCCTCGCCCGCGCTGCTCGAAGAGCTCCGAGACCAACTCCCACTCGGCGTCCGTCAGGCCATGGGGATATCGCTGCTCGTCACCCTCGTCGCGAGGCTGCTCGGTACAACTCAGCGGCGAAAGCGCAGCGGCCTCCGCAGTTGCCGTCGTCGTCCCTCGATTCGAGTCGGTGCTGCGGGTCACCCCCGCCACGTTCAGGTACCTACGCACGGTCGACTTCGACAACGACAGGCCCGCGTATTCGCCGAACTGTCGCGTCAGGTCCCCTAGCGACAGGTCAGCGTGCGCCAACGTGAACTCGCGAAGATCGTCGACCTGCGCCTCCGACAACTTCGGAGGCCTACCCCCACCCGGCTTTCGCTTCCCACCCACCAAGACCACCGACTAGGCTGTAATGATGTGGATTATCAGGGGGCGTTGAGCGCGCCCGGTGAACCGTCGAGGCCCGTCACCCAGTCCGCGGCGTTGTCGTCGCTGTCGAGGCCGTCGGCGCGGCGCCAGGCGACGTCGCCGTCGTCCTGCGACGTCCCGGGGGTGCCCTCCTTGAGGGGCAGCCCGAGGGCCTCGTCCACCATCGCCGAGAGCGCCCCGAAGCCGTAGACGTCGCCGAGCTCGCCGCCGCGGACGAGCTGCACGGCGCCGTCGGAGACGCGGGGCAGGGGCAGGCCGGCGCCGTCGCGGACGAGCAGCGCGCCCCCGATCGGCATGCGGCCGGTGAGGGGCAGGATGGCGAGGACGTCGCCGTCGGCGGCGACGAGGTGCAGCGCCTGGCCGTCGACGGCGCCGCCGATCGGCAGGTACAGCTCGATCCAGCGGTCGCCGTCGGGGCCGCCGAGGCGCACCTCGTTGAGCACGGCGCGGCCGCACGCGACCGGCGCGAGGTCGTCGGGGGCGTCCGCGGCGACGCACCAGCCACCGCCGTCGTCATTGGCGCCGGCGTCGGCCGCCGTCGCCAAGCGCGCTGCGCCGAAGGCGATCGGGCGGCCTGGCAGCAGCGGGAACGCGTCGGCGCCGACCTCTCCAGGCTCGGTCGCGAGGGTGAGCAGCGCGACGGCGTCGACCTCGGCCGCGTCGGCGTCGAGGAGGGCGACGCGGTCCCCGTCCGCCGCGAAGGCGAAGGCGTCGTCGGGGGCGCCGTAGACCAGGGCGAACGCGCCCGCACCCTCGGGGGGCGGGGTGGCCGTCGCCTTGACGGCGGCGATCGACGCCCGGGCGGGCAGGATCGGCGCCGGGGCGCCGGAGGGCTGGGCGAGCAGCGCCGTCTCCTCGTCGCCGTTGGCGAGCGCCCAGCCGGCCAGGTCGAGCGCCGCGTCCGTGGCGTTGGTCAGCACCACCCACTGGCCATAGCCCGGCTCCGCGTCGGCCGCGACGACGGGCGCCAGCATGACGCGGGTGACGAGCACCAGCGGCGTGATCGCGGCGCAGCCGAGCTGGGGGTCGCAGGCCTCTCCGAGCGAGCAGGCGCCGTGGTCGGGGGTGTGCAGGACGCCGCTCGTCGGGCCGCAGCTGTCGACGGTGCACGCGAGGCCGTCGTCGACCTCGACCGCCGTGCCGCCGGCGCAGCCGCCGCCGCCGTCGCACGTCTCCCCGGCGGTGCAGGCGTCGCCGTCCTCGCAGGCGCCGATGAAGGGCTCGTTGTGGCACCCCTCCTCGAGATCGCAGAAGTCCGCGGTGCACGGATCGCCGTCGTCACAGTCGTCGGGCACGCCTGCGCAGATCCCCGCCTGGGTGCAGGTGTCGTCGACCGTGCAGCGCTCGCCGTCGTCGCAGGGCGCGAAGCTCGGGGAGTGGACGCAGCCGTCGTCGGGGTCGCAGCGATCATCGGTGCACGGGTTGTCGTCGTCGCAGGAGACGCCGCCCGGCAGGAACTGGCAGCCGAGCAGCGGGTCGCAGCTGTCGAAGGTGCAGGCGTCGCCGTCGTCGCAGGCCCGCTGCGTGCCCCGGCACTGGCCGATCACGCACTTGTCGTCGGTGGTGCAGAGGTTGCTGTCGTCGCAGAGCCCGACCGTGATCTGGTACTTGCAGCCGGTGGCAGCGAGGCAGCTGTCGAAGGTGCACGGGTTGCCGTCGTCGCAGTCCTTGGTCGTGAGGGCGACGCAGGTCCCGGTGGCGTCGCAGACGTCGCCCTCCGTGCACTTGTCGAGGTCGGTGCAGGGCTCGCCGACGTGCAGCGCGACGAGCGCGCACCCGCTCACCGGGTCGCAGGTCCAGTCGACGCAGCCCGGGCTCCCGCCGCACTTGATCGGCCCGCCGGACACGCAGTTGCCGTTGACGCAGCGGTCGCCGTCGGTGCAGGCGTTGGCGTCGTCGCAGGTCGCGCCGTTGTCGTTGGCGTGGGCGCAGCTCACGCCGTTCGCGGCGCAGGTGTCGGTGGTGCAGCCGTTGCCGTCGTCACAGCCGTCGCCGAGGCCGGAGACGCAGACGCCGTCGGCGCAGAAGTCGCCGGCGGTGCAGTCGCTGCCGTCGCTGCAGGTCAGCGAGTCGTCCGGCGCGTTCACGCAGGTCCCGTCGGTCTCGCACGCGTCGTTGGTGCACGGGTTGTGGTCATCGCAGGCCGGCCCGCCGGAGAGGCAGGCGCCCCCGCTGCAGCGGTCGCCGCTGGTGCACGGATCGAGGTCGTCGCACGCCGCGAAGTTGTTCTTGAAGCGGCAGCCGACGGCGGGGTCGCAGGTGTCGTCGGTGCACGGGTTGGTGTCGGCGCAGGTGACCGCGACGGTCGGCACGCACGCGCCCGCAGCGCAGCGCTCGCCGGTGGTGCAGAGGTTGCCGTCCTCGCAGGCGTCGCCCTCGCCGGCGGGGGCGGCGACGCAGGCCCCGCCGTCGTCGCAGCGCGGCGTGGCGCAGGGGCCGAAGTCGCGGTCGGCGCAGTCCTCGTCGCGCAGACACGGCGTCGGGCCGGTGTCGGCGGGCGCCGTGTCGGCGGGCTCGGTGTCGGCGGGCTCGGTGTCGGCGGGCGTCGTGTCGGCGGGCTCGGTGTCGGCGGGCTCGGTGTCGGCGGGCTCGGTGTCGGCGG